>JAFAYW010000069.1 GCA_019240125.1 Alphaproteobacteria bacterium
AATCGATCGCGGCCGCACGCCGCTCCTGGCGGTCGATCAACTGAGCCTGGAATTCCGCACCCGCAGTGGCATTGTACGTGCGCTCGAAAACATCAGCTTCGATCTGAAGCGCGGCGAGACCATGGCCCTGGTCGGCGAAAGCGGCTCGGGCAAATCGGTCACCGCCTACGCGATCATGGGCATCAACGACGAGGCCGCGCGCGTTACCGGCGGGAGTATCGTGTTCGGCGGGCTCGACCTGCTGTCGGCCGACCGTAAGACGCTCGACGAAATCCGCGGCCGCGAACTGGCGATCATCTTCCAGAACCCGCGCGTCGCGCTGAACCCGATCCGCCCGATCGGGCAGCAGATCGCCGATGTCCTGCTGCGGCACGGCAACGTCACGGCGCGCGAGGCACCCGACCGCGCCATCGAGATGCTCGCCAAAGTGCGCATCCCCGATCCGAAGCGCCGCGCCGCCGCCTATCCCTTCGAATTGTCGGGCGGCATGTGCCAGCGCGTGATGATCGCGCTCGCCCTCGCCTGCGAGCCGGCGCTGTTGATCGCTGACGAGCCGACCACCGGGCTCGACATCACGACCCAGGCGGTGATCATGGATCTGGTCGCCGAACTCGCTGCCTCGCAGCACATGGCGACGCTATTGATCACACATGATCTTGGGCTGGCGTCGGAATATTGCGACCGCATCGCGGTGATGCATGCCGGGCACATCGTCGAGATTGCGCGGACCGCTGACCTTTTTGCCAACCCGCGGCATCCCTATACGGCAAAGCTGATCGCCGCCACGCCGGGCGGTGTCGATCGCCTCGACGCGCTGACTTCGATCACCGGCAACCTGCCCGATCTGCGGCGCAACAACCTGCCGCCGTGCCGCTACAGCGAGCGCTGTGAGCGCCGCGCAGCCGACTGCGCCGAGCCTCCCCTGCCACGGCGCGCGCTTTCCGACGGGCACGTCCTCTTCTGCCAACATCCTTTGCCGGAAGCGCCATGAGCGACGCCGAGCCGCTTCTCGATGTCGCGGGGCTGCGCAAGCTGTATCCGGTGGGCGCGCGGGACTGGCGCGGCGCGGCGGCGTCGCGATTGCACGCGGTCGATGGCGTCAGCCTGACGATCGGCCGGGGTGAGACGGTCGGGCTGGTTGGCGAGTCCGGCTGTGGCAAGTCCACGCTGGTGCGGTTGCTGACCCGGCTGATTGACCCGAGCGACGGCACGATCCGTTTCGATGGCGCCGATGTCGGGACGGTGCCGGCGCGGCGTTTTGGTCGGGTGCCACAGCGCGCGCAGATCCAGATGGTGTTTCAGGACGCCACCGATAGCCTCAATCCGCGCTTTACCGCCGGACGCTCCATCGCCGATCCGCTGATGCGCCTGCGCGGCCTCTCCGGCGCCGCCTTGCGCGCGAGGATCGAGGAGGCCGCGCGGCTGACCGGGCTGCCGCCCGAACTGCTGACCCGCTTTCCGCATCAGCTTTCGGGCGGGCAGAAGGCGCGTGTCGGCATCGCTCGCGCTATCGCTGTCGAGCCGAAATTGCTGATCCTCGACGAGCCAACCTCGGCGCTCGACGTATCGGTGCAGGTCGTGATCCTGCAGTTGCTCGAAGATTTAAAGCGCCGGCTGAACCTGTCCTACCTCTTTGTCAGCCACGATTTGAATGTCGTGCGGCTGCTGTGCGACCGCATCCTCGTCATGTATCTCGGCCGCATCGTCGAGTCGGGCCGGGCGGCCGAAATCTTCCGCGCCCCGGCGCACCCCTATACCAAGGCGCTGCTTTCCGCGGTGCCCACCCCCGGGGTGTCGTCGCGCGAGCGCCGCATCGCTTTGCCCGGCGAGCCGCGCAGCCCGGTCGATCCCGACCCGACTATCTGCGCGCTGTACGGCCGCTGCCCGAAAGGCACCGAACGCTGCCGCAGCGAGGCACCGGCATTGCGCGAGATCGCACCGGGCCGCTACGCCGCCTGCCACTTCCCGTATGAAGACGCCGTGAGCTCCGAGCCGCGATTGGCGGTCGCCGGATCGCGCTGAGCTGGACACCTCGCGATGAGCGCTGACGCTTTCGATGCCGATGCCTATGTCACCGCCTTTGCCGCATTGATCGGCCTGGAGATCGCGCCCGAGCATCGCCCCGGCGTCGTCCTCAACCTTACGCGGATCGCCGCAATGGCAGCGCTTGTCATGGATTTTCCGCTGCCCGATGACAGCGAGCCGGCGCCGGTCTATCGGCCATGAATACCGCCGATCTTGCCACCGCCGACGCTCTCGCGATCGCCGCCGCAGTGCGGGCACGCGAGGTGACGGCCGTCGCGGTGACGGAAGCAACACTGGCGCGCATCGCACAGCGCGATACCGTCTATAACAGCTTCACCACCGTCACCGCTGAGCGCGCGATGGCGCAGGCCAAGGCCGTCGATGCGGCAGTGGCGCGCGGCGACGATCCCGGCCCGCTCGCCGGGGCGCCGTTTGCGGTGAAGAACCTGTTCGATATCGCCGGTATGGTGACGGTAGCGGGGTCGAAGATCGATCGCGACCTGCCGCCGGCAACCAGCGATGCGACGCTGGTGCAGCGGCTCGCGGCGGCCGGCGCGATCCTGATCGGCGCGCTGAACATGGACGAATATGCCTACGGTTTCACCACCGAGAACGCGCATTACGGCACGACCCGCAACCCGCTCGATCCAGCGCGGATCGCCGGCGGTTCGTCGGGTGGATCGGCGGCGGCCGTAGCCGGCGGCCTGGTGCCGCTATCGCTCGGCTCCGACACCAATGGATCGATCCGCGTGCCGGCGTCGCTCTGCGGCATTTTCGGACTGAAACCGACTTACGGCCGGCTCGGACGTGGCGGGGCACGGCTGTTCGCCGCCAGCTTAGACCATGTCGGCCCGTTCGCCCGATCGGCCCGCGACCTCGCCGCGGTCTATGACGCCGTGCAGGGCCCCGACCCGCGCGACCCGGCTTGCACGCAGCGCGTCGCCGAACCCGCCTCCCCTGTACTCGCGCAAGGCGCCGCCGGACTGCGCATCGCGACCCTTGGCGGCCACTTCAACGCAAGCGGTGACGCCGCCGACGCCGTCGCCGCTGTCGCCAAAGCGCTTGGCGCCAACCGCACGGTCGAAATCCCCGAGGCAGCGCGCGCCCGCGCTGCCGCCTTTGTCGTGACCCCGGCCGAAGGCGCCAATCTGCACCTCGCCGACCTGAAATCGCGCGCCGCCGATTTCGACCCGGGCACTCGCGACCGCTTTCTCGCGGGCGCCCTGATCCCCGCCACCTGGATCATCCAGGCGCAGCGTTTTCGCGCCTGGTACCGCGCGCAGGTGATGCAGGTGTTTCGCGACACCGATATCCTACTCGCGCCGGCGACGCCGTGCAGCGCACCGCTGATAGGCCAGGAGGCGATCGAGATTGCCGGCGAACCGGTGCCGATGCGGCCGTTTCTCGGCGTTTATACGCAGCCATTATCGTTTATCGGATTGCCGATCGTTGCGGTGCCGACGCGGGCGCCGGGCAGGATGCCGATCGGCGCGCAGATCATCGCCGCGCCCTGGCATGAGGCCGAGGCGCTGCGAGTGGCTTCCGCGCTGGAGCGGGATGGGGTCGCCGTGGCAAGCTGTGCCGATGCCTGACATAGCCGAGCCCGAAATCAACATCCCCGAAATGGTCGCCGAGGTCGAGGCGGCCTTCTACCGCTATGAGGCGGGGCTCAACGCCAATGATGTGGCGGTGCTCGACAGCACGTTTCGCGACGCGCCCTATACGATCCGCTATGGGCTCGCCGAAAACCTTTACGGTTTCGACGAGATCGCCGCCTTCCGCTCGGCGCGCACCGCGCCGGGCGCGCGCACGATCTCGCGCACCGTCATCACCACCTTTGGCCGCGATTTCGCGACCGCCAGCACCTTGTTCCAACGCGGCGACAACGGCCGCCTCGGCCGGCAGATGCAGAGCTGGGTGCGCTTTCCCGAGGGCTGGCGCGTCGTCGCCGCGCATGTCAGCTGGATGAGCTGACCCGACGCTTGGCACGGTAACTGCTGCGGCCGGCGCAACTCGCACAACGCCGGCAGCTTGTCATGGACCTCGCACAGCGCAACGCGATCGTTACCGGTCCAGCCAAGGGAATGGGGCGCGCCATCACGCTGGCCCTGGCGCGAGCCGGCGCCGATCTGGTGCTGTGCGGCCGCGACCTCGCGCCGATCAATGATGTCGCCGCCGAGGTGCGGTCGCTCGGCCACGCCGCCACGGTGTTGGCTTGCGATGTACGCTCAGCGGAGTCGGTCGAGGCGATGGTCGCGGGCGCCAGTGAGGCGTTTGCTGGGCGCATCGACATTCTGGTGAATGTCGCCGGCGGGACCGGGCCGATCGGCGCGCCCTCCTGGGAGACGACGCCGGAGCAATTCGACGAGATCATTGCCGTCAACACCAAAGGCTGCTTTCTGACGATGCGCGCCGTCATGCCCCTGATGATCGAGCAGCGTTACGGCAAGATCGTCAATGTCGGCGGCACGTTCGGGTTGCGCGGCCAGGCCGGGCGCATGGCCTACAGCGCGTCGAAATGGGGCCTGCGCGGCATCACCAAGAGCGCCGCGCTCGAATGCGGCCCGTACAACGTCAACATCAACAATGTCTGCCCGGCGATGGTCGAGGGCGAGCGGTTCGAGACGGTGTGCGCCGAGCGGGCGCGCCGGCTCGGCACCAGTCGCGCCGAGGCACGGCAGTTTTACGAAAGCCAGTACGCGCTGCGGCGCATCTCGGAGGACCGCGACATCGCCGAGGCGGTTTTGTTTCTGTGCAGCGACCGCGCCCGGCAGATCACCGGCATCGACCTGCCGGTCGATGGCGGCTCCTTTATTTGAGGCGGCACTCATGGCCACAGCGTTCGATCTGCTCATCACCGGCGGCAAAGTCGTGACGGCCGACAGCGTGATGGAGGCCGATATCGGGATAGCCGACGGCATCATCATCGCGGTCGGGCGCGACTTCGCCGCACAGGGCGCCACCGAGATCATCTCGGCGACGGGCATGCACGTCCTGCCCGGCGCGATCGACAGCCACGTGCATTTCCGCGAACCCGGCTACACGCACAAGGAGAATTGGGGCACCGGCACCGCGGCGGCGGCCGTCGGCGGCGTCACCACTGTGTTCGAAATGCCCAACACCGACCCGCCGACCGGTACGGTCGGGGCGTTGCGCATCAAGCAAGAAGCGGCGGCGCGACAGGCCTATGTCGATTACGGCATCTACGGCCTGCTCGACGAAAACAATATCGACCAACTCGAGGCGCTGATCGCGCACGGGGTAGCCGGCTTCAAATGCTTTATGGGCAACACTTTTGGTAACCTGCCGGCACCGAGCGATGGCGCGATGCTGGAGGGGTTCGAGATCCTTGCGAAGCACGGCGCGCGCTGCGTCGTGCACGCGGAAAACCCGTCGATCATGGCACGGCGGCAGGCGCGGATGGAGGCCGCCGGCCGCAGCGACGCGCACGCGCATCTCGCCGCCCGGCCGGAGGTTTGCGAGATCGAGGCGATCGGCCGCGCCGTCGTATTTGCCGAGTGGACCGGGGCGCGGCTGCATATCGCGCATCACAGCTCGCAGGATTCGCTGTACGTCGTGCGCGCCGCCAAGGCGCGTGGCGTCGATGTGACGGTCGAGACCTGCCCGCAATACCTATTGCTCGATAGCCATGACGTCGAGCGGCTCGGCGGCATCTTGCGGGTCAATCCGCCTATCCGCGCCCCCGGGCATGGCGAGGCGCTGTGGCAAGCCTTGCTCGACGGCACGATCGACATGATCGCCACCGATCACGCGCCGCACGCCCCCGAGGAAAAGCAGCGCGCCAGTATCTGGACCTGCGATTGCGGCTTCCCCGGCGTCGAGACGCAGATGTCGATCATGCTGACCGAAATCAATCGCGGCCGAGCGACGATCTCGGACTATGTACGGTGGAGCGCGGTCAACCCGGCCAAGGCCTGGGGCCTCTTCCCGCGCAAGGGCGTAATCCAGCCAGGCGCCGACGCCGACATCGCGATCGTCGATCTCGCGGCCGAGGGCACGATAGACCAGCGCGCTTTGCACTCGCGCAGCAAGATCACGCCGTGGCACGGCCGCCCGACCCGCGGCCGGCCGCGGGACACGATCGTGCGCGGCCGGGTGGTGGTGCGCGACGGCGTGCTGATCGGCGAGCCCGGCTGGGGCCGGCCGGTGCGCCAGGCGATGCGCGAGCCGGCACCGCACAACACCGACAAGACGATGGGCGCGATCACCGCGCCGCGCTGATTGAGCTAAACTCCCTCGCCCCCAATGGTCGGGGAGAGGGTGGCCGGCCCGTAGCGCCGGTCAGGTGCGGGGAACTCGCAAAAACTCTTTTCGGAAGACCCTCGGCCACCAGCCGCTTCGCGGCCGGTCTCCCCTCTCCCGCAGTGCGAGAGAGGGTTTCTCTACTCCGCTGCTGCGGCGAGGGAGAAGCGGGTGGCGGCGGCCGGGTCGAGTTCCGGGTCGTCGTAGGCGTAGAGGCTCGGCAGGATGTCACCGCTCTGCTCGAGGAACAGGCTGCGGGTGATGCCGCGCACCACGCGCGGCACGCCATAGCGCTGGCCGGTGATGCCGGTGGCGACCGGCGTCATGCTGAGCGTGCTCGAATAGTTGAAGGCGAAGATGTTCGCCAGCCACGGCGCGGTGCCCGGGTGCTTTTCCTGGAATTCGAAAGCCGGGCCGACATAGGGCAGTTTGGCGAGATCGGCATGCGCCGCGTCCGGTGGCGGGGTGTAGCGGTCGGCCCACAAGGCGATGTCGTCGCGGATGCCGGTGAGTTCCTCGCGATATTCCAGGCCATAGCGCAAGCCGGTAGCGCAGATCAGGAAATCGAACTGGAAGTCGCCACGCGTGCTCTTAATGTCGATCGCATTGCCGTTCCAGCGGATGTCGAGCCAGCGGCAATCGCCGTGGATGCGGACGCGCGGCTCGGCCATGGCGCGCTCGAAACTGTGGCGTCCGGGCGGCTGGTCGATGACATCGAAATGGCGCGCGATGTTCCAGCGAGTCGCATCGTCGAGCTCGGCGAAATGCGCCAAGAGCGGAATCGCATCGAGCCAGCGAAATGGGTTGACCACCGGCAATTGTACCCGGCGAAAGCACAGATCGACTGACGCGGCACCGATCTCCACACCGGCCAGCGCGGCGTCAAATGCCGAGGCACCGTGGCCGAGAATGCCGACACGCTTGCCGGCTAACGCCGCCAGATCGAACGGGAGATTGGAGTGGCTGTAGGCGTGCGCGGGCAACGCCTCGGCGATGTGATCGGGGACGCGCCACGCCCCGGCGCCATCCTGCCCCGTCGCGATCACCACGCGGCGCGCCAGTACCGTGTCGTCCCTTCCTCCCGTGCGGGTTTTGACCACGAGCACGGTGCCATCCGGTTCAATGCCGGTGACGGCAGTGTCGTTGCGCACCGCCAGCGCCGCGACCTCGCGATACCAGCGCAGATATTGCATCCAGTCGCGGCGCGGGATCCAGGTGATCCGCTCCCAGGCGGCGGCGCCATAACGCGCCTCGAACCAGGCGCGCGCCGAGAGGCTGCGGATGTTCATCTCGGCGCCGACCAGCGCCTTTGGCGTACGCAGCACCGCCATGCGGGCAAAGGTTTCCCAGGGACCCTCAAACCCGGCGGCGCCGCGATCCAGCACCACGACGTTCCCGACGCCCTCCCGCTTCAGCCCGAGCGCCGTAACCACCCCGCTCTGCCCTCCGCCAACGATCACCACGTCATAGACGTGCCGCCCGGACGCGTGGGTGACCGGCCGCACCCAATCGCTCACCGGATGCGACAGCGCCGTGAGGTCATGCCGCGCCTGTTCGGCCAGACGCGCCAATGCCGCCTCGGCACCCGGCAAGGGGTGTAAGCTCAAATGAACGTCGTCGCTGCCCAGGGTCACGCTCTTCGGCTCGCTAACAGGGTCAATGAATGGCCGGGAAATCGTAGGCGCGCGCCATTGGCTGCGGGTCGTGCCAGTGCGCCGCGGCAGTCGGATCGCGGCGGGCGGCGACAAACAAGGTCGCCGCCTTGAGCCGCTCGCTGCTGCCGATCGCGCGGAAGGCGGCGAGCCGCAACGGCACCGGTAGAAAGGCCAGTTGCCCGTACCAATGAGAAACGCGTTGCACCCATTCGGTGAAGGGGCGCTCGCGCTGTTGCCAATCCGCGATGCCGGCGGTGATGTCGCGCGCTCGGTCGATCGCCTCGGCAAGGGTAAAGGCCGACATCATGGCGCAGCCGCCGCCCTGCCCAAGAAACGGCGGCTGGCCGCTCGCGGAATCGCCGACCAGCACGACACGCCCCTTCGACCAGCTACGGGTACGCACCAGTTCAAACCAGTCGCCGCGCCCGTGCTCGGGGATGCGGTCGATAATCCAATCGAGATGCGGGAATGTGGCGCGCCACAAATCCCGGTCGATCGGCGTGCGATTGGCGGCGCTATCACCGCGCACCGAGGTCAGTTGGACATAGGCCTGCGTCTCGGTGCAAGGCGCATAGAGGAGCCGGCGCGAGCCGTTCCAGTTCTCGCAATGGGTGCGGCCGACATCGCTGGTGAGCTCCGCGACAGCGCGCGGGATCATCACGCGATAGCCGAACTGCCCAACCGGATGGCGCCACTTGAGGAGGCCGAGACGGTCGCGGATCGGCGAGTTGATGCCATCGGCCGCGATCACGAGATCGGCGTTGGCGGTGCCACCGTCGGCAAACCGAAGAACGCCCTCAGGGTCAGCCGCGATAGCCCGAGAGCCAAACACGACCTCGCCGCCCGCCGCGATCAAGCCATCATACAAGGCGCTCAGCAGATGCTCGCGTAGTGGCACGTACAACCGGAAGCGCGGCGAGATCGAGCTTTGCGCGAAGAGAGTGCCGAGGCGGTCGCGCTTTTCATGGCGCCAACCGGGCAATGCATCGCGAATGACGCAAGGCAGTACCTCGAGCGCATCGAGAACGCGCAGGCCATTTTCCCAGAGATAGATCCCGGCACCGAGGATGCGCAGTCCGGAATCCTGCTCATGGACCCGCACGCGCCAGCCCTTGCGGGCAAAAGCGAGACCGCTGGCGAGACCGGCGATGCCGCCGCCGGCAATCTCGACCGTGCGCCTCACACCGCGAAACTCACCGGCTCGGCCAGCCGGCTCGTCGTGTAATCCGCCAGGTTGGTGTCGGCCAGTTCGAGGTTGAAGAAATTGCGCTCGGCCTCGGCAAAGTACGGGCCGGCATGCCAGGTGCCGCGCGCCAGCATGATGAAGCACTGGCCGGGGATGCGGAAGGCGCGGATATCGTCGATCGTCGGCGCGCGGCTCCGCGCCGGGGCGACTGCGATCAGCCAGGGTGTGCCGTCCGCCGAGGCGAGGCACTGCGTCACCCGGTCATGCCTTGCCAGCATCTCAAAGCTGAGGCCGCGCCGCGGCAGGCGCATCAGGTAGAAGCGTGGCACCCCCTGGGTCAGGTCGAGGGGCACATCGGCCGGCCCGTCGAACCCGTCGGCCTGCGGCAGCCCGATCGAGCCAAACGGGACGAAGCTCTCTTGCGTCAGCGGATGTACGGTAAGCGCAGGCATGGCTGCCTCCGACCTTCAATGCGTCGGCCACAGATCAGGTGAGACCGGTGGCACCCGCTTGCGCGCCAGATCGCGCAGCACCCCGTTCAGAGCCGTGATAAGGCGACGGATCATCATACGACCCCCGACACTGGCGTTTCGCCGCCGTACCATCGGCGCACGATCAGCTCGCCGAGCGCGACCACGGCGAACAGCACCAACCCGATCGCGCAGAGCATCACGACCGCGGCGAGCACAGTCGCGGTCTCGCCGGCGGCCGAGGCGAACATGATGATGTAACCGAGCCCCTGTTGGGCGGTGATGAACTCGCCGACGACGACGCCGATCATCGCCATCGTCGCGCCAACCTTCATGCCGGCGAAGATGTACGGCATCGCATACGGAAACCGCGCGAGGTAGAAGATCTGCCATTCGCTGGCGGTCAGTGACCGACAGAGCTGCAGCACCTCCGGCTTGGCGCTGACCAGCCCGGTGGCGGTCGAGACGACGACCGGAAAAAAGGTGATGAAAACAGCGACAGTTATCGTCGAGCTGGGGCCGACCCCCAGCCAGATAATGAACAAAGGCGCCAGTGCGATCTTGGGGATCAGCTGGAACATGACGATGTTCGGGTACAGCGCCTCGCGTACCCAGGCTGAGAACGTGATCGCCACCGCGAGAACGACGCCCAACACGCTGGCCAATGCGAAACTGATCGCGGTCTCATAGGCCGTCGGGATCGCCTGCTCGACCAGGATGCCGCTGTTCTGCGACAGCACATCCCACACCGCCGAGGGCGGCGGCAAAATGGCGGGCGACATGTGCGCGGCCCGGCACACCACCTCCCACGCCAGGATCATCAGCAAAGCGAAACCGAGCGGCAGCCCCACACCGCGTCCGAGCCGGCGCGCCCAGCCGCGCGGCAGCGCGATACTTGGCCGGGGAACGACGCTGGAAATCTCCTGGGCGACGGTCATGCCGGCAGCGCTGCAAACGCCGTGCCGCCGTCATGGCCCTCTCCTCTCGACCGAGGGCTCGAGGGTTTACCGTGACAGCTGGGGCTAAGCCGCCATCGCGGCGAATTCAGGGAGCAGGGGCGAGTCGGCCAGGTATTGCTTGCCCGCGCGCAGCGAAAACTCCGGATGCACGATGGTGTGCGCCGGGAATTTAACCTGCTCGGAATCGATCAGCGTCCAGTCGCCGTCGATCAGCCGCATCACCGACAGATCGGCCGGCATGCCGATCGACAGCGCGCCCATCTCAGCCTCGAACCCGATCATCACCGCCGCATTGCTTGTCGCCATCCGTACTACCTCGGGCAAGCCCACGCCGAGCGCCAGCAATTCGGTCATCGCGTGCTGCAGGCTGTATGGGCGCGAGAAGGGCGAGGCGCGCTCGTCATCGGCGATAAGCGAGTCGGCACCATCGCTGAACATGCCGCGATAGGCGCGGCCGCCATCGCCGATGCGGATGTTATAGCCATGCAGATCGGCGCCGAGGGTGAACGGCATGATCCCGGCATCGAGCACCCGCCGCGCGTTGGTCGCGCTGAAATGCGCGCCGCGCCCGACATCGATGCGCACCCCGCGCGCCAACGCCTCGCGCACCAGCGGGTGAATGCTGCCATCGGTCGCGACAAAGCCGCTGGGAAACTTGGTGAAGGGATGCGCCAGGATATCGCCGGGATCGAGCAACGGGACGACCTCGTCGATGATCTTGATGGCATCGACCTCGGTGCCCTCCAGCTCGGGCCACAACGTGCCGAGATGTACGTAGACCGGCAGTTTCACCTCGCGCGAGGCCTCCTTGGCCAGCTTCAGCGAGGCCATGCCCCAGCGCGAATACCCGCCCGGTTCGGCATGCGCCTTGATGCCCCGTACCAGATCGGCATTTTCCTCGGCTGTCTTGACGATCGCGGCGACATTGATGCCGGTGGGCCCGTACAGATCGACATAGCGGTGCCCGAGCAACCCGCCCGCCAGGTAAGCCGAAACGAAGGCCAGCACCCGCGTATCGGCGGCCTCGACGATGTATTTGCGGAACCCGTCAAAGGTAAGCGCGCTCGGCCCACCCTGATCCACGACCGTGGTGACACCGGAGCGCACCCCGACGAGATCGGGGTTGAGCCCGAAATCGCCCGAGACGTGCTCGTAGACATGTGCGTGGGTATCGATCAGTCCGGGTGTAACGACGAGACCGGCGGCATCGATGATCTTCGCGCCGGTCGCATCGAGATCGGGTCCCACCGCCGCGATGACGCCATTGCGGATCGCGACATCGCACACGGCATCGATGCGGTTTGCCGGATCGATCACTCGGCCCCCCCGCACCACCGTGTCATAACCGCTGTTAAACACCGTCACCTGAGATTCCGTCATCTGCTGCCGCACCTGATCAATTCCCAAAAAACAATCCTGAAAATACCGGTCGCGCTCCCTATTCGGCGGCTTCAAGCATCGTTGGGTGGGCGGCGCGACGCATGGCATCGGCGTAGGCGTCAGCCCATTCCTGGCCTTCGGGCGCGATCACGTCGCCTGAGCGCAAGCCAGCGGCCACCGCCGCGTTGTCGAGATGGGGCGCGGCGCTGCCTTTATCGCTCAACCCGCGCGCCGCCTCGATCAGGCGACGCCGCGTCGCCGAAATCAGCCGGTCGCTGGGCGCCAGATGCTCAAAGGTGCGGTCGGTGATCTCACCCATGCTTTCGGTCATCGCCGCATCCTGCTGAAACACCTCTGGAATGCCAGTGAAGCTGATATTGCGCTGCGCCTCCCGGTCGATCAGGTAATCGTTGGTCTGGTTCGCCGCCGGCCGCCACCTTCCGTACCAGTCCGGTGTGTTCGGCAGCATCGCAGTGTTGCGATCGAGATAAGGCAACACCGGGGTTCCTTCGGCGGTCATGCCCAGCACCGGGGTCTTGCGCTTCCACATGAAGCTGACGGCCATCGTGTGGGTGTCGTCCATCGGCACCCACGCCTGCGCGACGATGTTGTCGGTCAGCGGGCCGTTCGGAAACATCGTCCAGAATGGCAGTGCGAAATGCGCAAAGCGGTAGTAGACATAGCCCGGATCGGCCGGCCGGTAGGCGCAGTACATGGTGCCGTAATCGGTTGATTTCACATGATAGCGCGGCGCCCGGTCGGTCAGCTGAAAGCGCTCGATATGATCTGGCTCGACATCGTCGATGGTGACCTTGCCGGTGTGCAGAAAGCTGAAATGCGAGGTATCGATATCGCCTTCGAGCGCCTGCAGCCAGTTGCATTCGCGCTGGATCAGCGACACGGCAATGTCGTCGGAAGCGCACAGCGTCGCCTCAAGAACCGGCAGCGGCGGCGCCGTCTTGGTGTCACCCATGTAGACATAGAGAACGCCGTTGCGCTCGGCCGCGCGATAGGCCTTGGCTTTCACCTTGCTACGGAATTCCTGGTCTGCCGGTAGGTTCGGCATGTCGAGGCAGTTGCCCTCGCTATCGAACTTCCAGCCGTGATAGGCACACCGGATGCCACCCTCCTCATTGCGTCCGAAAAACAGCGAGGCGCAGCGATGCGGGCAGCGATGGTCGAACACCCCGACACGGCCATTGCTGTCGCGGAACGCCACCAGCTTTTCGCCCAGCAGCACCAGCCGCAGCGGGTCGCCATCGGCCTTGAGTTCGGAGGAAAGCGCCGCCGGCACCCAGTATTGGCGCATCAGCGCGCCCATCGGCGTGCCTGGGCCGACGCGCGTCAGAGTCTCGTTTTCAACTGATGTGGTCATCGAGCAGCTCCGTAAAGAGCAGGTTATCGGTAGCGGCGCCGTATCGCCTTTCCCGCCAGCACCACGCCGCCGAACAAGGCAACCCCGACCGCGCACAGCATGAACAATGCGGCGAAGACATCGGCGGTTTCCATGCGCGAGCCGGCATTGAGGATGTAGAAGCCGAGCCCGGCCTTGGATGAGATGAACTCGGCGATGATGACACCGATCGTGGCCATCGTCATCGCGATCTTCATTCCGCTGAAGATCGCTGGCAGAGCATAGGGAAAGCGCACCATCGTAAAGCACTGCCACTCCGTCGCCGTCAGCGAGCGGCACAGGCGCATGGCGGAGGCATCGGCGCTGGTGAAGCCGACCGCGGCCGAAATGACGATCGGGAAGAAGCTGACAAACGCCGCGAACGCGATGTGCGACGAACTGCCGATCCCCAGCCATACGACAAACAGCGGCGCCAAGGCCACTTTCGGCACCAGCTGAAAGGCGATCAGGTTCGGGTAAAGGATGTCGCGCAGGAGCGGCGAGTAGGTCAAGACGATCGCGCAGCCGACACCCAGCAGCGTTGCCACGACAAACGCGACCAGCGTATCCAGCGTTGTCGGCAAGGCGTTGATCAGCAATGCCGGCATGACCTGCCACAGCGCCACCGCGATCTCGATCGGGCTCGGCAGGACAACCTCGGGGATATGCAGGGCCACCACGGCGATCTGCCAGGCAAGCAGAAAGCTCGCCGCCGTGGCCAGCGGCAGCAGAACGGGACGCAGCTGAGCCAAATCCAGCGTCGGCCGCCACCTCGCGAGGCGCGGCACCGCGATGAGGCGCGGGACGGAGGGGCTCTCCGCCGTCATTCGGCGGCCTCGGCGGGTGCCAACGCGGCGGCCGAGCCGTGCCGTTCGCCAAAATGGCTGTGTTCTATGCGGCGCCGCAGATGCGCGCAGATTTCGTTGAACTCGCGGCTGTCGCCGATCGCCGGGGTGCGCGGGCGGGCGAACGGCATCGTCAGGTCCTCGACAATCGTCGCCGGGCGCCGTGTCATCACCAGCACCCGGTCCGCCAATAACACCGCCTCGCGGATGCTGTGCGTCACGAACAAGGCGGTTTTTGTGTATTGCTGCCACAAGTCGAGGAGCAATTCGTTCATCTCGTCGCGGGTGATCGCGTCGAGCGCGCTGAACGGCTCGTCCATCAGCAGTAATTCTGGCTCATACACCAGGGTGCGGCAGATCGCGACGCGCTGGCGCATCCCGCCCGACAATTCATGCGGCTTTTTCCCCGCGAAGCCGTTGAGCCCGACTTTATCGAGCAACGCATGCGCCGCATCCCAATAAGTGTCGATCGGCCGCTTCAACACGCGTACCGGAAACAGCACGTTTTCGACAGCGCTCTTCCACGGCAACAGCGTCGCGTCCTGGAACATGATACCGATATCGGTGCGCGGCCCGGTCATCGCCGTGCCGGCAACCGAAATAGCGCCCGAAGTCGCCTTCTCCAACCCGCCGACCATCATCATCAGCGTGCTCTTGCCGCAGCCGCTGGGACCGAGGATCGCGACAAACTCCCCCTTCTTCACCTCAAAGCTGACGGAACTGACCGCCTCCACCGCATCGGCGGTGCCGTTGCGGTAGATCTTGCTGACCTCGGAAACGGTGATGTAATTCCCGGTGCCCGGTATGACTGCCGCCCCGCTCATCATGTCAACAGGGAGCTATAGGCGGCGGCGCCCTTCTGCACCGTCTTCCACTCGTCATCGCTGAACTTGATCTGGCCGGCGAAGCGGTTGGTGGTGACACTGTCGCCGCTCGGACGCTTTTCCTCGGGCTTGGCCAGGAACTTCATCACCAGGTCGATCTGCTTGTCGATGTCGCCGGGGTCGAAATAACCCATGCCGTGCGCCTTTACGATGTCGCTGCCGGAAACAAAAACCATGAGTCCGGTACCGGCCTTCACCTGCTCGCGGGCGGTGTTCGACAAGGCAAGTTCCGGCGCCGATTTCAGCAGGATCTTCAGCGCACCGTCGGGGTCGAGCAGGGTCGCCTTCAAGCCCTGCAGCAGGCCATCCACCATCGCGCCGCACAATTCCGGCGCCTCTTCCAGCCGCTTTGGCTGGGTCATCAGCGCGTTGCCGTAGTTCGGGATGCCGAACCGGCTGTACAGCATCGCCCGCGCCTTGAAATTATTGGCGATATAGCTGGCCATAAAGGTCGTCGCGAAACCTGACAGGGCATCGACATTGCCTTGTGGCAGCATCGAGTCGCGCACCTTGTTGTCGACCTGCACGATCGACACCTTCGACAGATCGAACCCGGCATGATCGGCGAAAGCCGGCAGAAACGGGTACTCGCCGGAGGTGACGGTGCAGGCCATCTTGTGGCCTTCAAGGTCTTTCGGGGTCTTGATCGGGCCGTCCGCCGGCACGCCGATGCCCATCGCCGCGTCATACGCACACGCGGCCAGCGCCATCGTCGGCAACCCCTTCACGGTCTGCAATACCGCTGCGAGCGGTGCCGAAAGGCCGAAATCGAAACGGCCGGCGCCGATCGCTTCAGCCGCCGCGATCGAACCGGAGCCGCGCGCCACCGAGACGTCGAGCCCGTGCTTCTGCCAGAGACCCATCTCCTTGGCGACATAGACGTACAAATTGCTGCCATCCGCCACCCATGGCAGGGTGAAGTTGATGGGCTTGACGTTCTGCGCGTAAACCAGCTGCGGCACACCCAGTGCCGTTGCGGCCGCCGCGGTACCGGCAAGGGCCAGGACACGGCGGCGGGTTACGCGACCAAGCTTCGGCATTACATAACTCTCCACGGCATTCGCTGCCCGGGGTTGACGCAGGAAGCGTGCCACCCGCCGTGGCACAGCGCTTGCCGGCAACCCGGCACACGCCGTCACAACAATGAGGACATGATGATGCGGCCCTGGCTGGACGCCCCGGTATCACGCGACTACTGGCTGCGCGATGCGCGCGTGCCTGCCGCGCTATTGGGGGCTGCTCCCGCGGCGCCGGCGGATAGCGAGAGCCTCGTGCGGCTCGATCTCCGGGTCGCGGATGGACGCATCGCGGCGGTCGCTCCAGCCGGGTCGGCACCTGATGGGATCGATCTGCGCGGCGGCCAGGTGTGGCCTGGCCTCATCGACGCGCATGTCCACCTCGATAAGACGATGACCTGGCCGCGCGCCGCCAATCCCGACGGCACGCATCTCGGCGCCCGCACCGCGGTCGGCGCCGACCGGGCGAACTGGAGTGCGGCGGATATCCGCGCCCGCTTCGAGTTCGGCCTGGAATGCGCCTACGCGCACGGCACGGTCGCGATGCGGACGCATCTCGACAGCTACTGGCCGCAGGCCCGCACCGGCTGGCGCGTGTTCCGTGAGTTGCGCGAGCGCTGGGCCGGTCGCATTACCCTGCAGGCCGCCTCGCTGTGTCCGCTGGAAGCCTTCGCCGGCGAGGACGGCGCCGCGCTCGCCGATGAGGTCGCGCGCTCCGGTGGCGTGCTGGGCATGGTCACCACCGGCCTCGGCGGCCCCGACCGGCCGATGCCGGCCAGCGTGCCCGACCTGCTCGACCATTTCTTCAGCCTCGCCGAACAGCGCGGGCTGGCGCTCGACCTGCATCTCGACGAAACCGACGAACCTGACGCTCGCATGCTGCGTCTTGTCGCGGAGACAACTCTGCGCCGCCGCTTTCCGCACCCGATCCAATGCGGTCATTGCTGCTCACTGGCCTTGCAGCCGGAGGCGGAGGCGCGCGAGACCGTGCGGCTTGTCGCGGAAGCCGGCATCGCCATCGTGATCCTGCCGATGTGCAACATGTACCTGCAGGGTCGCCGTGCCGGCACCACACCGCGGTGGCGCGGCGTCACGCTGGCGCATGAGCTGAAGGCGGCGGGTGTCGCGGTGTCGCTCGGCTCCGATAATTGCCGCGACCCGTTTTATGCCTATGGCGATTACGACATGGTCGAGGTGCACCGCGAGGGTGTGCGCATCCTCCAGCTCGATCATCCGCATGGCGATTGGGCCGGGGCGGTGTCGGCAGTGCCGGCCCGCTCGATCGGGCTGTCGGAACCGGGTCGCATCGCGGTCGGCCGGCCAGCCGATCTGATCCTGTTCCGGGCGCGCGGCATGACCGAGTTGCTGGCGCGGCCGCAATTCCGACCGCGTCGTGTTGCGCGGCGGCAAGCTGCTCAATGCGGAGGTGCCGGATTACCGCGCCCTGGACGCGCTACTCGGCGTCGAGGGCACGATGGTAGGAGCGCAATAGCCAGGCGTTGAACTGCACCAGCGTCGTTTCCAGCGGTCCGTACCTGCCGTCCGGCATAAACCGCGACCGCTTGCCGGCCTGCATCGCGTTGTTGACCGGCACATCCTGCGCCCAAATCTTGCTGGCGCCTTCGAGCACGGCTGCAGCGCGGTCGGGGAAATCCGGCAAGGCCAGCGTGCTCTTCGGCAGAATCCAGCCGCCGCCCGTTACCCGGTCGCTCGAGGCAAACGTCTCGGTGACACCGGCCGGCAGCAACAACGTGTAGGACACGACACCGGGGGCGAACATCAATTGCAGGTTCGGCGGGACCATCGCAAACGTCAGCCGGCTGCGCTGCTCCAGCGACAGGCTTTCAATCGCCGGAAAACTCGCCTCGGCACCCCATCCGTCGCTCATCATGCCGCCATCCGCCTGCAGCATCGGGACGGTGCGCACGATCGCGTTGTCGCCATCGGCCATCGGGGTGAAGGTAACGCCGCCACCCGGCAGAGCCGCATGCAGGCTCGGCGCGAAATCATGCGTGCCGCGATGCACGAACTCGGTGTGATAAGCGTCGGTGAAGTTTTCGAGATTGACCTTCCAGTTCCACGGCACCGGGGTCGCGGCGGTGACCGGCGGCACCGTGACCAACTCGTCCTCGCCATACCCGTCCCAATACGGGTCGAGCTTGGCGAGGCTGGGGCCGAGCGGCGGCGCCTTGCCGTCGAGGTTCACAAAGATAAAGCCGTGCCAGATCTCGTAGCGGATTTGCGGCAGCCGTACCGTGTCGCGCAATTGCGAGAGCATGTCGCCCATCCGCGGCGCGCCGACGAGCCGGCCCTCGAGATCGTAGGTCCAGTAATGCAGCGGGCAGCGCAGCAGGCCTTCCGGCCGATCTGCATTACAATTGAGCACGTGACCGCGATGCTGGCATACCGCGCCAAGCACGCGGATATCGCCGGTGCGCGTGCGCGCCACGATCGCCGGCTCACCCGCGACCGACACGCCGAAGCAATCGCCATGGTTTGGTATCTGGGCGCTGCGGCCGACGCACATCCAGTTGTGGGCAAAGATCGCGTCGCGCTCGAACTCAAAAAACGCCTTCGAGGTATAGCATTCGCGCGGCAGCATCGGCGCGGCGCTCTCATGGCCGGCATAGGGCGGCAGCGATTTCAGAATCGCGATGACATCCGGATCGAGCGACGGCATGGCGATACCCCTCATTCTGCCGCGGTGGAGTGCAGGGCCGGCTCGTCATTGGCAGCCGGCTCGCTCGTAACGTCAGGCGGGCGCCGCGCGTGGGCGACCGCAAAGCGCCGCCAGGCGACCACGCCGATATCGCTGCGCGACAGCAATTCGCGGCCGGGAACAACCTTTTCGAGAATTCGTTTGTCCTGTTCAGAAAACAGCCAGTCATGCATCCAGGATAACCAGAATATCCAGGCCAGCCGGTCGCGCAGGGTCTGTAATCGACCGCGCCGGCGAAACATGCTGAAGCTGTAGTAAAGCGTCGTGTCGGCATCGATCGGGGTAACCCAGCGGCAGGTAAAGTAATTGCCGCTCGGCCGCCCGATCAGCGTAATCCCGGGAAGCAGCGAAGATTGCCGGAATTGATAGCCGTATTTCGCGACCGCAGGGGCTGCGGCGCCGACCTCCTGGCCGCGACCCACCGGTTTCAGCACCCGATACCAGCTCTCCTGCGGCGGCGGGAACGCGCCAAGACCGGGATATTCCGCCGAGCTGATACCGTCGCGCGCCGAATATCCGATCCCCTTGCCGCCCTTCAGCGGCGTCGCGGATATCTGTGCGGCGTAGGGGAAAATCGGCTGCAACAGCAATTCGGGCGCGTTGCGATGCAGGAACGGCGCGTGCAGATCGTGGCAGAGATTGTCCTTAAGGATGCGCCAGTTGCAGCGATAGGTGCGCCACGTCGAGAAACCGTGCCAGGTGTTGGTATCCGCCAAGCATTCCGGCAGATCGTCGCTCAGCGGCACCGCCTCCATGTCGCCGACAAACACCCAGATCGCGCCGAGATGCTCGCGCACCGGGTAGGCCTTGACATGCGAGCGGCGCGGTAGCGCCGCGTCGGGCCCCTCCATGATCTTGGCGATGCATTGCCCGGTTTCACCGGCAAAGGTCCAGCCATGATAGGGGCAGCTCACAGTGCCGCTGCCGGGATAGAGGCATTTGCCTTGCGACAGCCGCGCGCCGCGATGCGGGCAGCGGTCGCTCAGCGCGTAGATCTTGCCGGCGTCGCGATAGAGAACGATCTCCTCGCCGAGGATCTTTATCGCGCGCGGCTTGCGGCGTAGCCGCCATCCCGCCAGCACCGGATACCAGTAATTGCGAAGACCGAGCTGCGGTACGCCGGTCGTGGCATACGGGTCGGGAACCTGGTGACCTGCCGCGTCCATCCACCCGCCTCTCTCATTCAGGAGCGAGCGGACGGCTGCACGCGGCGTGCCATAACCCCACGGGGGTGGTCGAGACAGCGGTGGGAGAACGGCGCTCGAACCGTCCACTATAAACCTGTGGACCCGATGAGTACCGGCCGGTTCTTCCGGACGTTTGCTGCGGCACGGTAGCCGGCTAAGGTGCGGGATGCGGAACGCCCCAGACATTTGCGACGTTGCGATCATCGGAGCCGGCCCGATTGGCCTGTTCGCGGTCTTCGAGTGCGGCATGCTCGATATGGGCTGCCACGTCTTTGACGCGCTGCCGGCGGTCGGGGGGCAATGTGCCGCGCTCTATCCGGAGAAGCCGATTTTCGACATTCCCGGCTATCCCCGGATCGATGCCGCCGACCTCGTCGAGCGCCTCGCCGAGCAGGCGGCGCCGTTCGAGCCGGTCTATCATCTGGGCCACGCCGTGACGCGGCTCAGCGAGACGCCGGACGGTTTCGTCGTGGAAAACCTCGCCGGGCAGCGGGTGGCGGCGCGGGCGGTGATCATCGCGGCCGGGGCCGGCGCGTTCGGACCCAACCGCCCGCCTCTGGCCGGCCTCGAGGCGTTCGAGGCGCGCAGCGTCTTCTACATGGTGCGGCGGCGCGAGGATTTTCGCGGCCGCCGCGTCGTGATCGCGGGCGGCGGCGACTCGGCGGTCGATTGGGCCCTGGCGCTGGCCGACATCGCCGAGCGGATCATGGTGGTGCACCGCCGCGCCAGGTTCCGCGCCGCGCCGCAATCGGCGGCCCGGCTGCAGCAACTGGCGGATGAGGGACGCATCGAACTGGTTATCCCCTACCAGCTGCACGGAATCGAGGGTGAGAATGGCGAACTGTCGGCCGTGATCGTCGACGATCTGGCGGGCGGCACGCGGCGTCTCGAGGCGGACCGGCTGTTGCCGTTTTTCGGCTTGGCCACCGATCTGGGAGCGCTCGCCGGCTGGGGCTTGCGCAGCGAGCACAATCATCTGGTCGTCGATCCCGCGAGTTGCGCGACATCGCGCCCTGGAGTTTACGCAATCGGCGATATCGCGACCTATCCCGGCAAGCTCAAGCTGATCCTCAGCGGCTTTGCCGAGGCGGCGATGGCGGCGCATGCGATCCATCCGCTGACCCATCCCGGCGAGGCACTGCACTTCGAATACTCAACGACAAAGGGGCTGCCGGGGGCGACCGCCGCCTGACAACCTCGACCCTCTGTCGTTGCCTTGCTCAGCCGTAGATGCGCTCGCCGACCTTTGGATTGCCGGGCGGCCGCTATGCCTTGTAGCGATCGAGCGTGGCCTGATCGAATTCGATGCCGAGGCCCGGCGCGGTCGGCATGACCAATTCGCCATTCTGCTGCTCCGGCACCTGCTTGAAGAGCGGCCGCAGCCACGGCATGTACTCGACCGTCAGGCCGTTCGGCACGGCGGCAATCAGGTGCACATGCACTTCCGGGATCAGGTGGCTGACCACAGGCAGGTTGAAGGCTTCTGCCATGCCGGCCACCTTCAGCCATTGCGTGATGCCGCCGACCCGCACCAGATCGACCATCGGAATGTCGACCGAGCGTGCCTCCATCATGTGGCGGAACGGCACGATGCCCCAGACATACTCGCCACCCGCCACCGGCGTACGCAGCGAGTCGGCGATGCGCGCCAGACCGGGGTAATCATCGGCGGTCGTCACGTCTTCGAGCCAGAACAGCCCGACGCCGGCATCCTCGACGCGGCGGCCGATATCCATCGCCTGCTCCGGCCGCCAGCGCTGGTTGATGTCGCACATCAATTTGATGTCGGGGCCGATCGCCTCGCGAATCTTGACCATGCGCTCGACCTCGATGCGCGGGTTGGTCGTGCCCGGCAGCGCGAGCTGGGTCTTCATCTCCTTCCAGCCCTTGTCCTTCAGGGTCGCGGCCGCCTTGACGACGCGGTCGAGCGGCAATTCGCGCATCAGCGCGCCACTGGCATAGGTCGGCACCCGGTCGCGCGCGCCGCCCAGCAGCCGCCACAGCGGCATCTCGGCCGCCTTCGCCTTGATGTCCCAGATCGCGATGTCGAGCGCCGACAGCGCCAGATGATAGATGCCGCCCGGCCCGGCCGAGCCGCCCGCCGCGTTGAACAGCTTTTTGTGGATCGCCTCGGTCAGCTGCGGGTCGTCGCCGACCAGGAGCGCGCCGAGCTCGTCGATCGCATGTCGCAGCGTGCCGGTCAGCGCGCCGCCGAAATAGGCGACACCGATCCCCTCGACACCGGCATCGGTGCCGACCCGCACCCAGGCGATCGGCCGCTTGCCGTTCGGGTTGGCGGCCGCATCGGCCAGCGGCTCATCGGCCGGCAGATTGACGATACCGGTCGTGATCTTGGAGATTTTCATCGCGTCACCTTCCAGGCTCGAGAGCGGGTTGCGGCGATGTTAGCGCGCTATCGGGCCAAAGGGAGTCATTTCAGACGTCACAACCGGGCTGGCCCATGCTCTCAGGACTGCAAGAACCCAGTCCATCGGGGGTTATCGACCACAAACCCCAATTTGGCCGGGCCAAGCTCAGCCAAAGTGGGATTTGACGGCTCTACTTGATCGCGGACGGGTCGGCGCGTACGGCCTGTTCGGCGAGGCTGTTATCCACCGCGGTCTCGTAGGGCGTGCCTTTGGCGAAATTGCCGCTGACGAGGCTCTCCTTGAGCCGATTGTAGCCATCGCGCGGCAGGATCGGCTGCTGGTTCCAGATGCCGAGCGCCTGGTATCGCGCCAACGCCTTTTCCAGCAAACCCGCATCGGCATCGGCGAAATAGGGCCGCACCGCCTCGACAATGGTGGCGGGAGCCGCGTTGTGCAGCCATTTCTGCGTGCGATAGAGCCCGCGCAGCAACAGGCCCAGTTCCGCCCGCTTAGCCTCGAGCACCGGTCGGCGCGCATAGAAGGTCGTGTACGAGCACGGGCCGCGATTGGCGGCGGCGTACAAGAGATGGCCATCGCCGCTAGTGATCAAATCCTCGGCGAAGGGCTGGAAGATCTGGATCACATCGACCGTGCCGGCACGCAATGCCGCCATGTTATCGGCCATGCTGCGATCGGTGACCCGGTTGAGAGAAGCCGGGTCGATCCCGGCCTCGCGGATATCGTGCTGCAGACACAGCCACGGCGTCGGCACCTCGGCGACCGTCGCGAGACGCACGCCCTTCAGATCGGCCATCGTGAAATTCGGCCGGGGCTCGCGCCCGATCAACATGAACGGGTCGCGCGTCACCGCCTCGCCAAAGCAGACCAGATCGCAATCCGGGCGCTGCGCGTAGACCTGATTGACCCGCATCGGGCCGCCCCAGGCGACATCGACCGTGCCATCGAACAGCGCATCCTGCGCCACCCCCGGCCGCGGCGCTGCGACAAAGCGCACCTCAAGCCCCTCGGCCTGATACGCCCCAAGCGACAGCGCCGAGTAATAGGGGGCGTAGAACAGCCCGCGTAATGATTCCTGAAGTACGACCGCCATGTTGTTCTCACCCTGCCTTGAGGATTTCAGCGCAGGCATCGGCAAAGACCTGCGCGCCCAATACAATATCTTCTTCCTTGGTGTCTTCCGCCCAGTGGTGGCTGATGCCGCGGATGCTTGGGACGAACATCATGCCCGCGCGCATGCGGCGCGACAGGATCTGCGCGTCGTGCCCGGCGCCGCTCGGCATGCGCAGATGCAGGCCTGGCGCGTGGCGCTCGGCGGCGGCCTCGGTCAGCCGCTGAAACTCGACATCCATCGCCGCCGGCTCGCTTTTCGAAGTCGCCTCGGAGGCGCAATGGCACGGCCCGGCGCGGCTGTATTCCTCAATCAGCTCGAACAGCGCCGCCTCGAAGCGCTGCAGCACCGCCATGTCGGTATCACGGAACTGCACCTGCATTTCGGCGCGGCCGGGCACGATGCTCGGCGCGTTGGGGTGCAACAGCATGCGGCCCATCGTCCACACCGTGCGCGGCCCGGCGATCTCGGCGAAACGCGTGTTGATGCGATGGGCGAGTGTCACCATCGCGACCCCGGCATCCTTGCGGCGGACCATCTGGGTGGTGCCGGCATG
>JAFAYW010000207.1 GCA_019240125.1 Alphaproteobacteria bacterium
GTGCCGGCTGTTGGCGTGCGTCTTCCCTGATCATCGCCGAGCCCTTCTCGCCGATCATGATGGTCGGCGCGTTGGTGTTGCCGGTGGTGACCGCCGGCATCACCGACGCATCGATGACGCGCAGCCCGGTGAGGCCATGCACCCGCAATCGCGGGTCGACCACCGCCATGGTATCGGTGCCCATCTTACAGGTGCCGACCGGGTGGTAGATGTTGTTGCCGATCTTGCGCGCGATTTCGCCGAGCGCCTCGTCGCTGTCGACCGCGAGGCCGGGGATCGTCTCCTCGATGCTGTACTGCGCCAGGGCCGGCTGCGCGAAAATCTGCCGGGTCTGGCGGATGCCGGAGAGCAGGACGCGCACATCGCTCGGCGCCGACAGATAATTCGGGCGGATCGCCGGGTAGGTCAGTGGGTCGGGCGATTGCGCCATGATCGTGCCGCGGCTTTCGGGGCGCACCGGGCAGACCGCCACGCTCATGCCTGGCTCGCTGTCGAGCTGGCGGAACACGCCCTGGGCGTAGCTCGCCGGGGTGAACAGCAGTTGCAGGTCGGGGCTCGCGAGCCCCTCGCGGCTGCGACAGAACACCATCGCCGAGGTCACGCCGAAGGTCAGCGCGCCGTTGCCGGCCAGCGCAAAGCGCGCGATCTCGCGCGCCAGCCGCAGACCGCGTGACAATTCGTTGATCGTCGTGGCGCCGCGTACCCGGTGCGTGATGCGCACGACGTAATGGTCGTTGAGATTGGCGCCGACCCCCGGCAAATCGTGCAAGACCGGCACGCCGATCGATTGCAGATGGTTGCCCGGCCCGATGCCGGAAATCTGCAATAGATGCGGCGAGTTGACCGCGCCACCCGACACAACGACCTCGCGCCTAGCCCGCAATTCGCGGTCAACGCCGCGCTGTTTGAAGGCGACGCCGACACAGCGCTTGCCCTCGAACAGCAATTTGGTGGCGATGGCGTCGGTCTCGATGCGCAGGTTGGAGCGGCCCTTCGCCTGCGCGAGAAAGGTGCGGGCGGTTGAGCCGCGCAATCGGCCGCGCCGCGTCATCTGCGAATAGGCGACGCCTTCCTGCTGCTTGCCGTTGTAATCGGGGGTGAACGGATAGCCGGCCTGCTGCGCCGCCTGCACAAAGCTGTGCGTCAAGGGCAGGATCGTGCGGTAATCCTCGACGATCAGCGGGCCGCCCTTGCTGCGGTATTCCGGGTCGCCGCCGCCGCGATAGGTCTCGGATTTGCGGAAGAACGGCAGGATCTCGTCATAGGTCCAGCCGCGGCAGCCCATCTGCGCCCAATTGTCGTAATCGGCCGGGTTGCCGCGCACATACAGCATGCCGTTGATCGAGCTGGTGCCGCCGAGCGTCTTGCCGCGCGGCCAGTTCAGTTTGCGGCCAGCGGTGCCGTGCTCGCCTTCGCTCTCGTAATTCCAGTTGATGCGTGTGTTGTTGAGCACCTTCATGACGCCGGCCGGGATGTGGATCATCGGATCGCGATCGGGCGGCCCGGCCTCGAGCAGGATCACCTTCGACCCATTCTCCGACAATCGGCTGGCGACAACGCACCCGGCCGACCCGGCCCCCACCACGATGTAATCCGCATCCATCTCGTTCCCCCCGGTGCCTGCCGCGTTGCCGACACTGTAGTAGGTAACGCAAAGGACGCGAAGGAGACGCAAAGGACGCGATGGCGCCAGAGCCGGCGCGCAGCGCCAGTCAATCCCGCTGCCGCCTGGCCATTTGATTGAGCGCTGCGAGCTCGAAGTCGCCTTATCTACGATTACATCACTGCCGGCGACGGCTTTGGCCGGTTCCGTCACGGCAAGAAACTGTGCCTAATACCCCTTTACATCGGGTGCCGCAAGATAATGCTCGGCATTTGCAGCCTCTGGGATTATTCCTAAAGATGTCTTATATAATATTTGACCCGAAGAACCCGATTCGTGTTCGATCACTCTCACCATTAGGATACTATCCTAAACACTCAATTCTGCTGCCAAGTGGCTGCATGTTTGTCTACGACGACTTAATAATGTCTGCTGTGAAGATAGGCCCCCCAACATCACATTGCCTTACGGCAGATCACTACACAGAGCTCGAATTCCTCACTTTCGAAGAAATTAGATTTCTGGCCGCAATTGTGCTTTCCGTTCATCCTGATGACGGCATGGCATATTGTTATCCGCTGTTTGAGTACAAAGACGTTCCTGTTGATCTCGATCAAACCACCCTGTACGCAATAGGTAAAGCGCAGGCAGCTGAGCTGATCTCGGAAGCGGGGTTAAACAAGGGGACTGTGGTTCCGACGTGCGCGGGCGGACCAACATACGAAACTCGCGACGTTGACCTGAATAGCGCGGCCGTGTCCGAGATTGCTCAAGCAATCGACCTTAAAGATCATCTGTTGATGCGGGGTTTAGGGTGCTTGCTGCGGGCTGACATGTGCTGGCGGCATCGTGAGATAGCTGAAGCTGCGGTGATGCTGCTGCACGTGTCCCTAGATGCTTCCTTTCAAATGATGTTGCGGTCGCTTCGCGAGCGCGGGAACATCAACCCTACATCCAGAGATGCGGGACAATTGTTGGATGAAGTGTTTAACCCCTCGATCGAGACTGGCAATTACTTTCAAGATTATTACGAGGACCGGATCAGAGTTATTCATCCGTTCAGCCGACTTGGGATATTTCCCTTCGCGCCGTTAGCGGCGGATGACTACTATTTTCTGAGACATGCGTTAGTGGAAGTGTACTATTGGCTGGTTACTAAAAGGAAGCTCCATCCTTTGCCGCCGCCTCTCAATGGGTAATGCAAAGGACGCGATCGGGCCGGAGTCGGCGCGCAGCACCAGCACTGCTTCCGACGCCTGCCAGTAGGGCTTCCGACGCCTGCCAGTAGGATTGAGCGCTGCGCGCTCGAAGGTGCCATCGCGTCCTTTGCGTAATCCTTGGCGTCCTTTGCGTTACCTACTGATTTCCAGGGGTTGCCCCACACTCCGCCTCAGCCGAAAATCGCGCGAAAGAGGGGGGTGGGATGATTTACGACTACATCATTGTCGGCGGTGGCTCGGCCGGGTCGGTGATGGCCAATCGGCTGTCGGCGAAGAGCGGCAACCAGGTGCTGCTGTGCGAGGCGGGGCAGGACACGCCGGTCGGGCAGGTACCGAAGGAAATCCTCGATTCCTACCCCGGCACCGCCTATTTCGACCCGCGCTTTCACTGGACCGAACTCAAGGTCCATACCCAGGTCGTCTCGCACAACAATCCCGAGGAGCGGCCGCCGCTGCGCAAGTACGAGCAGGCGCGGGTGCTGGGCGGCGGCTCGTCGATCAATGGCCAGCTCGCCAATCGCGGCGCCCCCACCGATTACGATGAGTGGGAGGCGCGCGGCGCGCAGGGGTGGAACTGGAATGCCGTTCTCCCCTATTTCAAAAAGGTCGAGCGCGACATGGATTTCGACGGCCCCTATCACGGCAAGGAGGGCCGCATCCCGGTACGCCGCATCCCGCAGGAGCACTGGAACGGGCATGCCCGCGCCGTCGCCGAAGCGTTCAAATCGGCCGGGTATCAGTTCCTCCCCGACCAGAATGGTGAGTTCAAGGACGGCTACTTCCCGATCACGATCTCGAACATGAACGAGAGCCGGGTGTCGGCGGCGATCGGCTATCTCGACCCTGAGACGCGCAAGCGCTCGAACCTGACGATCTCGGCCGAGACGCAGGTCACCAAGTTGCTGTTCGAGGGTACCCGGTGCGTCGGCATCAAGGCTGTCGTGAAGGGGCAGGAGCAGGAATTTCGCGGCAACGAGATCATCCTATCCTCGGGCGCGATCCACTCGCCGGCGCATCTGATGCGGGCCGGCATCGGCGCGCCGATGCAATTGCGCGATCTCGGCATCGATGTGGTCGCCGCCGTGCCGGGGGTCGGGCAGCGGCTCATGGATCACCCGTCGATCTCGGTATCATCGTTTATCCGCCGCGGCGCGCGGGCTACCGAGGAACACACGCGCCGGCACATCCTGGTGGGGCTGCGTTATTCATCGGGCGTGCCGGGCATCCCGAAGGGCGACATGTTTGTCGCCGGGGTCAGCAAATCGGCCTGGCATGCGGTCGGCGAGCAGATCGCCTCGATGCTGCTGTTCGTCAACAAGACCTTTTCGGAAACCGGGCAGGTGCGGCTGCAATCG
>JAFAYW010000234.1 GCA_019240125.1 Alphaproteobacteria bacterium
CCGTTCTGGCTCGAACACATGGACCTTTGGTACAAGCGGCATCTCGGCTGGGCCGAGGAATATCTCGGCTTCAAGCCGCTGAAAGAACTGCCCGCCACCTATGTCCGCGAGAACATCTATTTCAGCGTGCAATACGAGCGCGTCGCGATCGAGATGCGCCACCATGTCGGTGTCGATCACATCATGTTCGCCACCGATTTCCCGCATATCGAAAACGAATGGCCGAATTCGCGCCCGATCATCGACGATATCTACGCCGATATACCAACGCCCGAACGCGACAAGATCTGGGCCGGCAATTGCGTCAAATACTTCAAGCTCGACGCTTAGATCAAATAACCCGTCATTCCCGCGAAAGCGGGAACCCAGGGCGAACTACGTGCACCTGCCCTGGACCCCCGCTTTCGCGGGGGTGACGATCTTTTTCATGGGAGAAAGCGCATGGACCCGATCGTCGGCAGCGGCAAGTATCGCTACAAAGTGCACGAAGACTGGCAGCAGCCGCCGGAATGGCTGGAGGTAAAAGCCTGCGCGGTCACCGTCGACTCGCAAGACCGCGTTTATTGTTTCAACCGCAATGACGCGCATCCGGTCGTGATCTTTGATCGCGACGGCAAGTTCCTGTCTTCATGGGGCCAGGGAATGTTCCCCTACCCCCACGCGATCCGCGTCGTGCAGGAGAACGGGCAGGATGTCGTCTGGATATGCGACGAATATCTTGGCCAGTTCCTGAAGTTCACCCCGGATGGCAAGCTGCTGCAGACCATTGGCGAGGCCGGCGCGCGCTCCGATACCGGCATCGCCGATGGCGACAAGAGCTCGACGGCGTGGAAAAAGGTCACGCATAGCGGTCCGCCCTTCAACCTGCCGACCGATATCGCGTTTGCGCCGGACGGGTCGATGTTTATGACCGACGGTTATGGCAATGCGCGCGTCCACAAATTCGGCGCGGACGCGAAGTACCAATCCTCCTGGGGCGAGCCTGGCAAGGCCCCTGGCCAGTTCAACCTGCCGCACGGCATCTGGGTCGACCGCCGCGGTCGCCTGCTCGTCTGCGACCGCGAAAACGACCGGGTGCAGGTGTTCGACCAGAGCGGCAAACTGCTGGAGGTATGGCCGGTCGAGCTGATCGGCCCGGCCTTCTTCTATGTCGACAAGGACGACATCGTATACATCCCCGAGCACAATGGCGGCATGATCAGCATCCTGACGCTCGACGGCGAACGGCTGGCGCGCTGGGGCGACGGGCCGATCATGCGTTCGAGCCACGGCATCTGGGGGGATTCACAGGGCAACATCTTTGTCGTCCAACCCGGCTCGTGGGAGCCGCGGGCGCGCCGCGTCGTGAAATACGAGCGCATCTGACCGCCACGACACCGCCGCTTGCCGGGCTCGCGCCCGGTGAGCGCTTGCAGCCGCTGATCTCGCAAGCTCGGCTGCAGGCGCGCGTCAGCGAATTGGCACAAGAGATCGACGCGATATACGCCGGCCGACCCCTCCACCTGCTCGCCGTGCTGAAGGGCGCGTTTGTCTTTGCCGCCGATCTGATGCGGCAGATCACCGGGCCGACTACAATCGATTTCGTCAGCGCCGCCTCATACGGCACCGGGATGCGGTCATCGGGCAATGTGGCGCTTGCCGGACTCGACCGGCTAGACATCGTCGGCCGCGACGTGCTGGTGGTCGAAGATATTCTCGATACCGGCCGCACCGCGGCCCTGCTGATACCGGCGCTGCGCGAGCGAGCACCGGCCAGCGTTGCGCTGCTGCCGCTGTTGCGCAAACCCGCCGCCATCGGTCTCGACCTGCCGGTGCCGATCGTGGGTTTCGATATCGATGACGAATTCGTCGTCGGTTACGGCATGGATTACTCGGAACGCTGCCGTCACCTCCCGTGCATCTACCGGTTGAGTCTAGGGAACTAAAGGATTGGGCTGGTACACCTGCCGATACCCACGTTGAGACATACAGGTTTGGACATCGTTCATTTCGGCTTCTCTGCCGGAACCTTTCACCGCAATATATGAGTGCTTTGCAATTTGCTCGCTGAGATCGCCATATTTATCCGGTGCATGTTGTTGGATGCATTCGGTGGCATTTGTGATGAGGCCTTGGTGTTGTGCTTCTTCTCTTTCATATTCGGTATGAGGATTTATTTGGTACCAATGATATTGACCACTGCATCCGGCGCAGAGAAGACCAAGCGCAGACACAAGCAGAAAATGGCGTGGTAAGATCATGGCTCCGTCCCCCTCGCGAACGCACCGATGCCGGATTTATAGATCATACAGTGGTTCACGTTATCACTTCGCGCCAGCGTAATCCTGCTACGACTTCATCGGTTAAGCGCCAGGATCAAGAACGGGTATTCCTCGAACGACGGCACCTTGTCGCGCAGCAGGCGGATGCTGAGCAGGAAGTTGCGCGATTGCCAGGCCGGGGTCATTGACCGAGCTGCCGGACCAAGTCGCCGGATACACGAAAACGACGCGTGTACTGCCGCGGGTCGCCACCAAGCACCTTGCTCTCGCCGTGGTAGCGCAGCGTAAAGCCATCGGCTGTTACCGACAGGGTGCCGAGATCGTCGCCGCCCCACCAGATCGAATCCGAGGCGCGAAAGAGTTCCGCCGGCTCGGTCCCGGCCGGCCTGGGCCGCAATACGGAATAGCGGATGCTCGACCAGGTCGAAGTGCACCACGGCGCCAGGTTCTTGGCGACGACAAACCAGGCACCGGTCGGGTCGGGCGGCGAGATCGCGTAGTCAAAGGACCAGAACGCGCCGGCCACGGTCGGGTAATCCTTGCTGTGCCAGCGCAGCGCTTCGCGCCACCCCTCGCTTTCGGGGGCGAAGACGAGCAGCACGGCATCGCTGCCGCACTGAATAGAGAACTCGGCGACAATGCTGAGGAGTCGCTGTGGTCCCACATTCAGCCGCACCGAGAAATCGATGCGACCGCCATAGCGGTTTTCGTCTGTCGTATCGGGATCGGTGCCGCGGGCGAGGTCGATCAGTTCGCCTTGAAGACGCTGCGGATCGGCCGCCGCGCCGGCACAGCCCATATACGCATCGGCCAGGGCGCCGAGCCGCGTCTTCATGGCCGCGATCGCGCGCTGAGCCTCGGGTGGCACATCGGTCGAGAGATCATTGGCGGTCGGCAAGGCCCGCATCGCCCGCCGCGCCTCTTGCACCTGCTGCGCGGCGCGCTCGATATCGGGCTTGGAGCAGGCCGCCGCTGCACTATCCTTCGCTTGTATGAGCGCCGGCAATGTCAGGCTCAGCACGAGCAGCATATGCCGAAGCGCGCCCATTATTCTGGTGGTCCGCGCAGCCGCCGTGTCAGCCGCCCAGCTTCTGCTTCAGCAATTGGTTGACCAGCGCCGGGTTGGCCTTGCCACCGGTCGCTTTCATCACCTGGCCGACGAAAAAGCCGAGCACCTTGGGGCTGGTGGCGTATTGCGCGACCTGCGCCGGGTTGGCGGCGAGCGCCGCATCCACCGCCGCCTCGATCGCGCCCGTGTCGCTGACTTGGTGCAGACCCTTCGCCGCGACGATATCGCCAGGCGCGGCGCCGGTTTCAGCCATTTCGGCGAAGACATCCTTGGCGATGCGGCCGGAGATCGTCTTGTCGGTGATCAGGTCGATCAGCGCGCCGAGCCGTTCGGCCGGAACCGGCGACTCCTCGATCCCCAGGCCCTTCTTGTTCAACGCGCCAAACAGGTCGCCCATGACCCAGTTGGCCGCCGCCTTGGCGTCGCGGCCGGATGCGACCTGCTGGAAATACTCCGCGGTGGCGCGCTCGGCGACCAGCACGCCGGCATCCTCGGGCGACAGGCCTAGGTCGCGGATGAAGCGCGTCTTTTTGGCATCCGGCAGTTCCGGCAACTCGGCACGCAGCCGCTCGACCCATTCCTTGTCCAGGGTCAGCGGCAATAGGTCGGGGTCGGGGAAATAGCGGTAGTCGTGGTCGTTTTCCTTTGACCGCATCGGCCGGGTTTCGCCGCGATTGGGATCGAACAGGCGGGTCTGCTGCTGAACCGTCCCGCCCTCCTCGATCAGGTCGATCTGGCGGCGCGCCTCGATGTCGATCGCCTGCATCACAAACCGCACCGAGTTCAGGTTCTTCAACTCGCACCGCGTGCCGAACGGCGCGCCGGGCTTGCGCACCGAGACATTGCAGTCGCAGCGCAGTGAGCCTTCCTCCATGTTGCCGTCGCAGGTGCCGAGATAGCGCAGGATCGAGCGCAGTTTGCGCAGATAGATTCCGGCCTCCTCGGCGCTGCGCAAGTCGGGCTCCGATACGATCTCCATCAGCCCGATGCCGGCGCGGTTCAGATCGACATAGGTCTGGGTCGGGTTCTGGTCGTGCAGGCTCTTGCCGGCATCCTGTTCGAGATGCAGCCGGGTAATGCCGATTTCGCGCGTCGAGCCATCCGGCATGTCGAGGATGACGACGCCGCGCCCGACCACCGGCTGCTGATACTGCGAAATCTGATAGCCGGCCGGCAGGTCGGGATAGAAATAGTTCTTCCGGTCAAACACGCTGAACAGATTGATCTGGGCGTTGAGGCCGAGCCCGGTTTTCACCGCCTGCTCGACACAGCGCCGATTGATCACCGGCAGCATACCGGGAAACGCCGCATCGACGGTCGAAACCTGGCTGTTCGGCTCAGCGCCAAACGCCGTCGCCGCCCCGGAAAACAATTTCGCCTTGGCAGTGACCTGGGCATGCACCTCCAGCCCGATCACCACCTCCCACTGGCCGGTTCGGCCTTCGATCAAATCAGACATTCAGACCCTCTTTGCCGTGCCGTTGAGGTGGCTCATTCGCAGCATCAGGTCAATGCCGCCAGCGACGCGGCTGCCCCCGATGGGTGGCGATAATTCGGCCGCAAGCGAAACATGCTTCACGACGATGACGCTAAGATCGGCCCTCCATGCGATCGGAGCGACGATGATGCGAGAGATCATTCGAGTAGAACCGCTATCGACCTATCTGGAGCGGTGGAAGGCGCCGACCTCGGCCGTGACGCGGCACGGCGACACGATCTACGTGTCGGGGTTCCCGCCCTTCGACCCCGCCACCGGAGACATCCTGCCGTTGCCCATCGAACGCCAAACCGAGATCGTCCTTGAGCAGCTCAAGCTCTGCGTCGAAACCGCTGGGTCGTCGCTCGACAAGGTTCTTAAATGCAATGTCTATTGCGCATCGGTAGAGAAGTTTCCGGTCGTCAACGCGATCTACGCCCGCTATTTCCCAACAAACCCGCCGGCCCGCATCTTCATCAATGTGCCGGCATGGCCCGGACCATTCGATATCGAAATCGACTGCATCGCCGCGGTCTGAACACGGCCGACACGCCGCCGTAGGGCTAGACAGCGGTCAAGCCAGGCCGATGCTTGAACGCCGCGGCCTCCTCCAGCACCCCGGCGACTCGGAACACCGTTTCCTCGTCAAACGCCCGCCCGATCACCTGCAATCCCAGCGGCAAGCCGTCGGCCGATAGGCCCGCCGGCACCGACACAGCCGGCAATCCCGCAAGGTCGGCGGGGACGGTGAAGACGTCGTTGAGGTACATCGCGATCGGGTCGTCGGATTTCTCGCCGATCGCAAACGCAGCCGACGGCGCGGTCGGAGCGAGGATGCAGTCGACCTTGTCGAACGCTTGCGTGAAATCGCGCGCGATCAGGGCGCGCACCCGCTGC
>JAFAYW010000276.1 GCA_019240125.1 Alphaproteobacteria bacterium
GCGGCGCGTTGACCACCGGGTTGCTCATTGCCGTCGCCGGCCATGCGGTCGGGAAGATGTGCCAGCCGCCCTGCGCCGGTGGCGGGTCCTTGACGGCGCGGCGCGACACCAGCGTCGACCAATCCATCGATTGCAGATCGACCTTGAAGCCGACCGCCTTCAGGTGTTCGTTCAATACCTGCGCCACCATGTGCAGGTGCGGCTGGTCGGTCGGGTCCATCAGCACGATTGGCTGGTCGGTATAACCGCCGTCTTTCGCAAGCGCCTTGATCTTTGCCGGGTCGTATTTCTTGAAGCGGTCGGTGCCGACCTGCGAGTCGTTGGGCGAACCGCATACGAACGGGTCGAGGCACACCCGGCCAAGATCGCCGGTGAAGCCGGTGGCGGTCAGATAAGCGTCCTGCTGCGACTCGATCAGCATCTGAACGGCCTGGCGCATCTTGGCATTGTCGAACGGCTTGGCGAGCGAGTTGAAGCGCACGTGCAATTGCCAGCCGAGCGGATCGAGCGTGCCGATCGCGACATTCGCGGCGCCGCGTAACTGCGCGACATTATCGGGCGCGACGTTGGTCCAGTAATCCATCTCGCCGGTGGTCAGCGCCGCCGCGGCGGTGCCGGGTTCGGGGATGATGGTCCACTCCACCCGCTCGACATGCACGACCTTGCCGCCGGCATAGCCGTCGGCCGGCTCGGAGCGCGGTTTGTAGTTGGGGTTGCGCTTGTAGGCGACCTTTGCCCCCGGCACCCATTCATCCGGCAGGAACATGAACGGCCCCGACCCGACCGCGGTCTTGAGCTGCGTAAACGGGTCGGTCTCGGCGTCCTTGGCGCGCATCATAAAGCCGATCTGCGTCGGGTTGGCCAAGGTCTCGACAACCGGCGCGAACGGCTCCTTGAGCTTCAGGATAAAGGTCTTGTCGTCGGTCGCGTCGAGTCGCTCGGTGCGCTGCATCATGGTGCCGGCAAGCCCGAACCGCGCCGCCCAGCGGCGGATCGAGGCGACGCAATCCTTCGCCGTCACCGGCGTGCCATCATGCCAGCCGAGCCCGTCGCGCAGGGTGAAGCTGTAGTTCATGCCGTCTTCGTCGCGGCTGAACTTTTCGACCATCTGCGGGTGTGCCTGCTCCTTGACGTCCATGCCGAACAGCGTGTCGTAGACCAGCATGCCGTGCGTCGAGGTGACCGTCGCAGTCGTCCAGATCGGATCGAGGATTTTCAGATCGACCTCGGGGATGACCTTGAGGGTCGCCGCCTCGGCCGCACTGACCCGCCGCACCCCGCCGAGCGCCGGCATCGCCAGCGCCGCACCAACCGCCACCCCTGTTCGCATCACGCTGCGGCGGCTAATCCCCGTCTTCATCATCGACCCCTATTACCCTGTTCGAGCGCTACTTTGCGGGCCGCGCACATACCGACGCAAGCGGGTTCGCCAACACGGTTGAGTGCTCGGGTTGCTGCGCCGCAAGACATCGGTCTATCGTCCGGTCCATGAATTATCGGGCTCATATCGCGATCGACCCGAACATCCGGTTTGGCAAGCCGTGTGTTCAAGGAACGCGGATTGCCGTCAGCGATGTGCTGGACTATCTCGCCTCGGGAATGCGCGACGAAGAAATCGTCGCTGACTTCCCGCAATTAACTCTCGACGATGTCCGAGCGTGCTCGGCTTATGCGGCTGAGCGCGAACGACGGCTCGTGAGTATCCAAGCTGAGTGAGATCAGCACCGGACTGCTTTTCGACGAAAACCTCTCGTCGCGCTGCTGTCAGATATCTTTCCGCAAGCGGCGCATGTGAGCCAACACGGTCTCAGCGGTAAGTCGGATTCCGCGATTTGGCAACACGCCAGTCAAACCGGCGCGGCTCTCGTGACCAAGGACCAAGACTTTCATCGGTTCAGTGTCCTGTACGGTCCACCGCCGAAAGTGATTTGGATTCGCCTCGGCAACTGCTCGACGACCGAAATCGCGCGGTTGCTGCGCGATCGCTGTGACGACATCGGGGCCTTCCTCGGTCATGATAGCGCGGGGTTTCTCTCCCTGGGGTAGCGACATGGTCTGGCAGCCGGAACTGGATGAGCTGCGCGCACGCGAGGCGTTTGCCGAGCGGCTCGGCGGCGCCGACAAGGTCAAGCGGCAGCATGATGCCGGCAAACTCACGGTGCGCGAGCGCATTGCCGGCCTCGCCGATCGCGGCAGCTTTCACGAGATCGGCAAGATCGCCGGCCGGGCCGAGTACGACGCCGAGGGGCGACTAGTTGAATTGACCCCCTCCAACAACGTGTTTGGCCGCGCCACGATCGATGGGCGGCCGGTGATCATTGCCGGCGATGATTTCACCGTGCGCGGCGGCTCGGCGGACGCGACGATCCGCGAAAAGGCGCTGATGTCGGAGCAGATGGCGCATGATCTGCGGCTGCCGATCGTCCGGATCATCGAGGG
>JAFAYW010000091.1 GCA_019240125.1 Alphaproteobacteria bacterium
ACGTAATAGTCCCACATCACGAGAGCTGCGGCGACGGCGATCAGCACGACAGCCAAGGTTGCCAGCCGCTTGAGCCACGCGAAGGTCCAGGCAGCCATTCGCCTTCCGGTCCGCGACGAGTTGCGGTTATCCGGGAGCGCCCGCCGCTGCGCCTGTTCCTCCGGCTTGACCTCAGACCAGCTGACCGGGTGCATGGCGGGCGTGTCACGTAACACGACACCAGCAGCGCCTGCCGCCGGCTCTGGAGTAGTCACACTCGGTGTGGCGTCACCGCGCGTTTCCACAGTTACTTGTGAACCGTCCATGACCGCCTCCTAAAAAACGACTGTCAGCAAACCGAGGATCGTCAGGTAGAGGCTCAGCTCTGCTACTGCAGGGTGGCTGAACAGCTTCCCGAACCGGCATGCATGCAGGATCGGGCGAAGGCCCAGAAAGAGGCCGAGCGCCGTTGCCGCGTAGGCGATGAATGGCGCGACAAAGACGCCGCCGATGACCAACTCGTTGAATGAGTGCGTCATGACTCTGGCTCCTTATGCAGTGCCGCAGCATGGATGGCGGTGGTCGCGATGAGCAACTCCGCGCCGATCTCTTCAGCGAGCTTCGCTTCGGCACCGCCTGCATGCTCGAATTGGCGCGCCACATCGCTCAGGCGCCGGGCGTCCTGAGTCACGAAAGCCATCTCAGCTTCGGCGACGAGGGGTGATAGGGAGCTGTCCAACAGCTGAGCCCAGTCGGCGCGGCAGCGCCGGATGGCAGCAGATCGATCGAAATACGAGAGGGTCTCTTCGAGAACTGCGCGCTCTTCCGGGTCCGTTCCGCCAGCGGGGATCTGGGCGATCCGTGTGGCGTCTCGGAACATGGCCTCTTCCGGTGTGAGCCGCCGATCGCGGCATGATAACAGCGACTCGAAATCATGCCGCGCGGAAGCCGTAATCCACCGTAGTCGACACGCGGTCGACAAAGTGGGGATCAGCACCTGCGCGATCAGTAACAGGGCGGTGCCGACACATAGGAACAGCGAGATGAACAGGAAGGCTTGCGGATCGTAGGAAGGCGGATTGCTGGGGCCGAGGATCACCAGGATGAAGATCAGGTTTAGGCGGCCGAGCCCCGATAACAGCCGGTTCGGGCTCACCATCAGCACAGTGCCGCCGATCATGAATGGAGCCAAAGCGATGGTGAGCAGGGCAAACTCGTTGACTCCGTCGAGGATCAGAAACTCAAGCGTACCCGCTAGGACCAGCGCGATCGGTGACGCGATAAGGGCAAGCGTCGTAAAGCCCTTCTGATCCGGGGCCGTTGCACCTAATCCGATCAGGACCGCTACCAACGATAGAGAGACGGCGGTGGCAGGCCAGCCGGCCATTACGAAGATGACCGCAGGCAGGGCGAGCCAGGCTGCCGCTCGAAGTCCGGCCGCGGCGGCGATGGGATGCGATCTATAGAACGGTGTCCGCCGTACCCGCAGTGGCTGGACGCCCGCCTTTAACGCGTTCAATCCGTCCTGAACTTCGGCGTCTCGCCGCAAAAGCTCTCGCATGGCCCAGGGCGACCCTGTCGCATCTGTCGTATTCAGACCGCGCGCGGCGTGCACTTCAGCCACCAGCGCTACGACCGTGCTGCGAGCGGCGGCACTGCGGGCCGCGCCGCTTGATGATTCCGCGCCGAGGCTGGCGATTTCGGGGCGGAGCGCCGTGATATCGCGCAATAATCGGATGGCGACGTCCGCAGAGGGGGAGGCTAGGCCGGGTTTTGCGTAATCGCGAACGCGGCGATGGAGCGCGAGCAGTTTCGCTCCCAATTGTGGAAAGCTATCGGGCGCCACCAACAAATCGTTCACTATGGCGATTGCGGCGATTCCCACCACAATCGCGGCGCCGCGGGCGACGCCGGTTTCAAATACGTGCCCAGGTGTGTCGATCTGCTGGATGGCGACCAGCGCGACCGTATAGCCCGAGAGCACCGCGGCATAGGCACGGTTTCCATCGAGCAGACCGGCGGCATAGACGCAGAGCCCAATCCAGCCAGCGAACGCCACAAGGAGCAGGTCTCTGGTTTGCGAGAAGAGACCGGTGATGACGATGGCGGCCGTGACGCCGATGAATGTCGCTATCAGCCGATAATACGCCTTTTCCAAAGCCGGCCCACGTGTCGGCGTGGCCAGGATCGCCACCGTGACGGCGGCGGATGACGGCACCTCCAATTCGAGCCAGAAGCTGGCCGCCAACGCGACGACAACGGCGATCCAAATGCGAATGCCAAAGGCCCAGGCGCTGGCGGGAGCACCGGCAAACGTCAACGGAGGCGTGATCGCGGTGGTCGTCATAGGGAAAGCGCCCCTTATCTCCTGGGTCGCCGCAGCGAATCCCAATGGACTTAGGGGGAGAGTGGTGCGTTACGTTTCGCGGCGGCAGGCGGCGAAATTGGAAAGAACCGTTCCGTATGTTGGAACGCCGAATCGGGTAGAAATGCCCGATCAGGTCAGTCGCGCCCTGAGGCGCGGAGCGGCGAAATCGAGAAACGCGCGCAACTTGATCGGCATGAACCGACCGGCGGTATAGACAAAGTTGACAGGTAGGGGCGGCGGCTGAAACGCGTCAAGCACCGTCGCCAGCGTGCCCTCTTCGGTCGACGCCTTCACATGATAAGAAAACACCCGCGTAAGTCCGATGCCGGCTCTGGCGGCCTCGCATGCTGCCTCGACATTGGAGACGACGAGCCGCGGCTGCACCGTCACCGCAACATCGGTGCCGTCACGCACGAACTTCCACACGTCTGGCCCGAGAAACCCTTCGTAAACGAGGCAGTCGTGCTCGGTCAGATCTTCGGGTGTCTTCGGCCTACCTCGCGCCGTGAGATAGGAGGGGTTAGCGCACACGACACGGCAGATGGTGCCGAGCCGCAGCGCGATCAGTCGGCTGTCGGGGAGCTCGCCGATCCTGATCGCCACATCGACGTGATCCTCCGGCAGACTGAGCGTTCGGTCGAAGAGCAGCAGACGGACTTTAATGTCTGGGTAGGCTCGCAAGAACTCGGCGAGGATCGGGATCAAATAGAGGCGGCCAAAGACGGATGGGGCCGTAACGGTCAGCTCGCCGGTGGGGGACGCGAATTCGCCTGACGCGGCGCGGTCGGCCTCTGAGAGATCGCCGAGTATGCGCTTCAGCGCGGCAACGTAGGACTGGCCCGAAACGGTAAGCGTTAGTTTGCGCATCGAGCGGTCGAAGAGCTTAGCGCGCAGATGCTCCTCGAGTTCCATGATCTTGCGGCTCGCCGTCGCGGGCGGCGTATTGAGGCGCCGTGCCGCGGCTGAGAGGCTGCCCTCCTCAGCGACCACCAGCACGATCGACATGGCTTCAAGGCGATCCATCACGCGTCCTTTCCGCGATATGGAACGGTGTGTTCCAGTTTCTCCAATAGGCACCTGTCGTGGAAGCGCATATCTCACAGTGCGACCGAGCCGCTCGAAAAGCGGGACGCCAAGCTGAGAGCACTTATGCAGACTTCCACAAGGCTCGACACCCTTCGCCATGTGATCGAAGCCTATGGCGGCCTCGAAAACTGGAA
>JAFAYW010000348.1 GCA_019240125.1 Alphaproteobacteria bacterium
GAAGACATGAGCGTCCTCGAAAATGTCATGGTCGGCGCCTTTCTGCGCCATCCCGGGCGCCACGCTGCGCGCGACAAGGCGCGGCAGGTCCTGGAATATGTCGGGCTGGGGGCGCAGGTCGAGGCACGCGCCCGCAGCCTCGGCACCCCCGGCCGCAAGCGCCTCGAAATCGCCCGCGTGCTTGCGACCGAGCCGAAACTGCTGCTGCTCGACGAGGCGCTGGCCGGGCTCAACCCGGCCGAGGTCGTGCAGGCGATCGAGCTGGTGCGCCGCATCCATGCCTCGGGCATTACGATCGTCATCGTCGAGCACATCATGGAGGTGATCATGTCGCTGACCCAGCGCGTGATCGTCTTCAACCAAGGCCGCATCATCGCCAGCGGCACGCCGCGTGACGTGGTCGAAGACCCCGCCGTAATCACCGCGTATCTGGGTCACAGCTTGAAGCGCGGTGCGGCGAGGCCGGCATCGTGACAGCGAACAAGTCTGACCAACGGAAGGTGCTGTCGATTGAGGAAGTGCTTCGTCGAATAAACAAAGGCACTGATGACTTTGCCTCGCGACCCGCGAGGAGCGCATCCGATCGAGGTGCCTTCGACGATTATCCGCTCCATAAGGTCGCCATTTGGGGCGACATCGATGCGGCAGCAGTGCTCGTCGCCCACGGGGCGGACATCAATGCTGGTGGTGAAGACGATGACACGCCGCTGCACAGAGCCATTGCCGGAAATCACTCAGCAATGGTGACATTCCTGCTGGCACAAGGGGCAGACCCAGAGCGTCGCAATAGATACGGCCATACACCGCGTGATGATGCCGAAACCTCAAATGAACCAGCGATCATCAAAGCAATGAGCGGCGGCGCTGCGCCCAGATGAGCAATCTCCGCCTCCAGCATCTCGAAGTCCGCTACGGCGATCTTGTCGGCGTCGCCGATGTGTCGCTTGAGGTGAAGCAGGGTACGGTTGTGGCGCTGCTCGGGTCGAATGGCGCCGGCAAGACCACGACGCTCAACGCCATCGCCGGCCTCGTGCGGAAATCGGGTGGGGCGATCGAATGGGAGGGGGCCGAGATCGGCGGGCAGCCGGCTTATGCGGTGGTGCGGCGCGGGGTGGCGTTGTCGCCGGAGGGGTGGCGGCTGTTTGTCGGGCAGAGCGTCGAGCAAAACCTCAGGCTCGGCGCCACCGCATTGGACGATAAGCGGCGTACCAATGAGGTGCTGGAAAAGGTGTTTGCGATGTTTCCGCGGCTCAAGGAGCGGCGGCGGCAGCGCGCCGGCACACTGTCCGGCGGCGAGCGGCAGATGCTGGCGATGGGCCGCGCCTTGATGAGCGAGCCCAAACTGCTATTGCTCGACGAGCCGAGCCTCGGTCTCGCGCCGGCGATCGTCGAGACGCTCTATGAAACGCTGGCGCGGCTGCACCGGGACGGCATGACGATGCTGATCGCCGAGCAATCGATCGCGCTGGCACTGGAGATCGCCGATTACGGCTATGTCCTGCAGACCGGCCGCACCGTGCTCGACGGGCCGGCGCAAAGCCTCGCAGACAACTCCGAGGTCCAGCGCGTCTACATGGGTATCAGCGCCACCCCCGCCTTTGCGCACTGATCGGATTTACCGCTCAAGCCGGCGGGATTAGCTGTGCTTGTGGATCGGGTCGACCCAGCGCACCTGTTGCGGCTTCTCGACCGGTTCGATGTCGAGGTTGACCACGACTGCCTCGTTGTCGCTGCGCACCAGCACGCATTCCAGCGTCTCGTCGCTCGACGCGTTGATCTCCTGGTGCGGCACATAGGGCGGCACAAAGATAAAGTCGCCAGGTCCCGCTTCCGCGACGAATTCCAGGTGGTTGCCCCAGCGCATGCGCGCCTTGCCCTTCAGCACGTAAATGACGCTTTCCAGCGCGCCGTGATGATGCGCGCCGGTCTTGGCGTTGGCGTGAATGTGCACGGTTCCGGCCCAGATCTTCTGGGCGCCGACGCGGGCGAAATTAATCGCGGCGGCCCGGTTCATGCCCGGGGTTTGCGGCGTGTTGGTATCCAGCTGATTGCCGGGGATCACCTTGACCCCGTTCTCTTTCCAATCAATCTCATCATGTGCGTGTTCGTCGCTCATGGACCGGTCCCACAGAAGCAAAATACATGCGGGCTATATAGCGATCATGGCGTCTCGGCAACACTTGCGCTGTCTATTGCGATTATAACACGAAATATTATTGTTAATTAATAATGGATGCTCACTGCAACGTGAGCGGTAAACTGTGTGATCGGGGCCAATCTTCGCGATGGCTGTCCCGTCCGTGACGTCCTGTAAAGGTCCACCCATGACGATGCTGAGACATTCCCTGGGAGCGCTTCTGTGGCTGCTGCTGGTCGCGCCGGCACTGGCCCAGACACCGCCGGCCGGCACGCCGGTACGGGTTCGCGGCACCGTCGAGAAGCTCGACGGGCAGACGCTTCTCGTCAAATCGCGCGAGGGTCAGCCGGTTTCGATAACTCTGGCTCCCAGTTACGGGGTCGTCTATCTCGTCAAGAAAAGCATCTCCGACATCAAACCGGGCGATTACGTCGCGTCGGCCGGCGTGAAGGGTACCGACGGCAAGGTTCATGCGGTCGAGGTGCGGATTTTCCCGGAAAGCCTGCGCGGCGCCGGCGAAGGCCAGTACCCGTGGGATCTGATGCCTGACAGCGTCATGACCAACGCGACGGTGTCGGGCACCGGTACCAGTACCGATGGCCAGGTGCTGACGGTCAAATACAAGGGGGCCGAGTCGCAGTATCTCGTTGGTCAGGAATGCCCCGTCTTCGCCTATGGCCAAGGTGATGCCAGCCTGCTGAAACCCGGCGCGGCTGTCTTCATCGTGGCGAACAAGGGGGCGGATGGGAGCCTGACCGCCGCGCGCATCACCGCCGAGAAAGACGGCATCAAACCGCCGATGTAGGATCAGCTTTCGCGGAGGTCCGCCGTGTCGCCAAGATTTTTCCCGTGGAAGGATTACAGCGGACGCATCTCGCCGCTGAAACTGGTGGTGTTTGTCGCGCTGTTCTGCCCGGCGCTGTGGACCCTGCTGTGCTTCTTTATGGGCTGGCTCGGGGCGCGCCCGTTCAGCGAGGCGATCCATCAGGTCGGGTTGTGGACGATTCGGCTGATCTTCCTGGCGCTGCTGGTGACGCCGACGCGCCAAATCCTGCAATGGTCGCGCCTCCTCGTGGTGCGGCGGATGATCGGCGTCGCTGCCTTTGCCTATGCACTCGGGCATTTCAGCCTCTATGTGGCCGACCAGGCCTTCGATCTCGTTAAGGTGGCGAGCGAGATTGCATTGCGCATCTACCTGACGATCGGGTTTGCCGCGCTGATCGGGCTGGCGGCGCTCGCCGCGACCTCGACCGACGGCATGATCAAGCGCATGGGCAGCCGCAACTGGATGCGGCTGCACCGCTATATCTATCTGATCGCGGTGTTGGCGGTGATCCATTACTGCATGCAGTCAAAGCTCGACCTGTGGGAGCCAATGATCATGGCGGGGCTGCTTGTCTGGCTGCTGGGCTATCGGCTGCTGCACCGCCGGTTTGCGGTGCGTCAGCGTCTGCCGCTTGCCTGGGTGGCGGCGCTGGGAACGGTCGCCGTGCTTGTTACCGCCGGCGGTGAGGCGACCTATTTCGCGCTCGCCTACCATGCGCCGGTGATGCGCGTCCTGTCGGCCAATTGGTCGTTCCTGCTGGGGGTACGTCCGGCCGTGGTGGTGCTCGGCTTTGCCGGTGTCGTCACGGCGGCGGGCGCGGCGCGGGCGATGCCGCCATTATGGGCCAAACGCCGCACCGGCTTCGCCTGAGGCCGGGCGGTCCAAGCCATGCCGGAGAGCGATGATCGTGGTGAATTGTTGCGCGAGTTGATGGCGGTGTTCGACGATCTGCCGCCACCCTTGCGCGATGCCATAAATTACGCGCCCGAACCGCTCGATCCCAAGGCATTGCGCGTGCTGTGCCGCCGCCATGGCGCGGCTAACGTGCTGGCGCTGATCGACAGCAAGCTGAAGAGGAAGCGCGCACCTTAATCGATCCCCAATTGCGCTTGAAGGTCGGCCATGCGGCGGCGGAAGGGCAGGAGATGCGCCGTATTTTCGCCGAGAGCCACGGCATGGCGCCGGCACAGGCAGGCCAGTTCTGCCGCCGCCAAGGCGGATTCGGCGAGATGGTAATGGTGGGACGGCGGCGCGTCCGAGCCTTCGCGCAACACCTGTTCCAGCACAGCACCTATCAGTTCGTGCGCCACCAGAGGACGGCGCACCATCATCACACCCGCTGCCTCGGTGATTGTGGCATGCGGATCGGTCACCATGACGATCGGTATGTCGTCATTTGACGCATAAACCGCCCGAATAAGCTCGCAGGAGGCGTGCTCCGGAAGCGCGACCACGAGGGCACGACAGCGGGGGTCGCGCACCGCCTGAAGGGCATCGGTCGCATCGACTGCGTAACGCACGCACAAGCCGGCCTCTTCGAGAGATCCGACCATGTCGGCGCGCTCGTGAAGATCGTCCGCGAGAATGCAAATCGTCGGTAAACGTGAAGACATATCGAGGGGAAGCACCTGACGGGGTAGGCCCACCCTTTTAGCCAGTACCGATTAACATCTTCCTTAGATTACCGAGACGCGCTGATGTCTCAGCCGGCGGGCTTTTCCTCTTGTCGGTAGTCAACGATGCGCTTGGCTGAGTTGTGGATGCCGTAGGTCACCAGCGGCACATCGCCCAGTACGCGAAATCCATGCACGCGGGCCGCCGGGATCGAGATCGTGACGCCCGGTTCCATCGGGACGGTCCCGCTCTCCCCCTCCAGCCAGGCCTCGCCGCGACCTGAAAGCACCGTCAATACCTCGACATAAGGGTGCGAGTGGACCCGTGTCGCATAGCCTGGCTGCGATGTCTGGATGCCGGTGCGGAGCGGGATGCCCTCGCCGTTATCGTCGCCGATCAACGCGCGATACGTCGCGCCTCCGGGAAAGGCAATCTCTGGCCGCTCATCCTCACGGATGATTGTCATCAAGTCCCGCATGAGTCTCCTCCGTGGCTGCTGGTCGAGGGCTCGTTCACATGATATTGCGCTTTTCGCGGATTTAAGACCGCGTGACACTACTTCGACGCAACTCGCGACGCTAAAGTCGCGTCTCCCCGTCCACCCACTTTTTGGAAGAGGCTACAGATGCTCCGGCTTGCGCTGTTCTTTCTGGTCGTGTCGTTGGTCGCGGCGCTGTTCGGGTTTACCGGCATTTCGGCGGCGGCGGCAGGCATCGCCAAGCTGCTGTTCTTCATCTTTATCGTGATCTTCGTGGTGCTGCTGGTCATTGGCCTGATGGCAGGCTCGACGCTGTTCTGACGGCGCCCTCCGCGCGATGCCCCGGACTAGGCGCGGTGTCGCTCGATAAAGCGCCAGTCCGGCTCGAGACCAAAGCCGGGGCCGTCGCCGATTATCAGATGCCCGTCGCGCAATTCCGGATGCTGCCGGAAGATGCCGTAATGCAGTGGGTCGGTGTCGCGCCCGCCATGCGACTCGACGCCAAAGGCGCAGCGCGGCAGGGCCAGAACAAGATGCCCGTGGATCTCGGGCGCGGTATGCGGCGCCACCATCACGCCGTGCTGCTCGGCCAGCGCGGCGACCCGCAATGCCTCGGTAAAGCCGGCGGCGCGGGTCGCGTCGAATTGCACATAGCGGATGCCGCCCTCGACGATGAAGTCGCGCGTCGTAAAGCGGGTCAGTTCCCGCTCGCCATGCGCCAACGGGATCGGCGTTGCGGCGGCCAGTTTGGCGAAATCGGCCGGCTGCAGATACCAGTGCAGCGGCTCCTCGAGCCAGAAGACGCGATGCGGCTCGATACGCTGCGCAAACTCGATGCATTCGGGCAGATCGTACGGCGCGTTCATGTCGAGCAACAGGTCGGGCGCGTCGCCAATCGCCTTACGCACCGCGCCGACCCGAGCCGCCTCGGTGGCGGCATCACCCGCGCCGGTCTTCAGCTTGACGGCGCGGTAGCCGAGCTCGACAAACTTGGCCAGTTCCGCGCCGTACTCGGCGTCGGAGGCATTCGGCCGGTAATAGCCGCCGGTTGCATAGGTGTGCAGCGGCCGGTTCTCGCCGCCGAGCAATTGCCAGACGGGCATGCCCGCGGCCTTGCCTTTTAGATCCCATAGCGCGATGTCGATGCCGGCAATCGCCGCCATGACCTGCACCCGCTCGCCACGCGGCACCGGCGCCGGAACGTCGGCGCGACCCCCGACCTCGGCGGCAATCGCACCAGGACGCGGCGTGGTCAGCGCGAACAGCCGCTGCCACACGATCTCGTGCGCCAGCGCGTCCATGCCCTTGATGTTGTCGCCAAACCGCGCCACCCACTCGCAGATCCGCGGCATCGGCGAGCCATGGATCAACCCGTAACCGGCGAGACCGTCATCGGTCTTGATCTCGGTGAGGATGACCGACCATGCCTTCATCTCCTCCTGTGCCGTCCAGGCTTGATGCGGGCGCGGCACCGAAAGCGCGTAGGTCGTGACAGAGGCGATGCGGGACATCGGCGACGCCCGACTATTCCGCCGCCTGCGGCAACAGCACCGCGGCGGCCGCGTTGTCGGCGATACAGGCGGTCTGGAAATACTTGATCTGCGGGTCCATGCCGTAGCGCTCACGGATGCCGTCAAGCCAGGGCCCGCTGTAGAACGCCTCGGCGTCGGCCCGCGTCTCCCACAGATAGACGCCGCCCGCCCAGCCATCCTCGGCATAGATGAACTGCTTGCGCACCAGCCCCGGGACGGCGCGGAAATCCGGCGCGATCTTGCGGAAATGCGCGGCGCAGGCTTCCTGGTCGATCTGTGGCGGCAGCCGGTACTGCACGATGGCGGTGATCATCGTCGATCTCCTTTCACCCTCGAAACCTCGCCCCTAAACATGCCGCGCGCTACAGGCTCGCGTCGACCGAATGGCCGTTCGACATGTAGGCGCGGTTCCACAAGCCCCAGCCGACACCGTGCGCCGGCATGTCGGGCTGCGTCGCGCTGACCACTTCACGGCGCCAGCATATGTCCGCGCCGGCCGGCGCCTGCAGGATGCGGGTGGCGTTGAGCGGCAGGATGAATTCGGCCGGTGTGATTCCAGGTCGGAATTCGCAATCCGGGAACGGGGTCACGACCACCTGCACGCGCACCGTATCATAGTCATAATTGCTGAGCGTCAGGCGCGGCAGCTCATGAAGCAGTCGAATAGCCGGCAAGGTCAGCGACGACAGATAGGCAACCGGCACATCCGACAGTAAACCGGGTTGCGGTGGTGGTGGCGCCGGCGGCGATGCCTCGACCGTGACCGGAGCAACGCTTGGCGGCGCCACTGTTGGCGGCGCGACCATGACCGGCGCAGGGGGCGGCGATGCCATCGCGACCGGCGCGGGTGCCGGCATCAGCGGCACCGGACCCGCCATTGCCGGCGGCGGTGGCGCCGGCGGCACGGGTTGCGGCGCGGCCGCCTGCGGTGGTGGCTGCCAGGCACAGGCGGCGGTCATCGCCAAAACAGCCGAAATCACGAGAAGCCGCACGAAATCCCCCTTTTCGTGTTCCCCAGAGGCCGCACCGCTATTGCGCTCACGACCCGCCGAGATAATTCTTGGTCCACTGCGCGTAATCGTCGGCGCGGGTGTACTTTTTCATCATTTCGGCAGGCGCGATACTGTGAAGGTCGCTGGGTTTCGTCCCGTCGCGCAACGCCTTCAGCGTGTTGTAGACGGCTTGCACGGCGGCGCTGAACGGCGCATGCCCCTGCAACGCGACCCGCACCTTGTGCGCCGCCATCCAGTCGAGATCGGCGAGCGATCCAGCCCCGCCGCCGGTAATCAGCGGCACCTTGATCTCGGCCGACACCGCCTCGATCCCCTCGACGGTCAGACCGCCAGCCAGGAAGATCGCATCGACACCGGCCGCCTCGTACGCCTTGGCACGCCGGATGGTGTCCGGAATATCGGTAATCGCAAGCGCGCTGGTGCGCCCGGCGATCACCAGATTCTTGTCCTGGCGGGCCGCCAGCGCCGCCTTCATCTTGCCGACGCCTTCCTCGATCGAAATCAGGGTCGGCTTGCCGTTCGGCCCGAAGGCACGTGGCAAGACGGTATCCTCGATCGACATCGCGCAGACACCGGCGGTCTCCAGTTCCTCGACCGTGCGCCGCACGTTGAGCGCGTTGCCGTAGCCGTGATCGGCATCGACCAGCAGGCACAGATTGCCGGCGCGGCAGATACGAAAGGCCTGCCCGGCAAACTCGGTCAATGTCAGCACCACCAGGTCGGGCGCGCCGAGTACCGCCATCGACCCGATCGAGCCTGAGAAAATGCCGACCTCAAACCCGAGATCCTCGGCGATCCGCGCCGACATAGCGTCATAGACGGAGCCCGGATGCACGCAGCGTTTACCGGCGATCAGCGCCCGAAAGCGTTCGCGTCGTTCGGTCCAGTTCATCGCGGTTCCCCTTCTCGCGGGTGTTCGACGGCGCGGAAGATTAGCACGTCACTCCTGCTTGTCAGCCGCTCATCGCGCATGCTGCGGTACAGCGACAGCGGGGCTGGGCAGCCTTCTCGATTAATGCAGTGCCGGTTGTCCCTCGCGGACTGCCCCGGTAATAAGGACGCCGATCAAACGTCGCCAACCGCGCATCATGTGCGACGGCCAAAGCCAAGAGGCGGCGGCTAGAACATCGTCATCGATGACTGGCGTTGCGCGCATCGCCGTCTCCCGGACGCATCTGCATCAAACATCATGCATACCGTACGGATAATTGCCCCGACCAATGCGCCGCCGTAAGGTCCAGGCAAGATGAAGGAGGGAGCGGAGCGATGAACAATAAGCGCATCGTCGTTGTCGGGGCCGGCGCAATCGGCGGTTACACTTGCGGGAACCTGGCGCATAACGGGTTCGATGTGACGTTGATCGATCCCTGGCCCGAACATATCGAGACGATCCGCAAGGACGGGTTGACGCTCGAGGGTATCACGCCTGAGGAATCGGTGGTCGTGAAGACGGCGAAGACCTTGCACCTGACCGAGTTGCAGCGTCTCGCCAAGGAAAAGCCGGTCGATATCGCGTTCATTTCGGTCAAGTCCTACGATACCGAATGGGCGACGACGATGATCCGCCAATATCTGGCACCGACCGGGTACGTCGTCTCGCTGCAGAACTGTATCAATGAGGAACGCATCGCCGGCATTGTCGGCTGGGGCAAGACGGTCGGCGCGATCGCAGCGATCCTCTCGGCCGAACTGGTCGCACCGGGCCATATCCGCCGCACCGGCGGCAAGAACCCGCCGGGTCACGAGGTCTACCGGGTCGGCGAGGTGCACGGTAAGATGACCAGGCGGGTCGAGGAGCTCGGCGACATGATCCGCACCATCGACACCTGCAAGGTCACCTCCAATCTGTGGGGCGAGCGCTGGTCGAAGCTATGCGTCAACGGCATGCATAACGGCGTCTCGGCGGCGAGCGGCCTGTCGGGCAACGCGATGCGCCAGGATCCGAAAATCCGCAAGGTCATCACCAAGCTGGGTGGCGAGGGGGTGCGGATCGGGCAGGCGCTCGGCTTTCGGTTGGAGGACATCGCTGGCCAGGACGCCGAGAAGCTGGCGCGCGCCGCGGAAGGCGACTCCGCGGCGATCGATGAGGTCGAATCGCTGATGGTTGCGCTGCGCAACTCACAGCGCCGCAGCGAGCAGCAGCGCCCCTCTATGGGTCAGGACATGCAGAAGGGCCGGCGCACCGAGATCGACTTCATCAATGGGCTGATTGTCGAGAAAGGCCGGGAGTTGGGGCTCAAGGCGCCAACCCATGAAAAGCTGATCGCCGCCGTGAAACGCGTCGAACTCGGCCAGGCAGCCCCATCACCCGAGCACATATACGCGCTCGCGTAGGGCACGGCATCGCTCAGGGCGGCAGGGTGACCCCGGCCGCCCTTGAGCCACGTCAATGATTGGGGTCGTAGGGGTTGGGACCCTGGCGCGTGCCGCCATCGGCCGGGCCAGAGCCCTTGCTGCCACCGCTGCCGCCAAACCGTCCGATATTCCCCAGAACCTGCTCGACAAATGTCAATTCGCGGCCCGGTGCCGGGGTGGCGCCCGGCGCGGACACAATATCGCGGCCGTCCTGCAGGGTCTTGTGGTCGACGCTGCGCACGACACCACGGCCGTCGAAATTGATCACATAGACCTGCTGGTCGGTCGTGTCGGGATCGAGAAACGCCACCTGCTCGGTCTTTTTGCTGATGTAATACCAGCTGGCATTGTCGAAGATCCCGGTACTGGATGGGGTTCCGAGTATCTTCCTGACCTGATCCTGGGTGGTACTGCCGGCGTGAATCTCCGCCAGCTTGTCCTGCTCAGGGAGGTTGCCGCGTTGGTCGACCCGCGCGCTGCAGCCACAGAGGCCCGCAGCCGCGACAATGGCGATCATAAACGCCGAAGAGGATACCGAGCGCAAAACGGTGTTCAGCACGGAGGTCAGACGCCAATGTTGTGTTGAAATGAGCATGCTTTTAGCCCATGTCTCGCAGCATCTTTTTAATCAGGGGCCTGCTGCTGTCAATATTTAGGCAGCGATTGCGCTAAATGTTCACACTCTTCAGATCGAACGGCGCGCAGAACGTCGCAGAGCGCGCCTATGGCGCGGTGGTCGAGGCCGCCCGCCGGCCGGTGTTTTTTCGCGACCTGCTGGTACCCGACACCGTCGACGGTCGATTCGAGCTGATCTGCCTGCATGCCTTTCTGTACCTGCACCGCCTCAAGCGCGAGCAGCCGAGACCGGCGGTGCTGGGGCAGGTGTTTTTTGACACGATGTTCGCCGATTTCGATCAGTCACTGCGTGAGATCGGCGTCGGCGACCTCAGCGTCGGCCGGCACATCCGGCGAATGGTCGAGGGCTTTTACGGGCGAGTCGCCGCCTATGAGGAAGGGCTGTCGAGCGATGATGACCGTCTCGGCGCGGCGCTGGCGCGCAATGTTTACGGCACCGCGCCCGATATCGATCCGGCGCGCGTCGCCGCGCTCGCCGCCTATCTGCGGCAGGAGGTGGAGCATCTCGCCGCACAGCCCGGCGCTTCGCTCGCGGCTGGCAAGCTGCTGTTTGGCGACCCGCCGCTGCCGACGGGTGGCGCTGTAAGACGGGGCGCAGAGGCGACGCCATGAACGAGGGCGCCGCCAGCGAGTTCTCGCGCCTTGTGCCACTTGCCCGGGTCGGGGCGCTGCCGTTCCGCCAGGAGATCGCCGCCAGTGATGACGAACGCGAGGCTCTCGCCGGCCGTTTTGACCTCATCTCGCTGGACCGGCTGGTGGCACAGATCGAACTGCAGGCGCGCGGGCGGGACATGTTTCTGCTTCACGCCATGTTCGAGGCCCAGTTCACCCAAAGCTGCGTCATCACGCTGGACCCCGTTGCAGGCGCGGTTGCGGGCGAGTTCGAGCTGATCTATGGACCGGCCGATGCCGAGGAGACCGCCGCAGGATTGGTGGACGAAGCGGTCGCCTTCGAGCCGCTGCACGGCGACGCGATCGATGTCGGCGAGGCTGTGGCCCAGGAATTCTCGCTGAGCCTGCCCGAGTTTCCCCGGACACCAAGCGCCGATCTTGCCGCCGAGATGCCGCCCGGCGAGCCGGCAGCGCACCCGTTTGGCGCGCTCGCGGCATTGCGTGGGCGCGGCGAGGTGGACTGCTGACGCACCAGCGACCATATAGTTGATCACCTGTCCGCCCGCCGCTCCCGGTTCCTGGTTGCCGGCGCAGGCGAATTTGGCTAATTACGCACGCTTTCCGCAGCCCCCACGAGTCGAACATGGCCGTTCCGAAAAAGAAAACCTCGCCATCGCGGCGCAACATGCGACGCTCGCATCACGCGCTGCGTCCTCCGACCTATTCCGAGTGCTCGAATTGCGGTGAACTGAAGCGACCGCATCATGTCTGCGCCTCCTGCGGACATTACGATGGTCGCGAGGTGACGCCGCAGTCGACCTCCGCTACCTGATCCGATCGGCCGTCGGGCGAGGGACGCACCGGTGAGCGCGAGCGTCACCATCGCCCTGGACGCCATGGGCGGCGATCGAGCCCCGGCGATGGTGCTGCGGGGTGCCGATCTGGCGCTCGAACGCTACCCGGACGCGCGATTTCTGTTGTTTGGCAACGAGGCGCAGATCGCGCCGATCCTGGCAAAGTTACCGCGGCTCAAGCAGGCGGCGGTGTTGCACCACACCGACGAGGTCGTGCTCGACGACGCCAAGCCGTCGCAGGCTCTGCGTACTGCCCGCCGCTCGAGCATGCGCCTGGCGATCGAGGCGGTGTCGTCCGGCGCCGCGGACGGCGTCGTCTCCGCCGGCAACACCGGCGCGCTGATGGCGATGTCGAAGATCGTGCTGAAGACGCTGCCCGGTATCGATCGGCCAGCGATCGCGACGCTGTTCCCGACACGGCGTGGCGAGAGCGTCATGCTCGACCTGGGCGCCAATGTCGAATGCGATGCCGATAACCTCGTGCAGTTCGCTTTGATGGGCAATGTGTTCGCGCGTACCGTGCTGGGCTTGGCCCAGCCGACCGTCGGGCTGCTCAATGTCGGCTCGGAAGACCTCAAGGGGAACGACGAAGTGCGAGCCGCCAGCGCTCGGCTGCGCGACGGTACCATTCCCCTGCGCTTTCATGGCTTTATCGAGGGCGACGACATTGCCGCGGGCACGGTCGACGTGATCGTCACCGATGGGTTCACCGGCAACGTGACGCTGAAGGCGATCGAGGGGATCGCCAAACTGTTCTCGGAGGCGTTGCGCGCCTCATTCCAGCATTCGATGATGGCGCGCGTCGGATATGTTTTTGCGCGGGTAGCCTTGAAGAAATTTGCCATGCGGCTCGATCCGCGCCGTCACAACGGCGCGATGTTTCTTGGATTGGCGGGTATTGCAGTGAAAAGCCACGGCTCGACCGACGCGCTCGGCTTCGCCAACGCGATCGGCGTTGCGATCGACCTCAAAATAAACGGCTTTCTGCAAAAGATCAGCGACGAGCTGGCACGGCTGCGTCAGCCGGAAACAGCCATGGCAGGGGTTGAGCCGCAACCCTCAGCGGCGCTGTGAACCGACCAAGATGAGCTTGCGCTCTCAGGTTGTCGGCTGTGGCGGTTATCTGCCCGAACGGATCGTCACCAACGAAGAACTCGCGAGGCGGCTGGATACATCCGATGGCTGGATTCGGCAACGCACTGGTATCGGCGAGCGCCGTATCGCCGCCGATAGCGAGCTGACCTCCGATCTCGCCTACGAAGCGGCCAGCCGCGCGTTGCAGCGGGCCGGCATGAGCGGTAGCGATCTCGACCTGATCGTGCTGGCGACCGCGACCCCCGACCACACCTTTCCGTCAACTGCGGTCAAGGTGCAGGCTCGCCTCGGGATGAAGCGCGGCGCTGCGTTCGACGTTCAGGCGGTGTGTTCCGGCTTTATCTTTGCGTTGGCAACCGCCGACAATGCCTTGCGGCTGGGACAGGCTCGCACCGCGCTGGTGATCGGCGCCGAAACCTTTTCCCGTATTCTCGACTGGACCGACCGCGGCACCTGCGTGCTGTTCGGCGACGGCGCGGGGGCGGTTGTGCTGAATGCCGCGCCGCTTGAGGGTCCTGCCGCGCGCGGCGTCCTGTCGACGCATCTGCATTCCGACGGCCGCCTCCACGACATTCTCTATGTCGATGGCGGTCCCTCGTTAACCGGCACGACCGGTCATTTGCGTATGGAAGGCCGCGAGGTGTTCCGGCAGGCGGTGCAGCACCTCTCCGAGGTGGTGGATGAGGCATTGGCGGCGAACGGGCTACAGCCGTCGGATCTCGACTGGCTGGTGCCGCATCAGGCGAATACTCGGATCATCGACGCTGTCTGTCGCAAGCTTGGGCTTGCGCCGAACAAGACGGTGGTGACCATCGAGCGGCACGCCAACACCTCGGCCGCGTCGATTCCGCTGGCTCTTGACGAGGCGGTGTCCGACGGCCGGATCAGGCCCGGACACCTTGTTTTGCTTGAGGCACTGGGCGGCGGATTGACCTGGGGTGCCGGAATCGTCCGCTGGTAACGCACCCACGCGCGATCATCACAACACTTTGCAATTTGACGCGATTTTCACGCCGGGCTAACGTTGCCAAAAGCAGGGGGGCGACATGGCCGGTCAAACGGTTACCCGCGCTCAGCTCACCGAGGCGGTGTATCAGGAAGTAGGGCTCTCGCGTAACGAGTCTGCCGAGCTCGTGGAATCGGTAATCGCTGAAATTGCCGGCGCGCTTGAGCGTGGCGAGATCGTGAAAATCTCGTCGTTTGGCAGCTTCTCGGTTCGAAAGAAGGGCCAGCGTGTCGGCCGCAATCCGAAAACCGGGCAAGAGGTCCCGATCAGCCCACGGCGTGTGCTGGTTTTCCGCGCGTCCCATACGCTCAAGGATCAAATCAACGCCCGTGGAGCGAGCCTGCAGCCCATCGCCGAAGCCGCGAAGAGGGCCGACGTCAAGGCTCTGCCAGTCGAGAGCCCGGGCCACACGGCGGGTTCGGCACGAGGGGACTAACGGCCCGCCCGCAGTCAGTGGCGCAGCGTCCCGGCGGCTTGCGGCCAATTTGTCACAACGCCGTCCAATACCGTGATGCGATTCAACCGTGAGGTGTTGCGACAGCCGTTCTGCCTTTGCTATAGGCTTAAGGGCGTCGGGCTGCCATAAGGTTGCCGAACGCTGCCAGCCCCCCGGCAATAACTTACGTTGTCCATTGGAAAACTTGATTGTATCGCCGAGATTGCCGGTTGCTGCTGGCTGATCAGCACCACCGGCAGGCATATCCGCTGTTTGGGTTCCCCGACCCGTCGCAATGGTTGAGAGCATGGATCACTCGGAAGATGTTGGGCGGCTGTTCTCCTGGATAAAGGCGCCAATGGTGCAATACCGGGAGTTCACGCCGCAGGTTGAGCGCCAGGAGGCGGTCGCTACCTGGCCGCTGGTGCATAAGGCGGCGGTCGAAACCGGTCTCGCCTCTCCCGAGGAAGCGGTGCCTCATGGCGACTACCTCGCGCATCAGCGGATCGAACGTGGCCGCATGGGGCTGGGAGAGCTGGCCGCTAGAGCCATTCAGGAGACGCCGCTCACCCGCCATGTCGTCGTGCCCGAGGCCAATGAGCCTCGTGCGATGCCGTCGAGCGATCGTTTGGTCGCCGCTCTCGGCCAGCGGGTCCAGGCAGCAAAGGTAGAGCGCGAAGCGGGGATACGCCGCGATCCAGGGGACCTGCCGCCGATCGAACCGATACCCGGCGTCATTCCGTCACGGCGTGTCTCATCGCAACCCGCAATGACGCGCATGCCTGTTGACCCAGCTACTTCCCAGGCTCAGCCCGCTTATGTGCCATCGGCGCCGGGATCCCGTGCCGCTGCTGAAATCGCGGCCGAACGGGAGATCGCGGCAGCAGAGCCGGCAATGAGCGGCTTTGACGAAAGCCAGCGGACGGCCGCGGCCGTGCCCCCATACGCAGGTGCGCGCCGTCAGCAGCGGGCGGAGATGCCGCCGCTACCGGCTCGCGAGCGTCCGGCACCCTATCCCGCGCCCGATCGGAGCGGTTTGTTCAGCGGCGAGTACCGCGGTCGCGAACGCGAGGCACGGCAGGCTGCCCGCGTCGCGGATCGCCAGGACCGCTCGCTCGGGGCTGTATTCACGCGGCTCTCGGGGCAGCGCGACAGCCTGCCCGATCCGCGGTCGCGCGGGCGAACCTCGCCGGGCCTCGGCTCGGTCTTCAGTCGGTTGCGCTGACATGCCGCTCGTTGCCTTTTCCTCCCCCAAGGGCGGGGTTGGCCGCACCACGCTGGCGGCGACCGTCGCGGTGGCGTTGCGTCGTCTTGGCTGGCGCGTCCTGGCCATCGATTTCGACCGGCAGAACGCGCTGCGGCTCAATTTCGAACTGGCCGACGACCTGCGCGGCGTTGCCCATGATTTCGAGGCCAATCGAGATTGGAACGAGATAGCGGTAGAGACGCCGGCGGGGGTTCATCTGATTCCCTTCGGGGCGGTGCCGGCCCATGATTGGCTGCGCCTGCACGGGCATCTCACGCAAAATCCGGGCTGGCTGCGGCAGCGGCTCGCGCCGCTTGCCGAGCAACGCGATCTGGTCGTTATCGCCGATCTGCCGACCAGCCCGTCGCAGCTCAATGTCGAGCTCGATGGCTACGCCGATGTGCATGTCGTGCCGCTGCTCGCCGACGCGATGAGCCTTGCCGTGTTGCCGCGGCTGCAGCGCGGCGAGTATCTGCTGGCCGGCAATACGCAGCCGGCGCCGCAGGTCGGCTACGTGATCAATCAGGTCGATCCGCGGCGGCAATTATGCCGCGACGTTCTGGCACTCAGCCGGGACGTGCTCGGCGCCGACCTCTTTGGCATGGTGCATCTCGATGAGGGCGTGGCCGAAGCGGCGGCCTGTCAGCTGACGGTTCTCGACTACGCGCCCGAAAGTGCCGCCAGCTACGACATCATGGCGATCGCGCAACGGGTACACGCAAGTCTGGCGCCAGTCTGAGGGCGAGGGGGTACACGGTATGGCTGGGTTGTTCAGGCGAATCGGTAATTCAAGCTTCGCCGGCCAGAACCTCGTTCTCGGTGCCTTGGTGATCGCCGGGATATTTCTCCTCGGTATCGTCGTCATCACCCCGCTCGACCTTGTCTCGCAGGCGCTGTTCGGGCTGCTGACGATTACCGCGCTATACCTGTTGCGCAGCAATCCGTCGCGCGGTGTGACGCTGATCCTGATCGCGCTGTCGATCACGATTTCAACGCGCTACATCTGGTGGCGTCTTACCGACACATTGCGGTTCTCCTCGACGCTCGAGGCCTTTCTCGGCATCGGGCTGATCCTGGCCGAGCTGTACGCCTGGATCGCGCTCCTGCTCGGCTATGTGCAGACGGCGTGGCCGCTTAACCGGCAGCCGACCCCGATGCCTGAGGATTCGGCGTTGTGGCCGACGGTCGACCTGCTGATCCCGACCTATAACGAGCCGCTGGCGGTCGTCGAGAATACGGTTTTCGGGGCCCAGGCGGTGGACTACCCGCTCGACAAGTTGCGCATCTATATCCTCGATGATGGCCGTCGCGAGGAGTTCCGTGAGTTCGCCCAGGCGTTGGGCGTCGGCTACATCACCCGGCCGGATAACGCGCATGCCAAGGCCGGCAACCTCAATCACGCGCTGACCCTGATCGATGGCGAATTGCTCGCCTTGTTCGACAGCGACCATGTGCCGAACCGCGCCTTTCTGCAGCTTACGGTTGGCGGCTTCATCGATGATCCGAAGCTCGCGCTGGTGCAGACGCCGCATCATTTCTATTCGCCCGATCCGTTCGAGCGGAACCTCGAGGGCGGCGAGGGCATCCCGAACGAAGGGCTGCTGTTCTACGGCCTGATCCAGGACGGCAATGATTTGTGGAATGCGTCGTTCTTCTGCGGCTCATGCGCCGTCATTCGCCGGGCGGCTATCGATTCGATCGGTGGCTTCGCCACCGAGACGGTGACCGAGGACGCGCACACCGCATTGCGCATGCACCGGCTCGGCTGGCGTTCGGCCTACCTCAAACTGCCGCTTGCCGCCGGGCTCGCGACAGAGCGCCTGGCGATCCATGTCGGCCAGCGAATGCGCTGGGCTCGCGGCATGACGCAGATATTCCGCGTCGACAATCCGATGCTGGGGCGCGGCCTCCACTTGGGTCAGCGGATTTGCTACCTCAACGCGATGCTCGGGTTTTTCTTCGGCATCCCGCGCTTCATCTTCCTGACGGCGCCGCTCGCCTACCTGCTGTTCGGGCTCAACATCATCGCCGCCAGCGGCCTGATGGTGATCGCCTACGCCCTGCCGCATCTATGGCACTCGACCGCAACCAATTCGCGGCTGCAGACCCGCTACCGACATTCGTTCTGGGGCGAAATCTATGAGAGCGTCCTCGCCCTCTATATCATCAAGCCGACCGTCGCGACGCTGATCAACCCCAAGCGCGGCAAGTTCAACGTCACGGAGAAGGGCGGTCTGCTGCCCAGCGATTATTTCGATTACAAAATCGTGCGGCCGCAGATGCTGATCTGGGTGGTGCTGATCATCGGGATCATTGTCGGCGTCACGCGCTGGGCCTTGACCGGCATGCCGCATACCGAGGTGCTGCTGCTCAACACCTTCTGGGCCCTGTACAATCTGATGCTGGTCGGCGCCGCGATCTCAGTCGCCCGCGAGGCGCGCCAATTGCGCGCTTCGGTGCGCCACGACCTCGTCCTGCCGGCGGTGGTGCATCTGCCGAACGGCCGCACGATCGCAACGCAATCGCGCAACATGTCGACCACCGGCGGCCAGTTCACCGCGCCTCGCCCCGAGGGCATCGGGCCGGGCGACGATGTCGAGATCGAAGTGCTGATCGGCGATCGTCCCGCCATCCTGCCGGGGCGCATCGTCGGCTGGGATCACGACCAACTGCGCGTCATGTTCACCGCAATGACCCTGCATCAGCAGCGCGACCTCGTCCGCGTCGTTCTGTGCCGCGCTGATGCCTGGCTCGACTGGGAGGATTATTCAATCGACAGCCCGCTCCGCTCCGTGCGGCAGATTCTGCGCAGCAGCGGCGCGACGGTGCGGCGCATGCTGAGCCGCCGGCCGCGTGTTGCCGCCGCCGCGCCCCCCGCCGCCGCGATGGCGGCAACCACCGCGCCTCCGAACTTCGTGCCGCCCGCCGGAGCGCCGGTTCCGCCCCGCCGCACGCCGGTAACTACCGGGATGGCGCTGGCGCTGGCGCTCGGGGCGGCCAGTCTGCTCGGCGGCGGTGCCGCGAACGCGCAGCAATTGCGCGGCGCCGCACCCACCCCGACACCCGGCGGCTCGATGGGGGCGCCGACCGGCGCCGCCGCGCCGCCGCCGCAAGGCTCCCAGGTGCCACTGTCGGCGGGGCCGAATGCGCCGCAGAGCGTCACGCCGCCGGGCCAGCCGGGATTGCCCGGCCCGCCGGGTTCGGCGGCGGCCACCGCAACTGCCGGCGGGACGACGAGCCAGCAGGTGCTGACGTTGCAGGACATGGGATCAAATTCGCCATTGCGCCTGCTCGGGACCCAGGGCGAGGCGAGCCTGCCCTTCACGGTACGCCGCGATGATGTGGTGACCGATGGCAAGGTCGACATCTCGCTCGCCTATTCGCCGGCGCTGATCCCTGAGCTCAGCCACCTGACGGTGATGCTCAACGGCGAGGTGCTCGGCAACGTCCCGCTGCCAAAGGAGAAGGCCAACGGCACGACGGCCAGTTTTGCCGCCAGCCCCGTGCTGTTCCAGGAAAACAACCGGCTGCAATTCCGCTTTATCGGTCATTACACGCTGGGTTGCGAGGACCCGTTGCACTCCAGCCTGTGGCTCGTCGTCAGCAATCTCAGCACGATGACGATGCAATTGCAGAAGCTGACGCTGGCCAACGAGTTGTCGCTATTGCCGGCGCCGTTCTACGACGCGAAGGATATGCAGCCGCTCAAACTGCCGTTTGTCTTCGCCTCGCACCCCTCCGCCGGCACGCTGCAGGCGGCCGGGATCACGGCGTCGTGGTTTGGCAGCCTGGCGGCCTACAAGGGGGCCGATTTCCCCGCCAGCTTTGACACCGTGCCCAATGTCAACGCGGTGGTGTTCGCGACGGGCCAGGAAAAGCCGTCAGGCGTGACGGTGCCGGATATCAGCGGCCCGACCATCTCGGTAGTGGCGAACCCGAACAATGCCGAGGCCAAGCTATTGCTGGTCATGGGCCGGACGCCGGAAGAACTCGCGGCGGCGGCGCAGACCCTGGCGATGGGCTCGGTGGCGCTGACCGGTCAGACGCAGGTGGTGTCGGCTCCGGACATTCCCGAGCGCCAGGCCTATGATGCGCCGCACTGGCTGCCGACCAACCGCGCCGTCAAGCTCGGCGAGCTGGTGCAGCCGACCGATCTGCAGGGCAGCGGCTTTGTCCCCGGGCTGTTAACGGTCAACTTCCGCACCGCGCCCGATCTTTACGTCGGCGGCTCGGCGGGCATTCCGCTCGATGTGCGATACCGCTACCCGGCGGGGGATTGGCTCAATTTCCGGGATTCGCGGCTCGACGTCTCGATCAACAATTCGTATGTGCGCAGTCTGCCGATCACCTCGTCGAACGACACCACGGTGAAGCAGATGCACGATATCGTCTCGCCGGATTTCATCGTCAACGAGCAGAGCGTGCGTCTGCCGCCCTACTACATGTTCGGGCGCGACCAGTTGCAGTTCTATTACGATCTGCGGCCGATCAAGCGCGGCGAATGTCTCGATGTCCTGCCGACCAATGTTCAGGAGGGCATCGACCCGGATTCGACGATCGACCTGTCGAAGGTCGAGCGCTATGCGTCGCTGCCGAACCTGGAGTATTTCGTCAGCTCGGGTTTTCCCTTTACGAAATTCGCCGATCTGAGCCAGACCGCGATCGTCCTGCCCGATCAGATCGAACCCGCCGACGTTCAAACCTATCTTGATCTGATGGGGATGATGGGCGACTCCACCGGGTTTCCGGTGACGCGCGTTCGGGTCGTCAATGCCGGCAATGTCGACCAGATGAGCGACAAGGATCTGATCGTGCTTGGCGCTGTGTCCCGTCAGCCGCTGCTCTCCAAATGGGCCGATAACATGCGGCTGCATGTCGAGAGCGGGCGGCTGCGCGTGGTCACCGACTCGGCGATCGATCGCGTCTACACCGCGCTCGATCCGGCCGAGAAGGAAAATCGCGATCGGGTCGACCGCCTGCTGGTGCAGCAGGGTGACAATTTGGCGGCGATGGCCGGCATGGAGTCGCCACTGCGCGGCGGCCGCTCGGTGGTGTTCATTACCGGCTCGACCGCGGCCAACCAGCTCACCGTGCTGAACAGCTTCCGCAACCGCGACCTGAGCGGGCTGATCCAGGGTGATTTCATGGTTGCCAGCCCCAATCCGGATAAGCCGGATACGCCGGAAAAGGTGACCAGCTTCCGGATCGGCAAGGGCTACACTGTGGGACATCTATCGCCGATCGTGAAATTCCGCGCATGGCTCGGCGACTCGCCGCTGATGCTGATCCTGGTCGCGCTTGTCGCGGTGCTGATCGTGGCGCTGATCCTGCTGTGGATCCTCAACCGCATCCGCTCCCGCCGTCTCGCGCGCGCCGTTTAGGAGAGCACAGGCGTGGCTCCCCTCACGTTAACGAGTACCAAGACCGGCCCCGCGCGGCGGGGGCGGGGCGTCCGCGCGCTGTGCCGCGCTGCCGCGCTGCTCGCGGTTGCGGCTCTGGCCGGCACGACGGCCGAGGCACAACAAGGGCCGAGTGGCGGTGCGGCCGGTCCCGCGACGGCGCCGTCAAACGCGTCAGCCCCCGGCGGGCCACTCACCCCCGCTGCCACCCCCAATCCCGCAACCGCGCAGCCCGGTGCCGCGCCGGCCCCGGTCCCGGCGCCCCCGGTGCCCCCGGCGACAGCAAGCACGAGCTCGCCTGCCGCGCCCAGCGGCGTCGGGTCGGCCCGCGACGAGACGCTGACCCTGAAAGACCTGGGAGCAAACTCTCCGATCCGCCTGCTCGGCGTGGTGGGCGAGGGCAGCCTGCCGTTTTCGGTGCGGCGCGACGAACGCGTCAGCGGCGCGCATCTCGACATGTCGCTGGTGTTTTCGCCGGCGCTGATTCCTGATCTCAGCCATCTGTCGGTATTGCTGAACGGCTCCGTTGTGCAGTCGGTGCCGTTGCCCAAGGACAAGACATCAGGCGAGACGATCAGCCTGCCGCTCGATCCCGGCCTGTTCAAAGCCGATAACCGGCTGCTGTTCCGATTTATCGGGCACTACACGCTGGGCTGCGAAGATCCGCTGAGCCCCAATCTGTGGCTGGTCCTGAGCAATAACAGCGCCCTGTCGATGCAGTTGCAGAAGGTGCCGCTGCCCAACCAGCTCGCGCTGTTGCCGGAGCCATTCTACGATTCGAAAGACATGCAGGCGCTGGTGCTGCCCTTTGTCTTCTCCAGCAAGCCCGCGCCCGAGACGTTGCGGGCGGCCGGCATCACCGCCTCGTGGTTCGGCAGCCTGGCCGCCTACAAGGGCGCGACCTTCCCCGTAAGCTTCGACACGGTGCCTAATGGCAACGCCGTAGCCTTCGCCACCAACGCCGACAAGCCAAGCGGCATCTCGATCCCGAACATCGATGGGCCGACCATCTCCGTCGTACCCAACCCGAGCAACCCGGAAGGCAAACTGCTGCTGGTGATGGGGCGGACGCCCGAGGAACTGGCGGCTGCGGCGCAGACCCTGGCGCTCGGTGCCGCGACACTGAGCGGACAGACCCAGGTCGTCGCCGCTCCCGAGGTGCCCGCGCGGCAAGCCTATGACGCGCCGCGCTGGATCCCGATGAACCGGCCGGTGCATTTCGGCGAACTGGTGCAGCCATCCGACCTGCAGGGCACCGGTCTTGTGCCGGGTCTGCTCACCGTCAACTTCCGTACCGCGCCCGATATCTTTGTGTGGGGCAATACGGGTGTGCCGCTGGTGGTGCGTTACCGCTACCCGTCCGGCACCTGGCTCAACTACTCGGATTCGCGGCTCGATGTGTCGATCAACAACTCCTATGTCAGCACCCTGCCGCTGTCCGAGGATGGCACGGCGCGGCAGGTGCGGGATCTGGTATCACCCGACTTCACGCTGAACGAGCAGACGTTGCGGGTGCCGCCCTACTACATCTTCGGGCAGAACCAGCTGCAGTTTTACTATCAGATGCGGCCGATCAACGTGGAGCCGTGCCAGGACGTCCTGCCCAATAACGTGCAGGAGGGGATCGATCCCGATTCCACGATCGACCTGTCGCATGCCGAGCGCTTTACCGAACTGCCGAACCTCGCATATTTCGTGAACTCGGGTTTCCCGTTCACCAAATTCGCCGATCTCAGCCAGACCGCGGTTGTCCTGCCCGATCAGGTGACGCCGGCCGATGTTCAGACCTACCTGACGATCATGGGCTTGATGGGCGATTCCACGGGCTACCCCGTTGTGCGGGTGGCGGTGGTGCCGCCGAATGCGGTCGATCAGGTAAAGGACCGCGATCTCATCGTACTCGGGCCGGTTTCGCGACAGCCTTTGTTGGCCCGCTGGGGCGGCAACAGCCGTCTTGCGGTCGATGGCGGGCGATTGCGGGTGGCCTCGAACTCGTCCCTCGACCGGGTCTCGGGCGCGCTCGATCCCAATGCGCAGCGCGAGCGCGAGCGCATCGATCAGCTATTGGCGCAGCAGGGCAACAACCTCGCGACGATGCTCGAGATGGAGTCGCCGCTGCATTCGGGGCGCACCGCGCTGTTCGTCACGGGCGGTTCGGCCGAGCGCCAGATGGCGGTGCTATCCACCTTCCGCAACCGTGACCAGAACCCGCTGATCCAGGGCGACATGATGGTCGTCACACCCGACAACAAAGTGTCGAGCTTTCGCCTCGGATCGCAATATACGGTTGGTACGCTTAACCCGCTGACCAGGATACGGTGGTGGCTGGGCAACTCGCCGCTGATCTTGATATTGTTCACTCTGGTCGGCGTACTGATGCTGGCGCTCGTGCTTTACTGGCTGTTGAGCCGAGTTGCGGCGCGGCGTATCGCCGGGCCGGTTCCATGACCGGGGGGCAGGGAACCGGGGCTGAGGGGCCGGCGCGATCGCGCCCGCCCGTCGAGTGGACGCATACGGTAAGGGTTCTCGAGGCAGTGTCTCGGGAGGAGGGGTGATGAAGTCCTGGGCTCGCGATTTCGCGTTAGGGTTGCTGATCGCAACCGCGATCCCTCCCGCGCTGGCGGTCGCGGCACCAAGCGCCAAGCAGATCCTGCTCGACAAGGCGAATTACTGGCGTCTCAAGGACCGGCCCGATCTGGCGGTGCAGGCACTGCAGCAATTGCTCAGCATCGACCCGAACAACCAGGACGCGATCTACCAGTACGGCATCCTCAATGTGCAGCAAAATAAGGTCGAGGATGCCAAGAGCAACCTCGCCAAACTCCGTCAGCTCAATCCCTCAAGCCCGCATATTCCCGAGTTGGAAAACGCGATCAGGGCCGGGCAGGTTTCGCCTAATGAGCTGAACGAGGCGCGTAAGCTGGCGCAGGCCGGACAGTTTTCCCAGGCGGCGCAGAAATACGAGCAGACCTTCAAGGGCCCCCCGCCACCCACCTTCGGTGTCGAATATTACCTGACCCTGGCAGGCACACCGCAGGGCTGGCCCGAAGCGCGTAAGGGCCTGGAGCAGCTGACCCAATCCGCGCCCAACGACGCCGGCGCCAAGCTCGCGCTGGCCGAGGTGCTGACCTATCACGCCGATACGCGGCCGCAGGGCATCCGGATGCTGTCGCAGCTCGCGGGCGATTCCGTGGTGGGCAGCCAGGCAAAGGAAGCCTGGGCAAAATCGCTGATGTGGCTGGGCAACGGTCCTGCCGACCGCGCTCTCTACAGCCAGTACATCGCCAGATACGGCGAGGACGAGTTGTTGCGGCAGCATATCGCTGAGGCGGGTCGTCAGGGGGCCGCCACCGGCGGTCCCGGCGTGCCGGGACCGGGCTCGGCGACCGCCGCGGGCTATTCCGATCTCAATCGCGGCAATCTCGGCGCCGCCGAACGCGCGTTCGAGGCGACCTTGCGCGGCCGCCCGGGCGATGCCAATGCGTTGGCCGGTCTCGGGCTCATCCGGCTGCGCGAACAGCGCTTCGGCGAGGCGCGCGACCTGCTTGGTCGTGCGATGCGCGCCGATCCGGCTCGGCGTGGCCAGTGGGCCGCCGCTTACGACAGCGCCACGTTCTGGTCCAGCGTAAACGCGGCCAAGGCGGCGGATGCGGCCGGCGATCCGCAACGCGCGCAGCAGATCCTGACCAGCCTGGTGCAGGAGCCGCGCCGGGATAATTGGAATGCCGATCTGGTGCTCGGCTCGGTCGATGCCAAGCTGAACGACAATCCCGGCGCCGAGGCCGCTTATCGCCGGGTGCTGGCGGTGCAGCCGGATAATGCCGATGCCAATGTCGGCCTCTATTCGGCGCTGGCGGCGCAAGGCAAGACCGCCGAGGCGGCGCAGCTGCAGGCTCGGCTCGCCACGCTCGACCCTGGCAAGATGGCCGGGCTCAACCGGGCGCGCGCCGATCTGCTGCGCAGCGACGGCAAGGCCCTGCAGACGCGCGGCGATGTCGGCGCGGCGCAGGCGCGGTTCCAGGAGGCAATCGCGGTCGATCCGACCGATGCCTGGGCTCGCCTCGACTTCGCCCGTTTTCTGGTGGCGCGCGGCGACGCCCCGCAGGCCTTCGCGGTCATCGATCCGACAGCCTCCGGCGGGAGCAGCGATTCCTTCCAGGCCGCGGCGATCTTCTACAGCGAGCAGAACCGCTATGCCGAGGCGGCGGCCGCGCTCGACCGCATCCCGGCAAACGCGCGCAACCCCGAGCTGATGGCGTTCCGCGACCGCATGAGGGTGACCGCGGAGGTCGGCCGGGCCAAGCAGCTGGCGCACAGCGGCAACTACCCGGCGGCCCGCAGCGCGCTGCTGGCGTTGAACCAGCGCCCGCCGGCATCCGCCGACAAGACCCGGCAGGTGGTCGACGCGCTTGCGGATATCGGCGACCTGCCCGATGCACTGCAGATCGGCCGGCCCAGCACCGCCACCGCCGACAAAAAGGCGGTCATCGATTACGCCTCGTTGCTCCAACGGGCGGGGCGCGATTCCGAAGCGGCGGCCTATCTGGCGCAGACCGAGGCGACAGGCCGGGTGCCGCAGGGCGCCCGCCCCGAGCTCGAACACGTCAAGGGCGACATCGCCGCCAAGCGCGCCGATGCGCTGCGCGAGCGCGGCGACATCGCCGGCGCCTACGATCAGGTTTCGCCGCTGCTCAATGCGTATCCGAACGATCCGACCCTGCTAATGGCGACCGGGCGGATCTATGCCGCGGCCGGTCAGAACACGGTGGCGATGCGGTTCTTCGATGCCGCCTATCAGCAGGCGCCGGGCGATCTCGGCGTGCTGCGCGGGGCGATCGGCGGGGCCATCGTTGCCGGCGACCTTGACCGGGCCCGCGCCTACCTCGCGCAGGGGATGCAGCGCTTCCCGAACAATCCGCGTCTCTATTATATGCAGGCCGAGATCGCGCGGGCGTCGGGCGACAACGGCGCCGCGATCTACGATCTGAACATCGCTCGCAATCTCGATACGCAACAGGCCGGCGCCGGGGAACCGATGGCGCCGCGCATGGTGCCGATGCCCTCGGGTCCGGGAATTCCGGGCAGCTTGCCACCCAATCCATTCCGCCAATCGGAGGCCGAGACGCCGCGCGCGCCAATCCAGATGGCTGCCGCGACGCCGATCGTTGCCAGCGATGCATCGCCGACCCCGGCCCCGGCGCGCGCCGCCGCGGCTGCCCCCGCGGCCGCGGCTCCCGCGCCGCTGGAGGATACCGCCGTATCCGCCGACAGCGATGATCTCGTGGTCCCGCCGCATCTTGGCGACCGGCCGCCGCGCCCGCCTCGGCCCGCCGCCGCCCTGGCGAGCAACACCGTGGCACCCGGCATGGTCCAGCTGGCGGCTGCTACCGGCCCGATGGGCCCGCCGCAGGTCAGCGACGCCGCCACCCAGAACTGGTCGCCACCAATACGCGAGCAGGTGGCCCAGTTGCCGCCGCTGCCGCCGCCGCCCGTCCCGGGATATCAATCGCCCTACGGCGCATCGCAGGCGTCCGGGCCCGCGCCGATCCAGCCTTATGGCCAGCCCTATGCTACCGCGCCGATGGCGCCGGGCTATTCCGCGCCCGGCTATGCAGCTCAGGGCTATGCGGCGCCCGGGATGGCGTCGAGTTCGATCGGGCAGCCAGCCCCGGTGCCGCAGGATTCGCTGGAGCTCGACATCGAGCGCAGCATGAACGCGATCACCGCGGAGAGCGGGCCAACGATCCAGGGCGGTCTGGCGATACGCTACCGCGATGGCGAAGAGGGGCTTAGCCGCTTAACCGAAATACGAACGCCGATCGAAGGTATCTTCTCGCCGTTCTACACCGGCACGATGCGGCTCCAGGCGATCCCGACCTTCTTGACGGCCGGGACGATAGGGTCGGGGCCGCTGCTGCGTTTCGGTCACGAGCCGCTACTGGCACTGCCAGGGTCTGGCGCAACCTCGCTGATCCCGGCTAGTGGCCAGAATGCCAGCGGTGTGTCGCTCAACGCCGCCTACACCTATCAGATGTTCTCTGGCGAAGTCGGGACGACACCGCTCGGCTTCCCGGTGGAGAATCTGGTTGGCCGCCTTGCGCTGACCTGGCCGGGGCCGGGGGCGAACACCACCGAATTCCCGCCAATCGGTCTGGCCCCGACAACTGTCGCCAACCCGCTGACGGTGCGCGTCGAGGGTACCCGGCAGGCGGTGACCGACAGTCTGCTGACCTATGCCGGCACGCGCGATCCAATCACCGGTCAGGTTTGGGGTGGCGTCGTCAAGACCGGCGGCGATGTGCTGGTATCGTATGATGATGGCGATCTCGGCGCCTATGCCGGCGGCGGCTACTACACGCTCGATGGCCGCAATGTCGCGAACAATAACGATTTCGAAGGCCTCGTCGGTGCTTATGTGCGGCCTTATCGTTCGGGCACGCACGCCTTCAAGATCGGCGTCAACCTCAGCTACATGGATTACGACAAGAACCTGCGCTTCTTTACGTTCGGCCAAGGCGGATATTTCAGTCCGCAGAATTACATCAATGTCTCCGTTCCGATGGAGTATTCAGGCCGGGACGGGCGTCTGACCTATGTCGTCGGGGGTGCGATCGGTATTCAGAACTTCAGCGAAAACCGCAGCCCTGTCTTCCCGACCGAGGCGGGCAATCAGGCGGCGCTGCAGGCCTTTGCCGGCAATGCCGCGTTCTATCCCTCGCGCACTGTCACCGGGCCGGCATTCAGCGCGCGCGGCCAGGTGGAGTACGAATTGGCGAACGGCTTCTCGGTCGGCGCTCTCGCATCGGTCGACAACGCGCAGAGCTATACCGAGGCGATCGGCAAACTGTACCTGCGCAAGAGCTTCGCGACGACGCCGTTGCCCTCGGCCTACTTGCCCAATCGGCTTCCGGGGAGTCTGTAATGGCTGTTGGCACGGATGAGGAGCTGATTTCGCTCCGCTACTACGCTCAACAGCACTGCTCGCGGCAATGGGTTCACTTCATGGCGGCGATGTTCGCCGAGTTCGAAGACCGGGTGGACCCGCTGGAGGCCGACCAGTTCCTCGAAACCCTCGGGATTCGGATGGCGCGCTCGCTGCCGCTGCGCCGCTGCGACAGCCTTGAGGACCTCGAGGACGATATCAACGCGGTGCTCGAGGGCATCGATTGGGGCTGGGCCCGCATCGCGGAGAACGGCCGGTTTGTCGAAATCACGCACGGCTCCTATCCGATCATCCCGCAAGACGAGGCGCGGCGCAGCTGGCTCGTGCCAATCCTCGAGGGCGTCTACACCGAGTGGTTCGCGGCTCAGGGGGGCGATCCCAACTTCACGGCGCGCCTGATCGGCCAGCGCCGCGTGCCGGGAGCGCCTTACGTCTTCAATTACGGCCGGCATGGTTGAGCCGCGGCCCTGATATCGCGGCAATCCCCACCCGCCGAGCGCGCCCCCTCACTCGTTTCCGTGTTCCGTATAGTGCCGCCAATGCTCCCGCGCCTGCTCGCCGCCCTGATGTTGGTGTTGGTAGCCGCAAGCCCCGTTCCGGCGCGGGCCGACGATGCGGCGCCCTCGCCCCCGACCGCAACCGCGCCGCCCGCTACGGTCGCGGAGCAGTGGGCTGTCTACCGCGGGCGGTTTGTGACCGATGACGGCCGGGTCGTCGACACCGGCAACAAGGAAGTCAGCCATACCGAAGGCCAGGGCTGGGCCATGCTGCTGGCGCAGGCGGCCGGTGACCGTGCCTCGTTTACCCGGATCTGGGATTGGACGCGCTCAAAGCTGCAGCGGCACGACGCGCTGTTTTCCTGGCGCTACGACCCCAATGACGAAAAGAAGCCGGTCAGCGATACCAACGACGCCTCCGATGGCGACATCCTGATCGCCTGGGCGCTGATTCGCGCGGGCCGCACCTGGGATGAACCCGATTATACCCGCGAGGCCCGCCGCATTCTCTCCGACATCCGCCGCCGCCTGATCGTGCGCGCCCCCGGACGCACCGTATTGTTGCCGGGTCTATCCGGGTTCAAGGGCAAGGACGGAGTGTCGTTAATCAACCCATCCTACTACATCTATCCCGCTCTCGCCGACTTCAACGCGGTTCTGCCGGGGCCGGAATGGGGCCGCCTGCGGCAGGCGGGGCTCAATTTACTGAGCGACGCTCGCTTTGGCCGTTGGGGGCTAACCCCCGATTGGGTGAATATCGGCCGGGACGGCGATCTTTCGGTGGCCACCAAATTTCCGCCGCGCTTCGGGTTTGAGGCGATCCGCGTGCCGCTTTATCTGATCTGGGCCGGCGAGGCGACGCCGCCTCGCCTCGCCTCCTATCTCGATTTCTGGAACGATTATGGCGGCAAGCCCGCTCCCGCCTGGACCGACCTCAAGGATAATAGCGTCGCCCCCTACGCCGGGCCGACCGGCTTTCGGGCGATCACCGAACTGGCGCGCGCGGTTGGCGGCACGGCTCCGGCGACATTGCCAACCATCGGCGACAAGGACGATTACTACTCGGCGAGTCTGGCGTTGCTGGCGGCCGTGGCGCAGGGTGAAATCCCGCGCCAGGCCCATTGATCCATTGACTCACTCAGGGGGCACTCACTCAGGGCGCGGGCATCGCCCGGCTCCGTTGGGTAGCGCTATTGCGGGCCGCCGCGCATCGAGGCGGGATGCCCCGGCAGCTTGACGCGGCCGATCTCACGCCCTCCCGCCCCCGACACCTGCAGCACCGACAAATCCTGATCGATGAAGTTGCCTACATAGAGGTAGCCGCCATCGGGGCTGAACACCGCGCCCTCGGGCAATGCACCGACGGTGATCGCACCGATATTGGTCACCTTCTTGCCGTTGATGCGCAGCAGACTGACGGCGCCGCCCGGGTGGTAGAACCAGTTGTCCTTCGCGACATTCGAGCCGCGGGCGTCGATCGACACAGCGAGGTCGCCGCGCGGGCTGAACGCCAGCCCCTCGGGTGAGTCGGTCACCGTGACGTGGTCGATGACGCGCGGCGGATTGGCCTCGAGGTCGATCACGCTGACCGTGTCGAGATTGCCGTCGGAGCCGCCGCCATTGCCGTTATCGGCGGTCAAAGCCAGCTTGCCGGTCGGGCTGATCACCACATTGTAGGGAAAGAGTCCAGTCGGCAGGTCCCGTTTGTCATAGGTGACCTTGTCGCCATCGATCGACATCAAGGCCACTTTGTTGGCCGCCGGTTTCGCGACCAGCGCGCGTTTGCCGTCGGGCGTAATCGCCACCGCCGCCACCTGATCGCCCGCCGCGCCGACCGTCACCGTATCGGTGACCTTGACGTCCTTGCCGTTGATCGAGAGTACCGAGACCGTACCATCGTCGCGATTGGTGACGAGCGCCATCTTGCCGCTCGCCGCGATCGCCAGCCCCGAGGGCCGCTTGCCGAGATGCACCGTCGCGGCAACAGCCGGCGGGCTCGATTTGAGGTCGATCACAAACAGGCGGTCATCGGAAACCAGCGCCGGCTTACCGTCCTTGTCGGTTTCGCTGACGGAATTGGCGACCAGCGCGATGTCACGGGAGGGCGACACCGCCAGGTTGGTCGGCGGCCCGACGATCGTGTTGTCGAGCGGGATCGTCGCCATCATGTTGAGCTTGCCGGGCTTGGAGATGTCGATGATCGACAGGCTGTCATGGCCGGGCGGGTTGATCACCGCCTTACCGTCCTTGTCCCAGCCGGCTTTCTCGTCATTGCCGATGATCATGATCTGTGCGCTTGCCGTGTTCGCCAGCACAGCGCAGCCGGCGCTAACCAGCGCCGCTGTCAGCAGCGGCCACCCTCGTCCGAGCATTTCCCCCTCCACTTTCGGCGCCTCTGCGGGCGACGCTTGCGCATGCTGCCGCGCCGGACCCGCGCGGGCAAGTGCGGTGCTGTACAGGCCGGCCGGCGGTATCTTACAGGCGCAGTTCGGCGACAGCGGCAAGCGGGTCGTGCGCAGCGGCGACCGGGGTCAGCGGCACGAGGGCCAGCGTCAAAACCCCGGGCTGGATCTCGCTCGCCTCGCGCACCAGCCGGAGACCACCATCGTGCTCGGCCGCAAGCACGATGGTCCCGTCGCGCCATTCCCCGGACAGGTCACGCGGCATGGGCCTTTCGGAAATTCCAAATTCCTGGCCATCAAACGCGAGGCGGCCACGCTCACCCGGACGGCGTGACAAACCCGCGAAGACCGGGCCTGCCATGGCGGCCACGGAGAAGGTTGTGTCGAACTGGAAGTGCCGCGCGATGGACGCGGCGAACGTCGCCTCGGCGATCCGCAAGACGATGGGCATGTCGGGATTGCGAGCGCGGGCTCCGAGCGCCACTTCGAGGTTAAGCGTATCGATATTGGTCAGCGCCACCAGGCTGTGCGCCGCGCCGAGCTTGCACAGATCGAGTGTGTCGTCGCGGCTGGCGTCGCCCGTCAGGAGCTCAAACCCAAGGTCGCGCGCATGTTCGACGAGCGCCGCGTCGGGGTGGCGTTCGACGACCACAAGCGGCTTCTTGAAGGCCAGCAGCAGATCGACGACACCGGCTCCGATGCTGCCACAGCCGCACACCACGATGTGGCCACTCCGCCTGATGGGCCGCAATCCCTGAATCCGCACCCATTGCGATCGGGTCAGGCTGGCGGTGAGAAAAGCGGTGAATACGCCGGTGAAGATGGTGCCCAGCATCATCAGCACCATCGAGGCCGCCAGATCGACCGTGCTGCTGCGGTCGGGTGTCATGTCGCCATAGCCGGTGGTGGTCATTGTCGAGAGGACAAAATAGGCGGCGGTCAGCCAATCGGTTCGGAATGCGTCGCGGAAATGCCAGGTGCTGAGCCCGAACAGGACGAGGAAGGCACCGGCGATCACCGCGAGATACTTGTCGATGCGCCGCAGCCAGCGCCAATCGATTCGTGTGCCGCGTCGGGCGGCGGCGGCGGCTTCGCGCTCGACCTCCGCCTGACGCGGCGTTGTTTCGAGCAAGCGGTGCAGGGGGCCATAGACAACCAGCCGCGCGCCGGGGCGGATACGATCATCGATGCCAATTGAGGTGTCGCCGTCCACCGCGATGATGCGAACGCCCACCGCCCGTTCCGCTTCGCCGATCGTGCGCTCGGCGGTTCTGCGATCGTCGGCCGAGCGGATCGCGAAACCGGTCAGCGGTCCGTTGCGCTCGGGAAATTGCAGCCCGCGAAAGCATGAGGGGTCGAGCGCCACGGCGGCATAGGTCGCGGCGGAGTGCCACGCCAGCGACAATACCGAGCAATCCGGCAGATTCTGCTCGATCTTGGCAGCGAGCGCACGGTTGAACTGGCGCAGGACGATGCGAATTTCAGGATTGGCATCGCGCGCTTCGAGAGCCGCGTGCAGATTGAGCTGATCGTCATTCGATAACGCGAGGATCGCCTGGGCATGCTTGACCCCGGCGGCCTCCAAACTCTCCCGTCGCTCCGGCCGGCCGGCGATGAATACGGCCCCTACGGCTTCGACCGCGTCGGCGAATTCGCTGTTGGCGACCCATAGGACCGAAACACGGCAATCATCGCCGGCGCAGATTTCGTGCGCCGTGCTGAGTGCGAGCGCATCGCCGCCGATGATGATGACCGAAGCAGCCGATGCTCTCGCCACGTTCGGCATCGCGTTCCGTTCAGCTGACAGTGTCGTCGCCGGGGGGCGGGTAGGGGTGTTCGCCGCCGGCCGCGTCGCGAACGATCCAGCCGCCGTTCTTCCTTGGTTCGGTATAGCCGGCGGCGACCGGCACCTTGCCAAAGCCCCCTGGGATGTCGAGCACGTAAGTCGGTTGGCACAATCCCGAGACACGTCCGCGCAGCCCGGCCACCAGCCGCTGGCCTTCCTCGATCCCAAGCCGAAAATGCGCCGTGCCGGGCGCCAGATCGGGATGGTGCAGGTAGTAGGGTTTGACGCGTATCGCGACCAGGGCGCGGAACAGCGCCTCCAGCACCTCCGGGTTGTCGTTTACGCCGCGCAGCAACACGCTCTGCGCCAGAGTCGGGATGCCGGCCTTCACCAGGCGACCCACCGCCTCGCGCACTGCGGGGGTCAACTCGCGCGGATGATTGGCATGAATGACAACATAGATCGCCTTTTCGGATTGCAGCGCCGCCACCAGCGGCGGCGCGATCCGGCGTGGCTCGGCGATAGGCACGCGGGTATGGAAGCGAATGACCGCGACATGCGGCACCGCTTCCAACCGCCGTACCAGCTCGGCGAGGCGGCGCGGCGATAGCACAAAGGGGTCGCCGCCGGTGATGATGACTTCCCAAATGTCAGGATGCTGCTCGATATAGGTGAAGGCGCGGTCGAGCGCCTCGGCCGGCAACATACCGTCGTCGCCTCCGACCTGCTCTCGGCGAAAACAGAAGCGGCAATACACCGGACACACCAGCACCGGCTTCAGCAACACGCGATCTGGATAGCGATGCACGATGCCCGGAACCGGCGACCACCGGTGATCGCCAATCGGGTCGGCGCGGTCGTGAAGATCCACGTCGAGTTCGGCCTCACGAGGCAGAAACTGCGCGGCGATCGGGTCGACGGGATCGTTCGGGTCGATCAGTTCAGCGATATCGTCGGTCAGCGCGACGGCAAATTGATCCGCGACGCGCTGCAGCCCGCGCGCGCGGTCAGGCGCGATAAGGCCGCGTTCGATAAGGCCGTGAAGGTCGAGAGCCACACCCCGCTATAGGTCATTTCATTGATATTGGCCATGCGGGAGAGGGGCTTCGCCCTTATCGGCTTGCCGCTTCGGTGGCGAGATAATCCATCGCCGCGAGCACGCCGCCCCGTCCATGCGGCACGCCGGTCATTCCGAGCGCCATCTCGACCGCCGCGATCGTACCGAGCAGCATTGGCTCGTTGAGGTCGCCAAGATGGCCGATGCGGAACACGCGGCCACGCAGCCGGTCGAGCCCGCCACCCAGCGACACGTTGAAGCTGTCGAGCGCGACCCGGCGCAAGTGGTCGGCATCGTACCCCTCGGGCAAAAGCACCGACGTCACCGTGTTGGATTGCGCCCCTGGCACCATCGCATACACTTCGGGGCCGTCATTCTGGCGCCAGGCTCGCACCGCCTGGCGCGTTGCCTCGGCGAGGCGGTGGTGCCGGGCGAACACATTATCGAGGCCCTCATCCTCGAGCATGCGCAGCGCCTCCTGCATGCCGTAGAAGAAGTGGACCGGCGCAGTGCCGTTCCAATAGGCCTGCGAGCCTTCGCCGAGCAGACGGTGCCAATCCCAATATACTCGCGGCAACCGGGCCGCCGCCGAGGCGGCGAGTGCCTTGCCGCTGACAGCGGTAAAGGCCATGCCGGTCGGCAGCATCAGCCCCTTCTGCGAGCCCGCGACGACGACGTCGACGCCCCACTCATCGGTGCGGAAATCCATCGAGGCGAGCGACGAGATCGTGTCCACCAACAGCAACGCCGGGTGACGCGCCGCGTCGATCGCGCCGCGCAATTGGGGGATCGCGTTGATGACGCCGGTCGAGGTTTCGCAATGCACCACCAGGACGGCTTTGATCTGGTGGTCGCGGTCATCGCGCAGCCGGGCTTCGAGCCGCGCCGGGTCCGACGGGTTGCGCCAGTCGTTGGCGAGCGTCTCGACCTCAAGCCCGAACGCCTCGCCGCGCATGCCCCAGTTCAGCGAGAAGAAGCCGCTTTCGAGCACCAGTACCTTGTCGCCGGGCGAGAACAGGTTGACCAGCGCCGCTTCCCAGGCGCCATGGCCGGTGGCGGCGTAGGCGAGCACCGTTTCCTCGGTCTTGAAGATGCGTTTGAGGCGGGCGAAGCATTCCTCGGTGATTGCGCGGAACTCGGCGCCGGTGAAATCGATCGCCCCGCGATTCATCGCGCGCAGGATGCGCTCCGGAATATTCGTCGGTCCGGGGTTCATAAAGAAATGCTGGCCGTGCGCCATGTCTGATCTCGTGTCGGAGGTTCGGCAATACGCGTCGCCGGGGCGCGGCGCAGGGCGCGGACTATACAAGCTCATGGCGCAGCGCCTTATAGCGAATTGCGCCGCAACCACTCATCGGCGATATCGCGCTTCGTTTCGGTTCGCCGTTCCTGGTCCCACGCATGAAATCGCGATCGAACCGGAACGCGCCGCCGCATTGCGCAGCCAGAAACCGCCGGACATTCCGGGTATTGCGGTAATCCGGCTAAACCGATGTCGCGCGCGTGGTTCGTCATCATGCCAGTCCACTGGCGCCGCTATAGCATTGTCATAATCCCTAACGCTTTCCGAGCAGCCAGTCGATCAGCGGGTTGAGGCGCGGCGCCAGACGACGATAGCCGGCCTCGGTAAAATGCAACGCATCTGGCGAGATGGTTGGGCTTAGCCGCCCGTCAGGTTCAAGCAGAATGGTGCCGATATCGGCATATTTGATCCAGACATCGTCGCCACATTCGCGGATCAGCTGGTTGACCGCGACGGTGCCACGCCGCAGCCGTGCCTCAGGCGAAATACTACGCGGATAAAGCCCGAGCAGAACAATACGGGCGCGCGGCAAACGCTGCCGCAGATACTCGAGGTTGGCGCGAATGCCGTCGGCGGTCGCCTCGGGTGAGCGGCCCTCACCGCCATTGGTCAGGTCATTGGTGCCGATCAGCACCACCACGCCAGTGGGTGGCTGGCCGTCGAGATTGCCGTGCTGCATCCGCCACAGCAGGTTTTCGGTGCGGTCGCCGTTGACCCCGGAATTCAGCACGCCGCGCGGCATCATATCCTCGCGCCATACGGTATCGTCGAACCGCTCTGTGATCGAATCGCCGAGGAACAGCACGCGATAGGATTCGGCCGTGACCGCTGCCTTGATCTTCTCGAAGCGATCGACCGCACTCTGTGCGGTGCGTGGGGTGGGTGCCGCGACCGGCTCGTTCGAGAACGGCCGACAACGCAGCGCCTGGCCGTTCACCGGCCCCGTTGACAAGGTTGCCAGAAGCACCGCGCCGGCGATCAGCCGGGTGGCATGAGCAATCGATACGTCAAAGGCGCGCCGCATCACGTCTCTCCCTGCACAACTCGATGGGCGAGATTAGCAAGCGGAACCACCCGTGCGCCTATTCGTCACCCTGCCGCATGGCGAAGCCGCTATGGCCGCTATGCCGCTTGCTGCATGGCGCCGTGCACCTCGGCAACGATCTCGAAGGAGCGTTTGCGCCTGGTGTGATCGTAGAGATTGGCGGTGATCATCAGCTCATCGGCACCGGTGCGCGCTGCAAAGGCTTCAATCCCGCGGCGAACGGTTTCCGGGCCGCCGATCACGGCACATGACATGGCCTCTGCCATCATGCCGGAAGCGAACGGGTCGAGCGTCGCCGCGTACCCCTCGACGGGTGGCGGCAAGGGACCGGGTCGGCCGAGCCGCAGGTTGATGAAGGATTGGCGCTGCGAGGAGAACAGGTATTCCGCCTCCGCATCGCTTTCGGCCGCGACAATATGGGTTCCGAGCATCACATAGGGCGCCGCCAATTGTGGCGAGGGGCGAAACCGCTCGCGATAGATCGCCAACGCCTGCATCATCATTGCTGGCGCGAAATGCGAGGCAAAGGCAAACGGCAGACCGAGGATCGCGGCAAGCTGCGCGCCGAACGTGCTCGACCCGAGGATCCAGACCGGCACGGCGAGCCCGGCACCCGGCACTGCCTGTATCGCCTGTCCGGGCTCGGCCGGCTGGAAATAGGCCATCAGCTCGACAACATCCTGCGGGAACTGGTCGGCGCCGGCCGCCAGGTTGCGGCGCATCGCCCGTAATGTCATCTGATCGGAGCCCGGCGCCCGGCCCAGGCCCAGCTCGACGCGGCCGGGATGCAGAGCCGCAAGGGTGCCGAATTGCTCGGCGATGATCAGCGGCGCGTGGTTCGGCAGCATGATCCCGCCGGCGCCGATGCGGATGCGGCTGGTGCCTGCGGCAACATGGGCCAGGGCGACCGCTGTCGCGGCGCTGGCGATGCCCGGCAGGTTGTGGTGTTCGGCCATCCAGTAGCGCTGATAACCCAATGCCTCGACATGGCGCGCGAGATCGAGCGAGTTGCGCAGAGCGTGCCCCGCATCGCTGCCTTCGACGATCGGGGAAAGGTCGAGAACCGAAAGCGGAACCATCCGTCAGGCCCCTTTGTCCGATGAGTGTGTCAGATGATGTGCCGTTGCAACACATGAGTATCGCACGCCCCGCGGCGTAGCGCCTAAGCCTGCCAGGTCACGAACATCGCAACCACCGCGAACGTCATCGCTGCTGTCGAGAGCCATCCCATCGCCCAGAGCGGCCGCGGCAAGGTGAACTGCCCCATGACCCGCTTTTGCATTGTCATCACCATCATCACCACCATCAGGGGAACCGCGACGACGCCATTGATGACGGCCGTCCAGAACAGAGCCCTGATCGGGTCGATCTTGACAAAATCGAATGCAATCCCGGCCAACGTGCCGATGACGATCAACGCATAGAAACCTTTGGCCTCGTGCAGCTTCATCCCGAGACCGGCGGGCCAGCCAAGGCCTTCTGCCACCGCGTAGGCGGCGGAGCCGGCGAGTACCGGGATCGCCAGCAACCCGGTGCCGACGATGCCGCACGCGAACACGGCGAAGGCGAAATTGCCGGCGATCGGACGCAGCGCGTTGGCGGCCTGCTCCGACGTGTCGACATTGGTGATGCCGTGGACGTGCAGTGTCACCGCCGTCGTAATGATGATACACAAGGCGATCAGGTTCGACAGGGCCATCCCGACATAGGTGTCGTATTCGATGCGGCGCATTTCCCGGTGCGCCGCATCCGGCACTTCCTTCAGCGGGCTGGCACCGGGGTCGGTGCGTTCGTCCTCGGCTTCCTCCGACGCCTGCCAGAAGAACAGGTATGGGCTGATTGTCGTGCCGAGCACGGCGACGATCACGACAAGATAATCCTGCTGCCAGACGATCTGAGGGATGAAGAGGTGGTGCAGCACCTCAAGCCACGGCACATCGATTACCAAGACCGTCGCGACATAGGCAAACAGTGAAAAGGTCAGCCATTTAAGAATGTGCACGTATCTGTCATAGCTGCAGAAGATCTGCAGCGCGGCGCACCCCACCGCCAGGGCTATGACATAAAGGCCGCGCGGACCGGCGATCAGCAATCGCGCTGCGTCCGCCATCGCGCCAAGATCGGCGCCAAGGTTGATGATGTTCGCGACCAGCAGCAGCCCGACGATGAAATACAGCAATAGCCGCGGGTAGTGGTCGCGCAGGTTGCCGGCGATGCCTTGGCCGGTGACGCGGCCGATACGGGCGCTGATCTCCTGGATGGCCGCCATCAGTGGCCAGGTCAGCAGCATCACCCAGCCGAGCGACAATCCGAACTGGGCGCCTGCCTGCGAGTAGGTGGCGATACCGCCGGGATCATCATCGGCGGCGCCGGTAACCAGCCCAGGGCCAAGCAGCGTCCAGAGCCGCTTCAGCGGCGGATGGGAATGCCGCTTACGGCGGCGAAGCAGACGCACGCGCCGGAACGTGACGCTCAGAGGAAGTCGCGGAGCAAGCCGAGAAACACATCCAGCCGATCATGGTGCACCCAATGCCCGGCGCCCTCGACGGCGACCACCTTTGCTGTATTGAAGTGCTTGATGCGGCCGTCCTCCTCCGGATTGGAGGCCCAGCTTTCCTTGCCGTAAACCAGCAGAGTGGGGCAGGTGATGCGGCCCCACAGCGACTCGGTCTCGGCTTGTGTCATGCCGTAGGGACGCTCGGCCCGGACGTAGTTGTCGAATTTCCAGCTATAAGTGCCGTCTTCGTTCTGGTTGACGCCGTGCTGCGTCAGGTGCCGGGCCTGCTCCGGCGAGAGAAACCGGTTGGCCTCCTGCATGCGAGCGAGCGCGTCATCGATCGAAGCGTAGCGGCGCGGGAGGCGGCCGGCGAGGCTGCGTTGTTCGTCCACCCAGCGCCGCATACGATCGGCGATCGGCTGCTTGGCGCGCTCGACCATGCTGCGTGGCGCCACCCCGAGCCCTTCGATGGCGACCAGCTTGCGCACGTTTTCCGGGTAGATGCCGGTGTAGCGCAACGTGATCATGCTGCCCAAGGAGTGCGCCACGATCGTCACCGGCGCCAGTTCCTGCTGATGGATCAGCTGCGCCAGATCGTAGATGTAGGCTGCCAGCGAATAGCTGCCGTCGGGTGACCATTGACTGTCGCCATGCCCACGCAGATCAGGCGCCAGCACATGCCAGTCCTTGCGCAACGCCTGCGCTACCCAATCCCAGTTGCGGCAATGGTCGCGCCCGCCATGCACGAGCAGGAGCGGCGGCGCGCCCGGGTTGCCCCAGTCGACGTAATGCAGCCGCAACCGCTGCGAGAAATAGATGCGGGACGTTGGGCCGGAGCTGTCGAGATCGCTTTGCGCCATGGCGTGTCCTGAACCGTGGCCAGAGATATATCAAGACCAGAGATATCAAGACCAGAGACAACGAGACCCCCGCGCGCGCAATGGCGTCAAGCGGGGGTCGGTTTGCGAAGATGGCTTCGCGCCCGGTGACAACCGGGCTATTCCTTGGACTTAACCCTCGGTTGCCGATGCCAAGGGGTCGGCAACTGCGGACTGCCAGGTGGCGTCATGCTGTTTACGCACCCTCCGACGACGTTGACGACCACTTAGAATTGGTAAGCGTTAGGCGGCCCTGCAAGGTCGCCCCGCGCCTCCCTGACAAAATATCGGAAAGACGAAAATGCCGCGACGTCTCGCCTTTGCCATCGGTCTCGTCGTGGTTCTCCTGACGAGCGGGGCCGGGCGCACACAGGAACTCGTGCATTTCGCCAGCTTGGCGCAGCCATCCGTCGAGCTGGATGGGTATCTCTTCCGTCCGCCGGGCGAAGGGCGTCACCCCGCGATTGTTTTCCTGCATGGTTGCGGCGGATTGCTGAGCCGCAGCGCCGGCACGATCCTGCAGCGCGAGCAGGCCTGGGCCGCCGAATTCAATCGGCGCGGCTATGTCGTGCTGATGGTCGACAGCTTCCGTCCGCGCGGCATCGAACAGATGTGCGCGCCGGCCACCTACAATGAAAGCGTTGCGGCGCAGCGGCCCAAGGATGCCTATGCGGCGCTCGGGTATTTGCAGGCGCAGCCGTTTATTCGCGGCGACCGGATCGGCGTGATCGGCTGGTCGCAGGGTGGCGGTACCGTGCTATGGACCATCCCGGCGCAGGGCCTAGGCCGGCCGGCGGCGCTGCCGCAGGGCGATTTCCGCGCTGCCGTCGCATTCTATCCGGCGCTGTGCAACGATCGGCGGCAGCCGGCCGGCTGGACAACGTCGATCCCGCTGCTGGTCTTGACCGGCGCCGCGGACGTCTGGACGCCGCTGGCTCCGTGCCAGAGTTTTCTGCAAAGCGCGGCATCTCGCGGCGCGCCGGTCGAGTTGCAGGCCTATCCCGGCGCGTACCACGACTTCGACTCGCCTAACCAGCCGCTTCGCGAATATCCGCAATATCGCATGACGAACGGCGTGGTACCGATCCTCGCGACCGACCCGGCGGCAAGAGCCGATGCGTTCGCGCGCGTCCCAGCCTTTCTCGCCCGCTATCTCGAAAATTGAAGCATGAACGCCTTTGAGCATCAGCGGCTGTTTTCGGCATTGTTGCTGCTGGTGATGGCGCTCTTTGTCGGAAGCGGAGTTATTTCGGGAGAAAAATGGCGCCAGCGACTGCGGCTCGGGGCGATCCTTTGTTTCATCTTCGCCGTCCTGGCCGCGTTGATCGACATCGCCCGCTGGGCGTTGTAACCGAACCAAGGCATACAGCCTTTCATCCAAAGGCTTGAACTGTAACGAAATTAAGAATTGTTTCAGGAAATTATTGACAAAATGTGAGATTTTGTAAAATGAAGGGGTCGCAACGAAGAGAGCTGCGGGAAAGAGCCGCTATAGCGGTCGCCTGACAGCTCTTTATCAAGGGTCGCCCCATGCCATTAGATTCCGCTGCGGTTATGCCGCACAATAACCTGCGCTTACCTGACGCCCTCATCGTCCGGCATGGCCCGGGGCCGCTCCTGGCCCGGTTCATCCTCGCCGCCGACCGCGCCGCGCGGCGGCGCGGGATCAGCCTTCGCGTCCGCTACGACTTCGAAGAGCTGGTCGATCTGAACCGCTATTATGTTGAGCGGCAACTCTGGTATCCGCTGCTTAATGCGTTCAATCCGCGCCATGCCGACCTGCGCCGGGAAAACGCGTTCTGGATCTCGGGCGAAAACGAGAACGGCGAAATTGTCATGACGAATGCCTGCCGTATTCTCGACTGGCAGGACACCAATCTTGCCGAACAGGCGCGCACCTTATGGTACGGCAGCGATGCCGGGCAGCCATTAGAGATCACCGCCGAAGCCGCCTGGGAGATCACCGGTACGGTGGCATGGGGCGGCGCGGCCTGGATCCGTCCCGATCAGCGCGGCAAGCAGCTGTCGTATATAAGCGGCCGCACCCACAAGGCTTTTGCCTGCGCGAGCTTCCCGATCGACTGGTCGTTCTGCTACATCGGTCTGCCGAACGCGACCCGCGGTCTGGCCGATACCTGGGGCCACAAACATCTGAGCCGAAGCATCGTTTATCCCGGTTCCGGACACCCGGAGCAGGTTGTCGCCTACAGCTCCAGCGTCGAGTTCTATTCCGAAATCGCCGCGTTCATGGAGAGAGGAGGCGTACTCGCCCCGGAGGATTTCGGCGCGACATTGCCCATGGGCCTCGAGCACATCGTCACCAACACCTCGCCAGACGGCGTCTTCCAGGGCAGCATCAGCCGCTCATAGCGATACGAGCGGCGGGGGCGGCCGGCTTCGTCCTCAAATTGAATTGTCCCGGTAACGACGTCGTAGCGCGGCAAGTGCGAGGTGGCCACTGACTTGTAGTACTCGGTGGCCCAGGCCCCGTAATCCTTGTCTGGCATGTTCTGCACTGATTCGCCGACGCCGCGCAGCTGATAATCGTTGCCGATCCAACGATGGCCGTTGCCAATAAAGCGCCAGGTTGGTTCGCCCTGCGGCGGCCGGATACCCGCGATCATCAGACGCGGCAGAAGGTTCTGCGTCACCGCCAGGCCTACCACGCTGGGATCGAACTGCGCGAAGGCAACGCGCCACTTCTGGGCGAGCGGACGCAGCACGTTGTCGTCATCGCAGAACAGCGTCGACATGTCGCGAGGTTCGACGAGAAAGCGGTCGGTTGCGGGCGGCGAGAACTCGGGGGTGCACAGTTCCGACAACCGACCGACGATATGTTCAGGCGAGGAAGAGATTTCCGACTGCCAGGCGCCGTCAAAGAACTTCAGCCGAAACAGACTGACATTCGATTGGACGATCGCCTGCTGTGCCGCCAGGAGCGCGGAGAGTTCGACAATGCGCGGGTGCAGTTCAAGTTCGATGATGGATTTCTCGACAACATCGAACTTGATGCAGCCAAGATTCTTTACCGCGAATGCCACGGCGTCGTAATCCGGTGCCGGATCGTTGAGGAGCTGAAAAAACTCCTCCGATTCCGGTAGCAGCCACTGGCCTTCGGGAGAAACCAACATCGTGAGTCGCTGCACGTTTTCCTCCTGGTTGGCTCTTGGGGGATGAACCACTCGAGCGTGCCAGCGCATTAAATATGCTATTGATGAATCTAACATTAATCGTGTTGAGCGTATCGCTTTATTCCAGCGGCAAGGCAATCTGGGGCGGAGCGACGCTTGGCTTATAATGGTCTAAATGGCGATGCTCCAGTCTCCGGGAAGCCGCGTTCGCCCCGCAGCTGGCGCCTGACCGTTGCCAGTTGCGGACTGATCCTGGCACCTGCCATCCAGGCCGCGGACGCACTGATCGCGAACGTGGCGCTGCCAAAAATCGAGGCGGATTTGGGCAGCGGCGTGGAGCTCGGTGCCTGGGTAATAACGTCTTATCTGTGTGCCACCGCCGTAATGGCACCGTTGACCGGGATGCTGCGCCGACGCTATGGCGCGCGCCGGCTGTTCCCGGGCGCGGTAGGGTTATTCGTCATCGCCTCTGTGCTCTGCGCCATGTCACCGTCGGGCAGCGCGCTGGTCATCTCTCGTATCCTGCAAGGCATCGGCGGCGGCGTCATTCATCCGCTGGCGCAGGCGATCCTGCTCGACATCTATCCACGTGAACGACACGGGCGGATCATGGCGGCGCTTGGCGCCGGGATCATGCTGGGGCCGATCCTCGGTCCGCCGCTCGGCGGCTTCGTGACCGATCTTGCGTCGTGGCGCTGGGTCTTCCTGATCAATCTGCCGCTTGGCCTGTTTGCGATTGCCTGTGTCTGGCAACTGCGCGGCGCGACCGAGCCAAGCCATGAGAGCGCCATCGAGCCGGTCGCCGTCGGCGCCCTGGTCCTGGGGGTGACATGCCTGCAGCTGTTTCTGCAGCGCGGCGTCGAAGGGCTGGCGCAGAACCCCATCGAAGGCATTGCCGAAGGCGGCCTCGCGGCGGCTTCCTTCACCGTGCTGATATTGCGAGCGCGCCGCGGCGCCGTCGCTGTTTTTCGACCCGAGGTGTTTCGCGACATAAATTTTGCGACGGCCACGTTTTACAATTTCATGCTGAGCGCGCTGCTGTTCGTGACAGTGGTCTTTCTGCCGGCCCTCGCCGAGGGGCCACTCGCATTTCCGGCGGGGTTGGCGGGCGCGCTGATCGTGCCACGTGCCATGCTGTTGATGACGGTGATGCTGCTTGTCGGTCCGCTGATCGGAAAAATCGACCATCGCATCCTGCTCTCCACCGGGTGGGTTTTGATGGCGGCAGGATTGTTCATGCTGGCTTCGTTGCGGCCGAGCCAATCGGTGATTTGGATCATCATCGGCAGCGTGGTGCAGTCACTTGGCGCGGGATTGTTGTACATCCCGCTGGCGACCCTCGCCTTCTCGACGCTTATTCCGATGTTGCGGACCGACGCAACGGGGCTTTACAGCCTGATCCGTCAGCTGAGCTATGCTGCGGGCGTTGCGATCATGACTGCGCTTCTGCAGGCGCGCACGCTGGTGCGAATCGCGGACCACACGCTGGCGCATGTGTCCGCCGGTGCCCGGCTGGCCGCCTATAGCGACTGCTTCCGGGTCATGGGGGTCGCCTCGCTGGTGATTATTCCAGCAATCTTTTTGTTTCGCGCGGCCCCGGCGAACGAGAGCTGAAGGTCAGGCCGGCGTTCCGGCGTGCCCCGGAGAGTTCAGGACGCTCTGCAACATCGTCTCGATCCGTGGGGACACGGCGCCCTGCAGCGGGAGTGTGATGCGCACGAGAGTGCCGCGTCCCGGGCTGCTCTCCAGCGTGAGCGTGCCGCCATGGGCTTCGGCCAGTCCCTTGGCGATCGGCAGGCCGAGCCCGGTGCCCCCGTGAGTGCGGATCGTCGCCGGCTTGGCCTGGCCAAAGGGCTGCATGGCGCGCTGCATTTCGGGTTCTGACATGCCGATGCCGTAATCCTCGACCTCGAGAATCATGCCGCCGGCCGGGTCGAGCCGCGTGCGAATGTCGACCTGGCCGGCCTCGTTGGAGAATTTGACGGCATTCGACAGCAGGTTGAGCACCACCTGCTTCAAGGCACGGCCATCGCCGGTAATCGCGACCTCGCTGTTGGGCGAGGTCTTGACGAGGTTAATGCTTCTTACTCTCGCGCGCTCGCTGACCATGCGGACCGCTTCCGCGATTACATCCTGCATGACGACGCGCTCGCTGACGAGCTCGAGCTTGCCGGCCTCGATCTTCGACATGTCGAGAACATCGTTGATGATCGACAGGAGCAGCAGGCCGCTGGAATGAATGTCCTTGATGTATTCGAGCTGCCGCTTATCCGACACTGGGCCGAGGATTTCGCTCGATATGACCTCGGAAAATCCGATGATCGCGTTCAGCGGGGTGCGAAGTTCATGGCTCATATTGGCGAGGAAGTCGCTTTTCGCGCGATTGGCGACTTCAGCCTGGATGCGGGCCTGTTCCATCCGCTCGATGACGGCCTTCTGCTCGGTGACATCGGCATACAGCGAAACGACGCTGCCGCCCGGCATCTCGCGCCGGCGTATCTGCAGGACGTGCCCTTTGCGGGCAGGGCGTTCGATGACGGCCGGCAGGTTTTTGTAGAACTCCTCGCAGCGTTCACGGGCCGCCTGTTCGGGGTTGGCGACGGGGCCGAAATCGCCACGCGTGATCTGCCCCAGCATGATGTCGAACAGGCTGGCCTTGTTAAGATCGAGCGGGAGCATCAGGAACCGCTTGAACTGGGAGTTCCACGCCAGGAGCTTGCCGTGCCGGTCAAACACGCTGACCCCTTCGCCCATATTCTCCAAGATGCTCTGCAGAAAGGCGCTTTGGGCGCCCAGTTGGTCTTGATGGGCGCGCAATTCCGTCATCACTCGCTCCTGCCGGCGCAGCGATGACAGCATCAGGCAGCATAGGGAGCCGGCAATCGCCAGTAGGAAGATGTCGCGGTAGCTGGGAGCAACGGTCACCAGCAGATTGGCGCCGTAGGTAAGCAGCGCCAGCACACAGAATGCCGCTGCCAAATGCGACACGCGGAGCGACGTCAGCATACCGCCAAGCCTGGTCAACCAGTGCTCCCTGCCAACCCCAGTCGCCGCCCCGCGAGCAAAAGCGGAAGTCGGCGCGGCGCAGGATTGCGCGAAATCCATAAGGCAAGTCCCCGGCGCAAGGTGCTTTTGCTAAACCTCAACCGCCACTGTTGTAGCGGCGTGCAGTTAATTTTTGGTTATTAATAGATCGGGTTAAGCTACTGGAGAGCGCGGGGAATAAACCGCCGCTTATGGGGTCGGCTCATCGTCTTCGGTTACCGTATCGGCGGTCAGGATCAATGCGTCAAGAGCCACGGCGCCCTGGCCCTTCGGCCGCACCAAGAGCGGGTTGATATCGATGCTGGTGAACTCGTGGCGCTTGGCGGCGACAAAGACCGACAGGTTGCATAACGCGACCGCCAGCGCGTCGAGATCGCAAGGCGGCTGGCCGCGCGCTCCTTCGAGCATGCCGACGCCGCGTAATTCGCGGATCATGCGGTGGGCTTCCTCCACCCCGAACGGAGCGATGCGGAAGGTCACGTCTTTCAAGACCTCGACAAAGATGCCACCGAGCCCCAGCATCACCACCGGGCCAAACACGGGATCGTTCTGTACACCGAGGATCATCTCGATGCCTCCCTTGAGCATCGGCGAAATCAGTACGCCATCGATCCGGGCCCGCGGCGCGCGAGTCTTGATGCGCTCAATCATCCGATCATACGCTGGGCCGGCTTCCGCGGCCGGAACGTCCAGCATCACGCCGCCCATTTCAGTTTTATGGGGGATGTCGGCCGACACGATCTTGAGGACGAGGCGGTCGCCTAGCGCCGCCCCAGCGGCGGCGGCTTCCGCGCTGCTGGTAGCGAGGCGCTCGTCGAGCACCGGTATCCCGGCGGCCGACAGGATGGCCTTGGCCTCGTGTTCCGCGATGCGGCCATGCGGCAGGGGGGGCAGGTTGCCCGGCACCTCCGGGATCGGCAGCGATGGCGCGTTGAGCCGCTCGGAGCAGCGTGTCGCGGCGGCAATTGCCTCGACGGCGCGCCACGGGTCTTCGAAGACGCCGACACCAGCCGCTTCATAGCGCCGCTGCATCTCGGGCGTGGCGATCCCCGACAGCGCGAAATAGCGGTCGGGGTAGCGCCCGACCGCCCCGGTCACCGCCCTGAACAGTGGCTCGGCCATTTGCGGCGAACTCGCCCAGGTCGTGAAGAAGCCGACGATCGACTGGAAATTCTCCGGCCCGTAAAGCAGGTCGAAACTCTTGTCGAGGATCGACGGGTCGTTCAGCACCTGCGCCGTCACATCGACCGGGTTGCGGGCGGCGGCGAACGGCACCCACTCGATAACCTGCTTTTGCGACGCCTCCGACAGCGGCGCCAGGTCGAGACCTTCTTCTTCGGCCGCGTCGGCCATCAAGACGCCGGCGCCGCCCGACATCGTCATCACCGCCAGCCGCCGGGAGCTCGGCAGGCTGCCGCGGGTACAGGCATAGGCGATCTCGACCAGATCCTCGGGCGTCTTGGCGCGTTCGACGCCGATCTGGCGCAGCGCTGAATCGTAGACCGCGTCGCTGCCGGCCAGCGAGGCGGTGTGCGAGGCTGCCGCCGCGGCCCCGATCGTCGAACCGCCGACCTTCATCGCGATGACCGGTTTGCCGTTGGCACGGGCGCGGGCGACCGCCTCGGCAAAGGCGGCGCCATCCTTGATCGCCTCGACATAGCAGGCAATCGCCTTGGTCTCGGGATCATCGGCGAGGAAGGAAATACCATCGGCAACCGATACGTCGGCCTCATTGCCGGTGCTGAGCCACACGCCGACCTGAATGCCGCGCCGCGCGGTCAGGGCGAGCAGATGCGTCCCGAAGGCGCCCGATTGCGTGACCATGCCGAGAGGTCCCGCGGGCGTCGGGCCTTCTTCAAGAAATGAGCTGAAGGTCGGTGTATGACCGATCCGCATGTTGAAGAGGCCCAGGCAATTGGGGCCGCATAGGCGGATGCCGCTGTCCTGTGCGATCTGGGTGATGCGCTGCTGCATGGCGCGGCCCTCGGCGCCGATTTCGGCAAAGCCGGCGGTGAACATCACCACCGCCTTGACGCCCTTGACGACGCACGCCTCCATCGCCTCGATCGCGAGATTGGCCGGCACCGCGATTACCGCGCACTCAACAGCGCCGGGCACCGAGGCGATATCGGCGAAGGCTGGCAGGCCTTGCACCGTGTCGCGCGTCGGATTGATGGGATAAAGGCCACCCTTGTAGCCGGCTTCCCGGAAATAGCGCAGCGACCGGCCGCTGATCCGCGACGGGTCATTCGAGGCGCCAAAAATCGCCACGGAGTTGGGGGCGAGCAGCGGGGCTAACGGATGAGAAATGGTCATGACAGCGCCAGCGTTGATGAGTGAATGAGCAGTCGCCGCATCCTTCGAAAAAACGTGCCGCGGCGCAAGCCTAAGCGGCGACCGATGTCGTTATAGGAGACGCGTTTGCCCGCCAACTCCCCTATGATCGCCTGCGTACCGGCGAATGCTCGACAGGGGGGACCGTGGAATATCGCAATCTCGGGCGCAGCGGTCTTATCGTTTCGGCCGTCGGCCTCGGCTGCAACAATTTTGGCGGCCGCAGTGACAGCGAGGCGACGCGCGCCGTTGTGCACAAGGCGCTCGATCTCGGCATTACCCTCTTCGACACGGCTGACACGTATGGCGATCGCGGCGCCTCTGAGGAGTTTGTCGGGCGCGCGCTGGCCGGTCGCCGGCACGAGATCGTGCTGGCGACCAAGTTCGCCCGCCCGATGGACAGCCAGGGGCGGCTCCAAGGTGCCTCGCGCCGTTACATCATGGGCGCGGTCGAGGCCAGTCTCAGGCGCCTCGGCACCGACTACATCGACCTGTACCAGCAGCATATCGCCGACCCGCTTACCCCGATCGAGGAGACGTTGCGGGCGCTCGATGACCTTATTCGACAGGGCAAGGTGCGCTATATCGGGTCATCGACTCTGGTCGCCTGGCAGGTGGTCGAGGCGCAATGGGTCGCGACGCAACTGGGGATCAACCGGTTTGTCGCCTGCCAGGAGCGCTATAGCCTGTTGGAGCGCGAGCTCGACGAGGCGTTGATGCCGGTCCTGCAATCGTACAATCTGGGGTTGATCCCCTTTTCGCCGCTAGCCAATGGTCTGCTGACCGGTAAGTACCGACGCAATACCCCCTTGCCACCCGGTTCAAGGCTGGCGACCACGCCGCGAACCGCCGAGCGCTACCTGACCGAGGGAAACTGGGAGCACGTCGAGGCACTGGCCGATTTCTGCGAGGCACGCGGTCATACAATGCTTGAACTGGCGTTCAGTTGGCTGTTGCAGCGGCCGGCGGTGAGCAGCGTCATCGCGGGTGCGACGACACCCGAGCAAATCGCCGCGAACAGCCAGGCGATCGGCTGGCGCCTGTCACGCGAGGACATGGACGAGATTGATCGTATAACGGCAAGATAACAACGGTTTATCAGGCTGCCAACGGCAGTTTTTGGGAGGAGCTGTAAAATGGAAATCAGGTTGGACGGGCGGAGCGCAATCATTACCGGCGGCAGCAAAGGGTTGGGGCTGGCGATCGGTGAGGAATATGCCGCCTCAGGAGCGGATGTCGCGGTCCTGGCGCGCGATCCCAATACCTTGGCGGAGGCAAAGCAGAAGATACAGGCGCGCGGCGGTAAGGGCAAAGTCGCCGCGATAAGCTGCGATGTATCCAAAGCGGCGGACATCCGCAAAGCCTACGACCAGGTCATGTCCGAGTTCGGCAAAGTCGACATCTTTGTAAACAATGCCGGCCAGTCGACCCGAGGACCATCGGAAACTATTACCGATGAGATGTGGCAGGCCGACTTTGACCTTAAACTGTTTGCGCAAGTGCGGTTTGCGCGGCTGATCTTTCCGCAAATGAAACAGCGCCGCTGGGGCCGCATCATCAGCGTGCTCAATATCGGCGCCAAGGCGCCCGGACCCGACAGCGCGCCGACCTCGATCAGCCGCGCCGCGCAACTGGCGTTCACCAAGGTCTTGTCGCAGGAGGGCGCGCCTCACAACGTGCTGGCCAATTCGTTGCACGTCGGGGTGATTGTGAGTGACCAGATCGTGCGCCGCCACCAGCGCGAAGGAGCCAACGTATCTCTCGACGATTTTATCGCACAGGCGGGCAAGGGTGTGCCGCTCGGACGAATGGGGCGGGCCGAGGAATTCGCCAGTGTCGCGTGCTTTCTGGCCTCCGACGCGGCTTCGTATGTCACCGGCACGTCGATCAACGTCGATGGCGGCCGTTCCCCGGTCTGGTGAGCTGCCGTACATGTGCCCGCCTATGGTATCCGCCTACGGTGAGGGCGTGTTAACCATTTTCCGCTAGACCAAACGGTGCCGGCATGCCTTGGCGGGTCGGCACGTCTAGCGCGGGAGAACTGGATGACGGCGCATGTGATTGAGGACGATCGAGAGCTGGCTTACCGGCGACTCATCGAACTCGGCATTGCGCTTTCATCCGAGCGCAACCGCAGCCAGCTGCTCGAAAAAATACTGCTGGGCGCCAAGGAGATGACCAATGCCGATGGCGGCACGCTTTATCTGGTCAGCGATGACGGGCAGGAATTGCGCTTCGCCATCATGCGCAACGATACACTCAACATCGCTCTGGGCGGGACGACGGGCGCGCCGATCCCGTTCCCGCCGGTCCAGATGCGCGCCAGCGACGGCACCTTCAACTATAAGAGCGTCGTAGCGACCGCCGCGGTCACCGGCGAGACCATCAACCTGGCCGACGCCTACAACACCGCTGGGTTCGATTTCGGCGGCCCCCGTGCTTTTGATGAGCGCACCGGATACCACTCGCAGTCGTTTCTCACGGTGCCGTTGAAGAACCATGATACCGAGGTGGCCGGGGTTCTCCAGCTGATCAACGCGCGTGATCGCGACGGCAAGACCGTGCCGTTTTCCGAGGAGATCGTGCCCCTGGTCGAGGCCCTCGCCAGCCAGGCGGCGGTGGCACTCGACAACCAGATGCTGATCGACGCGCAGAAGAATTTGTTCCGGGCCGTCTTGCGGGTGTTCGCCAGCGCCATCGACGCTAAATCGCCCTATACCGGCGGCCACTGCCATCGCGTGCCGGAGTTGACCAATATGCTGGCGCGCGCGGCCGATCAGACCGGGGAGGGACCGTTCGCCGATTTCCACCTCAACGACGACGAGTGGTACGAGCTGGAAGTGGCCGGCGGGCTGCACGATTGCGGCAAGGTGACGACCCGCGAATTTGTCGTCGACAAAGCCACCAAGCTCGAAACGATCTACAATCGCATTCACGAAATCCGCACCCGCTTCGAGGTGGTCAAGCGCGACGCCGAGATCGATTACCTGCGGGGTGTGATGGCGGGGGGTGACGAGCCCCGGCTGCGTGCTGAGCGCGATGCCCGGATGGCTCAGCTTAATGACGATTTCGCCTTTGTCGCCGATTGCAACATCGGCAGCGAATTCATGGCGCCAGAAAAGCTCGCGCGTCTGGAAGGCATTGCCGCGATCACCTGGCAGCGCACCCTCGACGACCGACTTGGCCTGTCGTGGGAAGAAACCGCGCGCCAGCCGACACCGGTGGAACTATTGCCGGCGACCGAGCACCTGCTGGCCGACAAGCATAACCACATTATCGAGCACGACACCGCGCCGCTCGCGGTCGACAATCCTTGGGGTTTCCGGATCAAGCCGCCGGCGCATAAATCGAACCTGGGCGAGGTCTACAATCTGGCGATCCGGCGCGGCACGCTGACCGACGAGGAGCGCTATCACATCAACGATCACATCGTGCAGACCATCATCATGTTGGAGGCGTTGCCTTTCCCCAAGAACCTGCGGCGGGTTCCGGAATGGGCTGGCGGCCACCACGAAAAGATGAATGGCACCGGTTATCCGCGCGGCCTCAAGCGCGACGAGATGAGCGTGCCGGCCAAGATCATGATGATCGCGGACATCTTCGAGGCGCTGTCGGCGCGGGATCGGCCCTATAAAGCCCGCAAAAAGCTGTCGGATTGTATCGACATCATGGCCCGTATGAGCCGCGAGCACCACATCGACCCCGACCTGTTCGAGCTGTTCCTGAAATCCGGCGTCTACCGCGCGTATGCGGATATCTTTTTATTGCCCGAGCAGATCGACGACATTGATATCGAGCACTACATCGGCCACGTACACCCTGTCTCGGTCGCGGCCGCCGAGTAGCAAAGCAGACCGCCTCGCCGCCTGGCTCGTTCTTCGACTAAGCCTTGAGAAAATCCCGCAGACGTTCGATCTGCTCAATCTCGCCGAATTGTGACCCGATCAGAATTTCCTCGAAACCCATATCCTCGGCCCGCTTGATGCGGCGGCGCGCCTCGTCGGGCGGGCAGATAAAATTTACCGAGGCGAGCTTGGCCAGTTCGGCCGATTCCGGGCGCTCCTTAAGATCGACTGAGCAATTGGCGAGGACGGCGTTGGTCCCGCCCTGCTCACGGTAGACGCTCATGCCATATTCGAGATCTTCGAGGCTGCTGTAGCGGCCGGAAGGTGTCCAGCCCTGCGCCTGTTTGGCGGCATAGGTGATCCAGCGCGGGCTGCGCCAGGCGCCGATCAGGATCGGTGGGCCGCCCTTGCAGCCTGGCCAGGTTGCCAGGGTGCCGCCATTGACCGGCTCTCCGTTCCACACCTTGGCCATGATCTCGAGATCGTTCTTGAAGGTGCGGAAGCGGTGGTCGTAATCGTAGCCGAGCAATTCGAAATCATCACGGGTCGAGCCGCTGCCGACGCCGAGGATCAGCCGCCCGTTCGACATTGCCTGCAGTGACTGCACCCGATGCGCCAACTCGACCGGGTTGCGCAACGGCAATTGCAAGACGCTGATCCCGATCTCGATCTTCGAGGTTACTGCGGCGACTGCCGTTAATACCTGCAATGAATCCAGCGTTGGCCGTCCACGCCCCAGCGAGTCCCCGATCCACACGCCGGGAAATCCGCGCGCTTCGACCTCTCGCGCAAAGCTGGTGATGCTTTCCATCAGCTTGCCGTCGGCCGCCAGGCCGCCATTGATCCGGATCATCGTGCTGATACGCATATTTCCACCCCTCGATTGTGACCCGGCGGATCGTTCTTGCTGTGTAATTGGCTAATACTACCTGAGCCGCGCGTCCAATCGACCGGCGATCGCGGGGCTCTGCCCTGCGCGCCGCCGCGGTCAGCCGCCGCTAGCGCGCTTCGGCGCGCATCTGCTGGCGGCGCAGGGCGCGGCCCGGGCGGGCGCCGGTGGCGGCGCCAGTGCTCCAGACGGGCTGGCCGTTGACGAAGACATGCTCGATGCCGGCGGCGGGGGTCGTCGGGGCGGCGAAAGTGGCGCGGTCGATGATCGTATCGGCATCGAACACGGTAATGTCGGCATAGGCGCCGGGGACAAGGACGCCGCGGCCGGCAAGGCCGAACCGAGCGGCGGAGAGGCCGGTCATCTTGCGCACCGCGACCTCGAGCCCGAACAACCCGATATCGCGGCAGTAATGCCCGAGCACCCGCGGAAAGGTGCCCCACAGGCGCGGGTGCGGATGCACGTCGTGCGGCAGTCCGTCGGAGCCGATCATCGTGTGCTCAAAGGCGAGCACGCGCTGCACATCCGCCTCATCCATCATCCAGTAGATCGCGCCGGCTGGCTGCAGGCGGTCGGCTGCTTCCAATACCGACACGCCCCAATCGCGCGCGATCGCGTCCAGTTCGCGGCCGGCCTGTTCGGGGTGCGATTTCGACCAGGTGATCAGCACCTTGAGCGAATCCTCGATGCGCTGAGTGCGCAACACCGTCGACGAGGCGATGTAAGGATAAGCGTCAAGACCGATTTCCTGGCCCTGCATCGCCGCGGCAATCTTCGGTAAGGTTTCCTTGGTGCGGCCGAAATTGCGGACGCCGGTGGTCTTGTGATGCGAGATCACCACCGGCACCCGGGCCGCCTGGCCGACATGGAAGCTCTCCTCGAGGCTGTCGAGCACCTGCTCGGTCTCGTCGCGCATGTGTGTCGTGTAGAGCGCGCCGGCGTGGCGCAGGTGCTTCGCCAATGCCTCGATCTCGGCCGGTGGCGCGGCCGAGGCGGGCGCATAGAACAAGCCGGTCGACATCCCGATCGCACCCGCATCGAGCGCCTCCTGCAGGCGCTCGCCCATCGCCGCGATCTCGGCGTCACCAGCCGCGCGGGCAAGATCGGGCATCGCACCGACCCGCAGCGTCGAATGCCCCACCAGGCAGGCGGCATTGATTGCCGCCGGCTGCCTGTCGAGCGCCGCGAGGTAATCAGCGAAACGGGGATAGGCGTAATCGGCGGCATCGCCGATCAGGTCGAGAGGCGGTGGCGGGGTCTGGGTCAACGCCAGCGGCGCCAGGCTGACGCCGCAATTGCCGGTAATCACGGTAGTGACGCCCTGGCTCGCCTTGGCCGCCATATCGGGAGAGGCGAAGAGGGCGCGGTCGTCGTGCGTGTGCACGTCGATAAAACCGGGCGCGACGACCTTGCCGGACACATCAATCTCGCCTGCCCCCTGTGCCGCCGAGACAGTGCCGATCTCGGCGATCCTGTCGCCCTTGATCGACACATCGGCGCGCTGCCGTGGCGCGCCGGTGCCGTCGATCACCGTGCCGCCGCGCAGGATCCAGTCTGTCATATAAGGCTCCGCCTCGTTGCCAGTGCCGGGGCGCCACGCCAGACCCGCCCTTCACTGGTTATCTAAAAGCTCTACTCGAAAATAGCCATTCAATGGCGGCAGTGCAGCACATTGGGAGACAGGTCGATGGTTCGGTGGGCACCTGTACGAGAGATCTGCTGATACTCCACAATTTCGGCATGCGCCGCGAAGCCGCCGGGTCGCAGCCGAACTGTGCTAGGGTTTCCGCTCGATCAAAACGGAGGAGCGGATGGCGGCGGTCAGGACCGGCGGATGCCTGTGCGGCGCGGTGCGCTATGAGTCGACCGGCGAGCCGAGCTTTTCGCTGCAATGCCATTGCCGCGATTGCCAGAAATCCAGCGGCAGCGCCTTTGTCGCTGCGATGCGGGTGCCCGCTTCCGGCTTTCGCGTCACCCATGGGATGCCGAAGCGCTTCGTCAAAGGCGCCGAGAGCGGCAATCAGGTGACGCGGCTTTTCTGCGGCGATTGCGGCTCGCCGATCTATATCCAGGTCTCGTCGCGGCCGGACATAGTCGGGTTGCGTGTCGGGACACTCGACGATCCGAGCGAATTCCGGCCCGAGGCCAACATCTTTGTCAAAAGTGCGCAGCCCTGGGTGCATATGGACCCGGATCTGCCTCGCCATGACACTTATCCTTCCGGCAAATCATACACCGGGGCGTGACGTCATCGGGGTTGCCCCTTCGAGGCCGCCGATCTTGTCAATGGTCTCACCGACTGGGATGGGCACCCACCAGCGCAGGCGCCTCGCCCATCCCTGATGACGTCGGGACCGCCGCACCGCGGGCGGCGCGGCCGATCGCTAAATGCCGCTCGACCGCAGCGGCGACCACGTCATGCGGAATGGCGGCGATATCGTCGGTGCCGTAATCCTGCGCCTTAAGACAGATCAATGCCTGCGCAAAGGGCGCGTATTTCTCCGGTCGCGTCGGCCCGAACAGCGACACCATCGGCGCCCCGCCAGCCGCCAGCAGGTGCCCGGTCCCGGAGCAATTCGCCACCGCCACCGACAGCATTTCGCCGAGCGCCGTCACCAGGCACGGCCCGCTTATCGGCGGCGTGTCGCCGGCACGGCATTCTTCGGGAAACAGCGCCTCGGGAACCGCCGCGCGCAGCTGCGGCAGCCATTCGCGTTCATCCGGGCCGAGAAAGAAAACCGGCACCCGGCCGCGCCCGACCTGCCGCCGTGCCACGGTGATAAAGCCATCGAGCGGCCAGCATTTGCCGGTGTCCTTGTTGCCGGCGCCTGGCGACAGCCCGATATACACGCGTCCCGGCGGTAACAGCTCGGCGGCCCGCCGGCGCCACGGCTCGGGGATCGGGATTGGGTTCGGTACCGTGATCGAGCGACCAGTGGCAGCGGCGGCAAGGCCGAGCATTTTGTCCGCGAGAGCCGGCGGGCGACGCAACAGGGGGCGGGGCGGGGCGGCATCGGACCAGGCATAGAGCCAGGTGCCGCTGATAAACCGCCGATGCGGGATGCGGCGCAGAAACAGGGTGCGGCCGATATAGCGCTGGGTATCCACGATCAGGTCGAAATGGCGACTGACGATCGGATGGCCGCGGCGCCGCGCCATCCGCGCCGCCGCGCACGGATCAGCCGGGATATCGAGATCGGTGATGAATTCGTCGATCCGCCCGTCGACCAGCGGCGCAAGATGATTGGCGAGAAAGAAGCTGCCGCTGGTCCCCGGAACCCAGGTGATGCGCGCCGCCGGAAATGCCTGCTTCAGCGCCAGAAGCAGTGGCAGTTTCAGGACGTTCTCGCCCAGCGCATTATCCGCTCCGCTCGTCACGTAGACGAGGATCGAGCGAATCCCCGCCGCCCCTGCGCGTCGCGCCGAGAACATCATGGCGATCTATCGCGGGACAAGCGATGGACGTTTAGGGAGCGGCCGCTCATTCAGTCGAACCCAGCTCAGCGTCCGGCACCGGATACACAAAGCGGCGTTGCGCTTCCGATGGCTCGTTGACCCGCGAGCGTCGCCCCACTTCGTGCAATCGGCGGTGGGCTTCCGGCCATGAGGGTGGCGCGTCCCCGTCTTGCCACCAATGAGCCACCGCCGCCTCATCGCACCAAACCGGCAGGCGCGGCATGACCCTCCGGTGCGCCGCCGCAATCATAAAGGCACGCATCGCGGCTTCGTCGGTCCACATCGTCCGGGTCCAGAATACCCGGTTGGAATCACGAAGCAGAGTCAACGCCATGTTACCTGGAGCGCGTTTCGCCTGCCGCGTGGAACGCATCGCATAGAACAGGAAACTCGGCATGTGGCGTCGGGCACGGATGCGTAAGCGGGTGATCGAAACAAACGGCATGCGGCTTCTAACCGGCGCAATCCGAGCGAGGCTCATAGGCTCGCTTTCTCTTTGTGGCAACCGCGGGGCAGACCCGCGACATTCACCTGCGCGATGACGCCTCGTCAAGAATCCGGACGATGTGCCGCGCCTGGCGTCCTGCCCCTTCGGCAATCTGATGTCGGCAGCTGGTGCCGCATGCCGCGAGCATTGTCTCCGGGGCGGCGGCGCGCATTTTCGGCAAGACGCCGAGTTCGCCGATCGTCATTGACACATCGTAATGCTCGGCCTCCATCCCGAACGATCCGGCCATGCCGCAGCAGGTCGAGTCGAAGGTCTCGACCTTAAGACCCGGGATCATCTCCAGCGCTTTCACCGCCGCGGTGGCGGTGCCGAACGCCTTCTGATGGCAATGGCCGTGCAGCAGCGCCGTCTGACCCTCCATCCCCGCGAGCGGCAACTCGAAGCGGCCCGCGCTACGTTCGGCCGCAACGAATTCCTCGAAGAGCTGCGCCTGTTTGGCGAGCGCCGCGGTTTCGGCGCCCGGCAATATCGAGGGAAATTCGTCGCGCAGGGTCAGCAGGCAGGAGGGTTCGAGGCCGACGATTGGCGTGCCCGCCCTGATCGCCGGTGCCAGCGCGTCGAGCATGCGGCGCGCTTCCTTCTTCGCCTCGTCGATCCTGCCGGCCGCGAGAAAAGTGCGGCCGCAGCATAGCGGCCGGCCGCAGCCCGGCTCCGGCGTCACCACGCGATACCCGGCCCGGGTCAGCACGCGCTCGGCGGCGCGCGCGTTTTCCGGCTCGAAATAGCGGTTGAAGGTGTCTACCAGGAGAAGGACATCGCGCGATCCGAGCGCCGGCTTACCCCCACCCTGACCCTCCCCCGCAAGCAGGTGAGGGGACGAAGGTTGCGTCGTTTCGACCGTTTGTCCAGCAGACCGGAACAGTGCCGTATCGCTTCCCTCCCCTGCCTGCGGGGGAGGGCTAGGGAGGGGGTAACCGGCGCCGCGATAGGGGGCGCTGGACCAGGTTGGGAGTTGCCGCCGCGCGCTGAAGCCAAGCCAGCGCTCGCCAAGCGCCGCCAGCGCCGCGACCCGGTTGCGCAAATTCAACAATCCCGCAAATCGCGCGGCATAGGGTGCATAGCGCGGCAGGTAGGCAATCACCTTGTCGCGCAGGCTCAGCCCGTGCCGCGTCTTGTATGCGTGCAGAAATTCGAGCTTCATCTTGGCCATATCGACGCCGGTCGGGCATTCGCGTTTGCAGCCCTTGCACGACACGCACAATTCCATCGTGTCGCGCATCGCGTCCGAGGTCAGCGCGTCCGGCCCGAGCTGCCCCGACAAGGCCAGCCGCAAGGTGTTGGCGCGGCCGCGCGTCAGGTGTTGCTCGTCGCCGGTGGCCCTATACGAGGGGCACATCACGCCGGGGTCGGATTTGCGGCAGGCGCCGTTGTTGTTGCACATCTCCGCCGCGCTCGCGAGATTGCCCCAATCCGACCAGTCGAGCACCGTATCGACGGGGATCTGCGTATATCCCGGCTTGAAGCGGAACAGGCTGCGATCGTCCATCTTTGACGGCCGCACGATCTTGCCGGGGTTGAACAGCCCGGCCGGGTCGAAGGTGTCCTTCACCTCCTCGAAGGCGCGTACGATGCGCGAGCCGAACATCACCTCGTGATGCTCCGAGCGCACCAGGCCGTCGCCATGCTCCCCGGAATGCGAGCCCTTGTATTCGCGCACCATCGCAAACGCCTCTTCGGCGATCGCGCGCATCTGCTTGGCGCCCATCTCCTGCTTCAGGTTGATGACCGGGCGCACATGCAATGTGCCGACCGAGGCGTGGGCGTACCAGGTGCCCTCGGTGCCGTGCTTGTGGAACACCTGGGTCAGGCGGTCGGTGTATTCGGCGAGGTCTTCGAGCCGCACCGCGCAGTCTTCGATAAAGGAGATCGGTTTCCCGTCGCCCTTCATCGACATCATAATGTTGAGGCCTTCCTTGCGGACATTCCACACCGCGCTCTGAAAGCCCGGATCGACCGCCTGGATCACGCCAGCGTTGGGCACGCTGTCGCCGTAGCCGAGATCGCCCATCAGCTCGACGAGCTGCTTCAGCCGCCGCAGGTTGTCGTCGGCGTCAGGACCGGCAAATTCGGTCAGCAGGATCGCCTGCGGTTCGCCGCGGACAAAGCGATCGACGGTGGCGCGGAAAATCGGGATGTCGCGCGCCAGGTCGATCATCGTACGGTCGACCAGCTCCACCGCCGCCGGGTCGAGCTTGACGATGTGCTGGGTCGCATCCATCGCTTGGTAGAAAGTCGGGAAGTGGCAGATGCCGAGCACCCGATGCGGTGGGATCGGGTGCAGGTCGAGCTCGATCTCGGTGAAAAACGCCAGCGTGCCTTCGGAGCCGACCAGCAGATTGGCCATGTTGCTGCCGGCGTCGCTGATCATATCGATGTTGTAGCCGCCGACCCGGCGCAGCAATTTCGGGAAGCGCGCCTCGATCTCATCGGCCTCACGACGGTGCAGCGCGCGCATGTCGCGCACGATTTCGCGATAGCGCTCCGGCTGCACTTCCTCACCGAAATTGCCGGCGACCTCGCCAAAATGCGCTGATGTGCCGTCCGCCAGGATGGCGTCGATGGCGCGCACATTGTGCACCATGTTGCCGTAACGGATCGACCGCGCGCCGCAGGAATTGTTGGCGGTCATGCCGCCGATCGTGGCGCGATCGCCGGTCGAGACATCGACCGGAAACCACAATTTGTGCTGTTTCAACCGCGCGTTGAGCCGCTCCATCACAACGCCCGGCTGCACCGTCACCCGCCGCGCGTCGGCGTCAAACGAGACGACGCCCTGCATGTACTTGCTGCAATCGAGCACCAAGGAGCGCCCGATCGTCTGGCCGCATTGCGAGGTGCCGCCG
>JAFAYW010000074.1 GCA_019240125.1 Alphaproteobacteria bacterium
TGATGCCGCCTCCCATAACGCCAAATACGTAAGCCGCACCCACGGGGTTCATGTCCGGCCGGTGCTTAACAGACACCGATCGGGCCGCCTTGCCCGGAGGTAAGCCGGACGCGCCTCTCTGCTGATTTCGGGGATTCGTGGGAACATTCCCATGAAAGGCAGAGGCATGCGGAAAGTGATAGCCGTGATCGCGGCGGCAATCGGCGGCGGCATGATAGTCGCGGCGACAACCTTCCCGATGGAGGGTCCGCCGCCGCTCATCTTGCTGCTAGCCGGAGCGGCATTCGCCTGGATGGGCATTAAGGGATACGACAGCGCTTAGGGGCCAGCTTCAGGGGCTCGCCATCGCATGTCCGACGCGCAGGTTGCGTGTCGCGGGGCCGCTTGAACTCGCGAGGTCGCGCGAGTGCCCGGCGGGGCGTTTTCGAACCGATCCTGGCTCTTCAGCCCGAAGGTCGCCACACCGCTTGATGCTGCGCGGCGATCAGGATGCGAAGACAGCGTCAATCAGGATGAGAAAGTGTCGCCGGGTTCGTGACGGCGGGAGGGCGTAGCCCGACTGACGTTGCGAATCCGGCGATCGGCGTGTCCCCAGAGGGGGCGCGTTGGCTGGCGGTCGTAGCCGGCCGGATAGGAGGGAGGTTCTTCATATGAGGAACCTGCTTTGCCCGGCCGCCACATCACCGATTGCCAGATGAGGCTGTTCATGAGTTTTCGCCAGACCGAGACGCCGGTCATTGCCGCGGCCAAGGCCGGGTTCAGCACCGCCACCGCCTATCGCATCGAGCAGGACCCGCGGCTGCCGTCGCACAAGCAAGCACCGCGAAGTCGGCGACGCCAGGATCCGCTGGCCGCGGTTTGGGACAGTGAGGTGGTGCCTCTCTTGAAGAGCCGTTCGGGATTACGGCCGATCGCCATTTTTGACGAGGTTCGTCGTCGCCACCCCGAGATCGGTGCCGGCATCCGCCGCACGCTGGAGCGGCGTATCCGAACCTGGCGGGCGCTGTATGGTGCCGAGCAGGATGTGATCTTTCGTCAGGAGCATCCGCCAGGCCGGCTTGGCTTATCCGATTTTACTGGCATGGCCGATCGCGGCGTCAGCATCGCCAGCGTGCCGCTCGATCACCGGCTGTACCATTTCCGCCTGGCCTTCTCGGGCTGGGAACATGCCGCGGTCGTGCTCGGCGGCGAGAGTTTCGTCGCCCTTGCCGAGGGATTGCAAAATGCCCTATGGGCGCTGGGCAGCGCGCCGTTGCAGCATCGCAGCGACAGTTTATCGGCGGCCTTCCGCAATCTCGATGATGACACGAGGCAGGATCAGACGCGACGCTACGAGGCATTGTGCGTCCATTACGGCATGGAGCCGACCCGCAACAATCGCGGCGTGGCGCACGAGAACGGCTCGATCGAAAGCTCGCACGGCCATCTCAAGCAAGCCGTCGAGGATGCGCTGCTGCTGCGCGGCTCGCGCGACTTCGCCACCCTGGATGCCTATCGCCGCTTCGTCGACGAGGTCGTTGGCCGGCGCAACGCGCGCAATCGCAAGCGTCTCGATATCGAACGCCCTGCGCTGCAATTACTGCCGACACGTCGGACGACAGATTACGAGGAGGCAATCGTCACCGTCACGTCGAGCAGCGGCTTTATTCTGCGCAAAGTGTTCTATTCGGTGCCGTCCCGCCTAATTGGTCATCGCCTGCGTGTACGGCTTTTCGATGATCGGCTCGAATGCTTGCTCGGTGCGACACCGCTGATGACGCTCCGTCGCGATCGATCGCATCCCAGCGGCAAGAACGGGCATATCGTCGATTACACGCACATCATCCATGCACTGCGCCGCAAGCCGATGGCGCTGCTCAACCTCGTCTATCGCGAGCAGCTCTTTCCGCGCCGTGCTTATCAGCGCGCCTTCGAGGCGCTGCTGGCCAGCGACAGCGACAAGCCGGCGTGCCGCACCATGGTCGGATTGCTGGCGCTGGCGCATGAACGCGCTTGCGAGGCCGAACTCGCCGAGGCCATTGACGCCGAGCTTGATGCCGGAAGGTTACCCGACCTCGATGCCCTCACGCGACGCTTCGCTCCCGATCCTGCCAGCGTTCCCGATGTCACCATCGAATTGGTGCCGCTTCATCTCTATGACGAGCTCGGGACCGTTCGGGCTGGGAGTGTCGCATGAAGAGCGCCACCGCCATCGATGCTGCCCGCGTCGAATTGCTGCTCGCCGAATTGCGCCTGCCTGCGATCAAGCTGGTCTGGTCCGATCTCGCCGCCCAGGCCGACAAGGAGGGTTGGCCGGCAGCGCGGTTCTTGGCCGCCTTGGCCGAGCATGAGATTGCCGAACGCGGGCGACGCCGCATCGAGCGCCATCTCGCCGAAGCCCGGCTGCCTCCTGGCAAAACCCTCGACACCTTCGACTTCGACGTCGTCCCGATGGTCAGCAAGGCACAGATCATCGCTTTGGCGGCCGGCGACAGCTGGCTCGAGAAAGGCGCCAACCTGATCATGTTCGGGCCACCAGGCGGCGGAAAGAGCCACTTGGCGGCATCGCTCGGCTTCGCTCTCGTCGAAAACGGGTGGCGCGTACTGTTCGCGCGCACCACCGATCTGGTGCAGCGGCTACAAATCGCCCGACGCGAACTCGCTCTTGAATCCGCCATCGCCAAACTCGACAAATATCACCTGCTGATCCTCGACGATCTCGCCTACGTCACCAAGGATCAAGCCGAAACCAGCGTGTTGTTCGAACTCATCGGAGCCAGGTACGAGCGGCGATCCTTGTTGGTCACCGCCAACCAGCCCTTCGGGGAATGGGGCAAGATCTTTCCGGACCAGGCCATGACGCTCGCCGTCGTCGACCGCCTCGTCCACCACGCCACCATCTTCGAGATGAACGTCGAGAGTTATCGACGCCGCACCGCCCTCGAACGAAAACGTGGTCCCGGCCGACCGCCCGCCAGCGCGACAATCAAAGCCAATGTCTGATTGACGCGCCGCGACAAAACGAAAGCCCAACCACCTCTTGCGCGATAATCAAACCACGACGATCATCCTATCGCCGCGACACTGGCGTTCTCATCCAGATTGTCGCTGCCTTCTCACCCAGATCGCCGCGCTACAGCTTGACCCGACGAGGTCGGTGCGCGTCCCTGAACGCTGTCAATGCGCAGGTTGGCTGGTCAAATTGTTGATCATCGCTCCGGCCACTGGCGCATATCTCAATACGGGCATACGCGTTAGAGCATTATCCAGCGAAGGTGGCGATATCCGCTTCATGATCTGGCCTGCATAAGCGGGATCAGCGAGGGCCGTCGCAGCGGTTCGATTGATCGCGGCTTTGCCGAGCTGGGTTGCTGCACGCCCAGCAGACATGACGCTGCCACCGATAGCGAGAGGCCATCCACCGAACCAGTAGAGCGCACCTAAGCCGCTACCATGAATGGCGCCCTCTGCCGCTGTACGGCCGAGGGTGCTGGTAAGAAACCTACCGATTGCGGAGGCATTCTGCGCCGTGTCGGAGCCACCGCTGATCTTGGTGCCGACAACCGATTGGTTAGACCGGCCGATGTCTTCCGAAATTTCTTTCAACCGGCCCATCTCGTCGGCAGAGAAAAGCTGGCCAAGCGCCGCATCGTTCTTCCTCACGAAATCGCGGAACCGCCCGGGTAGGATTTGCCCATCTGCGTTCACCAGGTCACCACGGTGCCGACCATATGATCGATGACGGCCTGTTTGATGCCCGCCAGTGCATTGGAAGCCTGATGATCGCCCTGCGTGCCGCTCTGGATGCGGGAAACCAAGCCCTGCACAGCGGAGGGCCCCTGCTTGACGATCGCCCCAGCGGCCTTCGCGGGGTCGTCCCGGCAAGGAACCTGCCGGCAGCCGAGCGCTGAAAGTCGGCAAGGTCCGCAGCCTTCGATGCAACTTGGTTGTCGACCTCGGATTGCGCCGCACCAGCATCGGAAAGACGCTGCTGAAGATCAGGAAAGGCTCGTAGCGCATCGGCGCGCTTACCTTGCCAAGCCTGCAATTTCTGCGGGTTTAATGTGCCGTCTGGCTTAACTGCGCCCGGATACGCGCGGAGATCGCTTACGAGGGCATCCTGGAGAGTCTCAGGGCGGCCACCGGCCGCAAGGAACGACTGAACGCCCTCTGGGGAGGAGATGAACTTCTCGGCAACCGCGCTGTCCGGGACGCGATACGGCGTGCCAGCGGGGCCAGATTGCAAAACCTGCCCTGTTGCGCCCGTGTTGAAGGTCTGCGCGCGGTTGCGGGTGGCATCCGCCGCCTCGCGATATCGAGCGGCAGCATCGGCATCAAAATTGGTGGGGGCTAGGGGTGCCTGGCCTTGTACGCCTGGATTTCCCGGAGAAACTCCATGTTCCCCTCCCGAGGTGCTTCCGCCTCCAGCTGCTGAATAAATCCGGCCCGATCCTCCGGTGACATTCGATGATGATCCATTGCCGCCCGGAGACTCTCCCCCGGCGGCAAGTCGTTGGAGGGCAGCGGGAGCTTGTATATTTCGGTCCTCAAGATAACCCTGCGCCTTAGCGGCCATACGAGCAGTTAGAGTATCATCTGGGCTCATCGCCCCGGCCGCAACAGCCGTCGCCTGCTCATCGGCCACATCCTGAGCACTACTTGACATCGTGTCGTCCATGGCCTGCCGCAACTGCTGCATCCGTCGCAGAGCGGGCGTTTGCCCGCTTTGCCGCTCGTCTCGGATCGCATCGAGCAGCCGACCTCGCAGAGCAGCAAAATCCTGAAAGGACGCGGTCGGCGGCAGATTGCGTGCCAGATCAAACACCTCCGCCTCTTCTCCGGTCGGCGGTTTGGCGGTCGATGGAATGCCTCGCGTGATCTGCGCTGCGGCCTGACTGGTCGGCGTCGTGCCGATGGTCAGAGAGCCATCCGGATCGATCGCCTGCCACAACCGGCCCTCCGTCGCCTTGGTGGCCGATTTCGCCGCCTCCAGCTGGTCGCGCATCAACGCGCCCTGGACATCGCGGGGCAGATTGCCGCCCGCGGTATCCCACGCCTGCTGGGCGTTCTCACGGGCGAGGCGGATGTTGTCGTCACCCTCGGCATCGATCAAACGTCCGACATCCTGCCAGGATACGAAAGGCGGCCTACACCGCAGGCTTACCCTGCTTCCGCGGAACCGGACAGCAAAGGGATGAGCGGCCTGCAATCGCGTGTGCATGTCGTAATAGGCGAAACCGAACGCGCTGCTCGGAAGATGCGCGAGGCTGCCGAGGTTCTTCGTGTGCGACAACAAGAATACGAGGCGGCAATGGCTCGCGGCCGACAGCCCCAGATCAAGCGTGCCAGAACTGCCAGGTAGGAGGCGCAGGTGGCGTTCGCGCATTCCCGCGCCGTGCTTGTCGGTTCGGTTTGGCTCGTCCGACTTGAATCAAACCGATCGGGACTGCTGCAGTAGAATGTTCATGTACATTTAGCTCGCGACTTACCGAACCACGCGCAAGCACTAATATTTTGCTGATTATCTTCAGATCCGACGAGCCACAATAATATCCTGGCTGCCTGGGCCCAGCCCCAGAGACCAGTTTCCGCAGTGCAAGTCAAACTTTAAATTGTGCGAAGCGTGCAGATGGCGGAGATAGGACTCTTCATATCCAACGCCAAGTTCAGGAACACTTGTGTTCATGACCCAACAATCACCCAACTGATACCTAAAGTTAAGAGATGCTACTCCACTGGACATACGGGATATAGCTTGCTCTGTAATGATGCTATACGTTGCATAGCAGCGGCCTCCCGGCTTGAGGACTCGAGCTATTTCGGACAAATAGTGGTCCACCTCCGTTGGCAACATGTGGGTAAAGACTGAGACGAGCACAACAATATCATAGGACTCATCTGGTGCTTGGATTTTGTATTTGCTCGCAGGAATGTGGCCACGCGGATTATATTCAGCATTAATAATGTCGGCATGGCTAAATGTAATATTTCCGTGGGGGCCATGGATCGATCGCCCACACCACTTTATAGCGCTTCGCACTATATCAATTCCATGATAAGCGCCGTCTTTGTCCAGGTAAGTGGCCATAGCTACCGCTAGTCGACCGAAGCCGCACCCGATTTCCAAGATGCGGCATGTCGGTTGGAGCCCCGCAAATTTGATCAAGTTATGCTTTAATTCTTCGCGACTCGCTGGCAGGTCTGTGACTGCACCAGTAAAATTTATCCATCGCGGCGGAACAGTTGGATCTTTACGGCCACTCAGATGATCAGCAAGATCCAGAGGTGCAAAATATAGAGAACGCAGGGTCCATCGCAAAAACCGGGGCATCTTAAAAAGGATTGAGGTAAACCATTGCTGACTTAGCAATGTGAGTCGGAGTTGCTCAAAGAAACTGACTCTGCGTGAGATTGCTGACGGCATGGCTATCTTCCCGAAAATTTACTTAGTGCATAGAGGAAAGAGATCCTTAGTAGTCTTGACCGTTCGAAAGCGAGATTCAGATTCGGCCGAAATAGATTGCTAGCTGCAGGCAGGGTTCCACCCTATACGCTGCGCGCAAAGGATTCATTTGGACTAATCCATAGTGGATCGACGCTGCGTCATTGAACGCCGCCTTCAGTGATCCGAAACCAATGTGCCGAGGAGCGCTTGGATGCGAGAGAGGTGGCGTAGGCTCCAGCCTCGATCATAGCCGCCAGTTGACGATGGCGGCGAGACATAGGGTGGCATCGAAGCTGTCGGCGAGCTTGTCGTAGCGACTTGGCGATGCGGTTCCAATCTTTGAGGAGGTATAACATTCACTCAATTAAGTTTTGCGCAGCTTTGAGGATGGTCTATCGGATGAAGGTGCTTCCGCTTGGGATCTTTGGGAGGACCGGGCAGCTGCTACGCTCGGTCTGAAACAACCCGAGCCAATCATTTCAATGGTGTAGGCCGCCATCGGCGGCACACAGGCGGGCTGGCGGGAGGGCTTCGAGGCGATGGGGATCACCACGCTAGCCGGGCCTTATCACGAACGCGGCGGGACGACCGCAATCATCGACAACAGCATGGACTTTTGTCGTTCGCCCGCCGCGAGAGCGGCCGATCGCCTGGAGCGCTCGGCTCCCCTTTCCACCGGCAGGCGAGCGATGTGCCTTGGCAGGGGTGCTGTCGATCATCTCGACGCCACCTGGATCGGCGACTGCCAGCGCGGCGAACTGCTGTCGGCAGATGTTCGTGCCGGTCGAGGGACGAAAGAGATTGAAGATTGTCGACGGTCGGCCGACAACCGCAGGCGGTCCTGCATGGCACTCCATCTTGAGCACGTGAATGATACCGCTGATGACCTGCTGGTCGCCGCGCGACGCGCCTCCGGCTGGTTCTTCGGCAACAGCGGTGCAATCGCTGCCCACTGCCCATCGTCGAGCCCACCTCCGCCATGATCCAAGCTTTTCAAGTTCCAGTTTGGATTACGCCGAGCG
>JAFAYW010000089.1 GCA_019240125.1 Alphaproteobacteria bacterium
ACACAGAACCGACGCCTCTGGGTACGGTTGCGCGAGAAAGGCGGCAAGCGCCACGCGATGCCATGCCACCACAACCTCGACGAATACCTCGTCGCCTATCTTGACGGGTGCGGCCTGCGCGATGATCTGAAGGGGTGGTTATTTCGCACTATCGGACGAGGCACCGGCCAACTCACGCGTACCGTGCTGCCGCAGGCCAACGCTTACGCGATGATCCGCCGGCACGCCGTGGCGGCCGGCATCCAAACCAAGCTCGGCAACCATTGTTTTCGGGCAACCGGGATCACCGCATATCTTAAGAAGGGCGGTACGCTGGAAAAGGCTGCCGCAATGGCAAACCATGCCTCGACACGCACGACGCAGCTTTATGATCGTCGGCGCGATGAGGTCAGTCTCGACGAAGTCGAGCGGATCGTGATTTGAGATGCATTCACGTAACTCGGGACATTTTCTTGGAGGCCTCTATGCGACCGCAACCAAAAATAAACCCCATTCCACTCCCATAATGGAAGACAAGGACATATATAAACACGTATTAGATACACGAAATTTTGAGATATCTTTATTTTGGCAACGCTCAAATTACTTTTTAATTCTAAATTCTAGTCTCGCGGTAGGATTTTTTAATCTAAAGGCGAAACTATATGAATGCTGTCTCGCTGCGCTCGGCATGCTCGCATCCATATTGTGGTTTAACGTTAATTTAGGTAGCAAGTTTTGGCAATCACGGTGGGAACAGAGTCTCCATGATATCGAAAGCAAAATGGCCCCTAACTTGAATCTATTCGCGGCTGATTGGGCCGGCTATATGTGACTCTGTTCAGCGAAGCATCGACAATAATCTGCACAAACATTGGTGGCAAAAACGCCTGGATTTTCTTATCTTACGGAAGCCGTCGGTCAGCAGATGCATGACACTGCTATCACTAATATTTATTTTCGTCTGGCTTGTGCTTCTTTTTTTGCTGCAATTTGACTTTCAATTAATTTGAACCAAGTTTTGAAGGACCTCTCGCTCTATCGGTCGTACATTCCGCGTGATAAACCCGATTATCACATAGGTGACTTGCATCTAATGGAGAAGTTCTAAATGGACGCGTGCATCGGCTTTGATTCAGCATGGACCGATAACCTACGCGCCCCAGGAGCCATTTCCGCCGTCTGCTTCGAGGATGGCCACCCAACGCGGTTTTGTACGCCGAAGTTGGTGTCTTTTGCGCAGGCCCTCACCTTCATACGAGCTCTATCCTCGGAAGACGGATGTGCGCTTTTAGCTCTGGATCAACCGACTATTGTCCCAAATTCGACCGGCATGCGGCCAGTAGAGCGCGTAGCCGCATCCCTAATTAGCTGGCTCGGCGGAGGAGTACAGCCTTCCAATTCTGGGAGGTTGGGCATGTTTTGCAGCGCTTCGCCGATCTGGCAGTTCCTTAAGGAGTTAGGGGCTATCGAGAATCCCGAAGAAGCCAGGGTTGCTGCACGCGGTTGTTATTTGATGGAGGTTTTCCCGGCTCTGGCTCTTGCATCGATCAGTACTGAGTTTTTTGGGCGTTTGAAGGGACCCAGATATAACCCCAGTCGCCGAAAAACCTTTCGTCTGATTGATTGGACGCGTGTTGCAGAAGCTGCCGCGAAAGAGGCGGATAATTTTAAGTGCGATGAATTAGCAAATTGGTGCCGCGACTGTGCTAAGATCGCGTCTCCCTCAAAGGCGGATCAAGATAAACTTGACTCTGTACTGTGCGTATTAATAGCGCTTCGTTGGCGATTTAGTCCTCGTTCAGATTCCTTACTTCTTGGTGATTTAGGCACCGGGTACATGGTGACGCCCGCAAGCACCTCGGTTCGTAGATATCTTACCGGCACCTCTCGTAAATATTTAGTGCCCATGGATGACGCCATCTCCAATGAAATCGCATAAGTCCCATTATGGAAACAACTCGGGATGATCCATCGCTTCCGACCAACGCTCCGTTCACAGCGCGGTCAGCGCAGCGCCGAAAGCCGCCTTCGCCCGCCAATGTCAATAACAATCATACTCTGGGAGTTTTGGCCCGAGCCCGATCTGCGCGAGAATGACACGATGCCGCAAAAGGAACCGGTTAAATGGCGGATGACGGTGCGCCGGTGATGATTGTGGAAACCGATCCGGATTTGGCGAGCTTCCATCTGCTCGAAGAGTGGCTCTATGAGCTCAATGTAAAGATCACTGGCATTACTGACGGAAAGCTGCTCAGCATCTTTCTCCGTAAACCCGATGGCGCTGTGATCGGCGGTACTCACGGCTGGACCTGGGCTGGGAGGTGCTACGTGCGCCTCCTTTATGTCCCGCCCGACTTACGCGGACGGGGTTGCGGTACCCGATTGATGCAAGCCGTCGAGCAAGAGGCCCGCGCACGGGGTTGCCACGAGATCGTGTTGCACACGCATGTCTTCCAGGCGCCCGAGTTCTACCGAAAGCTCGGGTTCACGGTAAGCGGGAGACAAGAATTCCCCCGAGGCCATCAATTCTTCGAAATGGTCAAGGTACTGCGATCGGCTGATGCCAGCGCAGGCAGAGGCGCGGCCTGAAGCGCAGGGGCACCGACCGCTAGGTGGCACGGCATCGCGTGCCGCTTGCCGCCTTTCTCGCGCAGCCGCGCTCCCAGAGGCGGCGATTTTGCGTGTAGACATTCCTTTGCCTGCGCCGCGCGGAGGACGGCCACGGTTTCAGGGCGGCGCTCGATGCCGTAGACTTGATGCTGGCAACGATGATCGGTCTGGCGCAATTCGTCGAGAGCGGCGATGCCGAGCGTTTTCATGAAGTGCTGCACGTTGAGTCGGTAGGCGCGCCGGATGCGCAAACCGTGTGAACTCCGTCACACTTCCTTCGCGACCCCGCGCGGTAATGTTCGATGAAGAGGCACGGTCCGCTTATCTGCAGTCGGACAGGTCTATCGGGGCTCCGACCGGGCGGGTCCGTTCGTCTGCTGGTACGCTGAACTTGGGGGCGGCTCCATGGCGAACATCGTTCTGCTGTTTGTCTGTCTCATGGCAGGAGTCGTGCTCCGATTGTCCGGTCGTCTGCCTGACGACGCACCGGCGGCGCTTAATGGCCTGGTCGTGAACCTGGCGCTCCCGGCACTGGCGCTGCAGCACGTCCATGGCATCCAATTTGATAGCTCGCTTGCGGCCGCGGTCGCGATGCCGTGGATCCTGTTCGCTCTCGGGGCGACCCTCTTTTGGGCATTATCGAAAGCGCTCGCGCTGCCGCGCGAAACGACCGGCGCGCTGATGCTGGTCGGCGGTCTCGGTAATACATCGTTTATTGGGTTACCGATGATCGAAGCGTTTTTCGGCCCTCGCTACATCCCGATCGGGATCGCAATCGATCAGCTCGGCAGCTATCTCGTGCTATCGACAGCAGGGATTCTGATCGCGTCGCTCTGCTCGGGAGCGCAGCCGTCAGCGGCCGGAATATTTCGGCGCATTGCCACATTCCCGCCGCTGATCGCCGTGGCGGCGGCACTCGCGCTCGCGCCCGTGTCCTATCCCGAATGGCTGACATCACTCTTGGAGCGCCTGGGCAATACCGTGGTGCCATTGGCGCTTGTCTCGATTGGCCTGCAACTGCGTGCCTCTGCGATTATCAGTAACCGCGCGGCGCTGGCGGCCGGCCTCGGCTTCAAATTGATCCTGGGTCCGGCGGCAATCGCAACGATGATCGTACTTCTGTATGGGCATTTTGGGGAAACCGCCCGGGTAACGCTGTTCGAGGCCGCGATGGCACCGATGATCGGCGCCTCGGTCATCGCCATGCAATACCGGCTCAATAATGAACTGACATCAGTAATGGTCGGCGCTGGTACGCTCGCATCGTTTGCGACGCTGCCCGTCTGGTGGGACATTCTGCAACTGTTATAGAAACTTCTTACTGCAACGGATAACGGCGCCCGCGGGCTTGCGTGAGGCTACAGAGACTTGGTCTCTTGCCCGGGCGACGCCTCACATTGTCCGCAATATGTAAGGTATTTCGGACGGGCCTTGACGCGTGCACCCGTGTCGGGTGAGGCACGGGAGTGGGAGCATACTGCACTGCGCGGCTCATCAGCCCGCCCTGGGTCGCGATCGCGGTTCAGCTTGCCATCCGGGCGGACCGCTCGTTGCCGCGCGTACCTTGCTGCGGTGTCGAATGAGGAGGGCGATTTGGTCCACGGACGAGAGTGGTGATCAATCGGCCAGTGTAATATCGCGGCAACTTGCCCCTTAAGTATTTAATATCCTAATAAGGAGTTACTCTGTTTGAAACAAGTTCGTATTTCGTTCTATGAATCAATAGTGTTTAAAAGCATCAGTGGATTAGAGCAGCATTTCGGGCATCATTTTGTCTTCACCGAAGCACTTTGTTATCGAAACGTTCTTCCGTTAGTTCACGTCTCGTGTCTCACGCTCCGTTGGTCCCAGCACAATTACTCTCTTTCAGCTGTCAATATGGGCCCGCTTTACGGCGGCGGGATGAGCGGATCGCCGTCAAAGCGTCTGCGCGTTCAGCTCAGAGGGCCCGGCTTGTTGCACCAAGATCTCGGCCGGGCCTGACCCCGCCGAGGACAACTGGGCCAAACGGTGCGATCCGCAATCATATCTATCGAGGGTGCGCCCGGCGTCGGAAAATCAACAATCGCCGCTGCCCTGGCCCGACAAGTGTCAACCGACACTCGGAAGTAGACCCTTGAAGACATTAAGAACTGGACCCTGGTTTGTGGCTGATGGCGGCCAGTTTGGTTGCTGGGGTGGCTTGTCCAGGTAGTGCATAGGGGGGACCCGCGCGCCGGCGAAGCGACCGCCGCGAGTCTGGCGGAGCGGCGCGTGGGGAGTTCCTGTGCACCCACCTGGGCAAGCCTTGCTGTCATGCCGTTGCCGCTGCGGCGTCGATCACCGGCGTTCGCAGCAGCCCGGCACGGCGCTTCTCGCGCAGCCGGTAGCTGTCGCCGCGGTCGTGATGACGTGGCTGTGGTGCAGCAGCCGATCGAGGATCGCGGTCGCCACCACGGCGTCGCCGAACACTGTGCCCCACTCGCTGACGGCGCGGTTGCTGGTGATCAGCATGCTGCCGCGCTCGTATCGCCGCGACACTAGTTGAAAGAACAGGTGCGCGGCATTGGGCTCGAACGGCAGATAGCCCACCTCATCGATGATCAGCAGCTTCGGCTTGCCGAAATGGATCAGGCGGTCCTCGAGCCTGCCTTCGTTGTGTGCCTTGGCGAGCTGCGCGACCAGTGTCGGAGCCGGCGAGGAGCCATTCTTTTGGACGAGGGCGAGGGCCGGATTGCTCGCTCGGCGATATTATTGGAGATTTAGAGGCGATCGTCCGCGAAATATTATGTTAGCGCCTCCCATCGCGAGCGCAGGGGTGGCCTTCTTTTCTAGCGCATTACCTCTCAGCCGTTCACGACAGGAACGTGCCATGTTGCGGAGCCAGGCGACGCAACATCGCTGCTCAACACCGTGGTACCCTGCATCGTCCATAGCATAACCTGACCCGTGCTCTGGCTTTGAAGCAACAAGTCGGTGCTGCCATTTCCATAAAAGTCGGCAGCTTCCTTAATCTGCCAGTCTGTCCCTGGCGACCCAATATCATCGAACGTTGTAGCGGTGGTGCCGTCGGTTTGCCAAAGGCCAACTTGTCCAGTACCACTGTTCTGTAATACCAACTGGGTGGTGCCGTCACCCGTAAATTGGCCCGTCGTGACAACCTCCCATCCCGCACCGGGGGAGCCCAAGTTTCCGCCGCCTGTGATCGAAATTCCGTTCATATCCCAGACCGACACTTGGTTCGTGCTGCTGTTCTGCAATACAATGTCGGAATTGCCGTCCCCGTTGAAATCGCCAACAGCCTTCACTTGCCAACCCGCCGACGGTGTTGACACGGCCCCCTGACTAACCATGGCGGTTCCGTTCATCTCCCAAAGATACACCTGGTTAGTGACGTTGTTCTGGAAGACGATGTCGGCCTTACCGTCACCGTTGAAATCCCCGGTCCCACTAACCTGCCAACCGGCAGCCGGGCTTCCGATCGTTCCTCCACCGATAATCGAGGTCCCGTTCATTTCCGCTAGATAAACCTGATTGGTGGCGCTGTTCTGTAATATTAAATCTGCCTTGCCGTCGCCGTTGAAGTCTCCTTCGCCCACGACCTCCGATCCGGAACGTGGAGAGAGGATGATCGAGCTGGATAGCTTGGTGGTCCCATTCATTTCCCACAGAGCAACCTGGTTCGTGTTCACATCCTGCCAAACGATATCGGCTTTTCCGTCACCATTCATGTCCAAGACAGGTGTTCTGGTCTGCGAGGGGCTGGACGTTACGCCAGGTTCAATCGTGATAGTCAAAGCTGCCGAGACAGCACTGGTGCCGGCCGAATTTGTTTCTGTCGCCGTCAGACTTTGGATTCCAACTGCAAGCGTGTTTGTGGTAACCGACCAGGTTCCATCAGGCAGCACAGTGGTTGTGCCGATATTTGTAGTGCCGTCATACAGTGTGAGACTATCGCCAGCCTGGCCCTGGCCGGAAATTGTGGGCTGTAGTGCTGTCGTTATATTACCACCCTGAATACCGCTATCTGCCGCAACTGCCAGAGTTAATGCGCTGGGTGCAGGCGGTAGGGATGGAGATGGTGATGGTGATGGAGATGGAGATGGTGATGGAGATGGGGCGTTGGAAAGCGAATAAACCTGAACATCGCTAACATCGAGTTCGAAAGGTCCAGGATTTGTTGTGGCACTGGCGACCGTGTGCCATCCCGCCGTGCTAGCCCCTGCGACTTCCACGTCCATAACGATTTCATACGCGGCGTTGGTCGGAACCCCGCTGGTCCATTGCGCCATCTGCTTGCCGTCGAGGTAGACGGTCCATGATTTACCGGGTACATATTCAATGCCGTAAGTGTGATAGGCCGCAGAGAGGTCCGTGCCAGTATTTTGGATGATTTGCGAGCCCCCGCTGCCTTGCCAATGCGACGCGAGCACGTCGTTGGGGTTAGCTGAGCCGTCAAGATACCCGCTTTCCTGTACGTCCATCTCGGCGCCATTAGAGCTAAGCAGCCACAGGCCTGCCCACGCACCAGATTGTGAATCCGGCATTTTGGCGCTCCATTGCACGTATCCGCCGGTGGCGGGCAGGTAGGCCTTACCGTAGCTGCTGACGGCAGACGAGGCCCAACTATAGCCCAGCGAGCTGAAGTAATCGCTGGGAGTTGCGATAATCGAAAGGTTGCCGTTGCCGCCGAGCAGGTGGTTTCCGGTGGTGTCGGTGGCGAACCCATACGGATACGGATCGTTGTACATGACCTGGTAGGTGCTGCTGCTCTCATTCATTCCCGAGTAAGGACTGGGTAATGCACCCTTATCACCCCAACGACCATACGTATCATTACCAAGCCATGGGTTCCAGTAAGCAGTATCAAGTGTCGCGGATGTGAAGTCGTCTTCAAAGATCAGTTGTGAAGCTGTAAACCCAGCTGGCGGTGCAAGGTTTGTGGTCATGAGTATATCTCACAGGTTTGTGGAGCTATAGATATGGTGGCTTTGTGCCAGCACTGATCCGTGGGAAGGAGCAGTATTGCCGGCGGTCATCTACCCAGCGAGGTTGTCGTAGGTCCGACATTCGCGGCGGAAATGGCCCATGCGCGGAGGAGTATGCTTACCGATACAAAACGGAGCTTCCTAAGTAACCATGAGGGATCAGCGAACGCAGTAGTCCCCGGGCCTCGAAGTAGGTCAAGGAAAAAAATACTGTCATTTATCAGTGCTTTACGTGGTTTGTCGGCTGAACAGGGTTTCTAGACAGACCTGCTTAATGCCATTTTCGGGAATAATGTATTACCTTTTTCAACCGATTGGCGAGAAGCGCGTGTCGCGAAAACCGCTATTTCGCGCGCAACAACGCGGCGACCGGGTCGGCTGATGTTTTCACTGGACAGCAAAAGGACCATAGTCGAACAATTAGGCTTAAAACCAAATCAGGTTATTGACGCGTGCCGCTCGGCGTAATCCAAACTGGAACTTGAAAAGCTTGGATCATGGCGGAGGTGGGCTCGACGATGGGCAGTGGGCAGCGATTGCACCGCTGTTGCCGAAGAACCAGCCGGAGGCGCGTCGCGCGGCGACCAGCAGGTCATCAGCGGT
>JAFAYW010000093.1 GCA_019240125.1 Alphaproteobacteria bacterium
GGAACACGACCTGCAATTCGCGCCGATAGCTCCGCATATCGGCACGCGATAACCCATCGATACGCTCGCCATTGACCCGGATTTCACCCGAGGTCGGCTCGAGCAATTTGAGGATCGTCTTGCCGGCCGTGGATTTGCCGCAACCGCTCTCCCCGACCAGCCCCAGCGTCTCGCCCTCGGCAATATCGAATGAGATGCCGTCAACCGCGTGCACCTGCCCGACCGTCCGCTGAAGCAGCCCCTTCTTGACCGGAAAATGCTTGACGAGGTTGAGGACGGAGAGAAGCGGCCCGGCGCTCGCGGTAGCCACTCGGCTAAGCCGCGTGTTCTGGCCGGTACCGCAGTACCATCAACTGACTGCCGTCGAGCGCCTCCAAGGCATAGGTGCGGCCTTCTTCGTCGACAAACTCAACCTCGTATTGGCCATCGTCATAGACCTCGACGACCGTGCCGACCTGGCCACGCGAGAGCGATTTCTCCGGGACGTCTGACGTCAAAGCGATAACGTCGAGAAGATGGATTGTTGGGTTCATTGGTGGTTTTGCGTCTTTCCAACTCTAAAGCAGATAGCACGTCACAAATCGCAAACTCTCTTGTTCCGCGGCAATGATCCAGATCGAGCGAACAATCGCGACGCCCGCCGTGGTGCTGAGCTCGAAATCGAGGGAATAGTGAGTGCCATGCTGATCGGTTCTCCGATACACGAAACTCGCCCCATCTTCATGTGCAGCGCGCAGCAGGGCATTCCGCAACATATCGGCATCGGCTGCTTCCATTTTGAGCCGAGCACGAAAGACGCGCGCCTTGTGCCGGCCGTGCGGATGCGCTGGCGAGAGGCAATAATCCCGGAGTTTGGCGAGATCGACCACGACCTGGCGAAATTGAGGGCGCTTTCGATCATCGCTCACGCCGCCACAACGCGGTCGGAGTGGAAGCACGCCGCGTAATGGCCCGGCTGCTTTTCCTCGAAAGCCGGCATCTCGCGGACGCAGATGTCGGTGGCGAAGGTGCAACGGGCAGCGAACGGGCAGCCGGGCATCGGCTCGCGCAGTGACGGCACCGTGCCCGGGATTTCGGCGAGGCGCGGCAGCCGCTCATCAATGACCTGGCTGGCGCCGAGTTTCGGCACGGAATTGAGCAGGCCCTTGGTGTAGGGGTGCAATGGCCGGCGGAACAGGTCGCGCACCGGTGCTTCCTCGGCCTTGCGCCCGGCATACATCACAACGACACGCTGTGCCATCTCGGCCACGACGCCGAGATCGTGGGTAATAAGCATGATGGCGGCGTCGATCTTCTGCTTCAGTTCGCGCATCAGATCGAGGATCTGCGCCTGGATCGTCACATCGAGGGCGGTGGTCGGCTCGTCGGCGATCAGCAGTTTCGGGTTGCAGGCGAGCGCCATCGCGATCATCACGCGCTGCCGCATGCCGCCCGATAGTTGATGCGGATATTGCCCGATGCGGCGTTCCGGCTCGGGGATGTGCACGAGGCGCAGCATCTCGACGGCGCGGGTCGAGGCTGCCTTGCGATCGAGCCCCTGATGCTGCGTCAGGGTCTCGCCGATCTGGTGCCCGATCGTCAGCACCGGGTTCAGCGAGGTCATCGGCTCCTGGAAGATCATCGAGATGTCATTGCCGCGCACCTGGCGCATCTGCGCATCGGTCAGCGACAGCAGGTTGCGCCCGGCGAAGCGGATCGAGCCATCGACAATGCGCCCTGGCGGCGACGCGATCAGCCGCAGGATCGACAGGGCCGTCACACTCTTGCCGCAGCCGCTTTCGCCGACCACCGCCAGTGTCTCGCCGGGCATCACATAAAACGAGACGCCATCCACCGCCCGCACGATGCCGTCGCGCGTGTAAAACCAGGTGCGCAGACTGTCGACCTCGAGCAGCGCACCGGCTGGCCGGTGCGCCGACGCGTGTTGCGGGGTCTCAGCGACGGCGGCGATCGGTTCGGAGACGGTCGTCATGGTAGCCTCGCCCCCGGTCACAGCCGCCGCGCCAGACGCGGGTCGAGTGCGTCGCGCAAGCCGTCGCCGAGCAGGTTGATCCCCAGCACCGTCAATGACAGGAAGACGCCGGGGAACATCACGATGTAGTAGGCCACCTGAAACAGGCTGCGCCCTTCTGCCATGATGTTCCCCCAGCTCGGGATATTGGGCGGCGTGCCAGCGCCGATAAACGACAGGATGGCCTCGGTGATCATCGCCGAGGCCATGATGAAAGTGCCCTGCACCAGCAGAGGCGCCAGGGTGTTCGGCACGATGTGGCGCCACAGGATCAGGAAAAATCCGGTGCCGCTGGCGATCGCCGCCTCGACATAGGGCTGTTCGCGCAGGGTCAGCACGACACCGCGCACCAGCCGCGTCACGCGGGGAATTTCGGCGACGGTGATGGCAAAGATGACGTTCTGCATGCTGGCGCGGGTCAGCGCCATCAGGGCGATGGCGATCAGGATCGACGGGATCGACATAAGCCCGTCCATCACCCGCATCACCACCGCGTCGACCCAGCGGGTGAAGCCGGCGATGACGCCGATCGCGAGACCGACTGTTGTGCTGAGCGCCGCCACGGCAAAGCCGACGACCAGCGATACCCGCGCGCCATAGAGGGTGCGGCTGTACACGTCGCGCCCCAGCATGTCGGTGCCGAACCAGTATTGCGCCGACGGCCATTTCAGCCGCCGGATTGGCGCCAGCGCCTGCGGATCGGTGGTGCCGAGAACCGGCGCCAGGATCGCGATCGCGATCATGACCGCCAGGATAATGGCGCCGACAACGATGGTCGGGTGACGCCGGACATAGCGCCACACCGGATTGGGCCAGGTCGGGGCGGCGGGGGCGGCAAGGGCGATGTCGTCGTGGATGACGGCCATGCGGTTTCGCCTAGCGCGGCATGGCCGGGGCGCCGCTGCCCCTCACCCGGCCGCAGGCTGACTCCTGCGTCCACCCTCTCCCCGCAAGCGGGGCGAGGGGAAGGCGGTCGCTGGAACCGCGCTCCCTCTCCCCGCGCGCGGGGAGAGGGCAGGGGTGAGGGGCAATCGCGCGCCACCGCAAAGCCATGCTCAATACCGGATGCGCGGGTCGAGCAGCGTATAGCTGAGATCGACCAGCAGGTTGATCACCACATAGACCGCCGAGAAGATCAGAATGATGCCCTGGATGATCGGATAGTCGCGGCGCAGGATCGCGTCCACCGTCAGGCGCCCGAGCCCTGGGATCGCGAACACTGTCTCCGTCACCACCACGCCCGAGATCAAGAGCGCGATGCCGATGCCGATGATCGTCACGATCGGCACCGCCGCGTTTTTCAGCGCGTGCCCGATCAGGACCTGCTCGCTGCCGAGGCCCTTGGCCTGTGCGGTGCGGATGTAATCCTGTGCCAGCACGTCGAGCATGCTGGCGCGGGTGATGCGCGCGATCAGCGCGGCATAGATCAGCCCGAGTGCAATGCTCGGCAGGATAATGTGCGACAGGAACGGCCAGAACCCGTTGCTGATGCTGACATAGCCCTGAACCGGCAGCCAGTCGAAGCGGATCGCGAAGACATAGATCAGCAGGTACGACAGCACGAAAACCGGCACTGAAAACCCGAGCACCGCAAAGATCATTACGCCGCGATCGATCCACGAGCCCGCCTTCCAGGCCGCCAACACGCCCATCGGGATCGCCACCAGCACCGAGACGATCAGGGTCGACAGGGTCAGCGCGACGGTGGGTTCGAGCCGCTGCTGGATCAATCTGATGACCGGCAGATTGGTGAAGATCGAAATACCGAGATCGCCGTGCAGCAGGTGCCAAAGCCAGATGCCGAACTGCATGTAGATCGGTTGATCCAGCCCGAGCGCCGCTCGGATGCGGGCGATGTCCTCGACCGTGGCGGTATCGCCGGCAATGATCGCCGCCGGGTCGCCGGGACTGAGATAAAGCAGCGCGAAGACGAAGATCGCGACCACCGCCATAACCGGAATGGTCGCCAGCACGCGGCGGATGATGTACGCGAACATCTAGCGGCGCCCCGCCACCCAAATTGGCGTCCTCGCGTAAGCGGGGACCCACCGCGCTACCGACTCGCCGTTGCCATCGTAGCCCGACCGTATCGGCATCATCTCAGCCGCCCGCGATGTCCAACGGTGGGTCCCTGCTTCCGCAGGGACGACAGCGAAAGTGCCGAAACTCCGCTCATTTCTTCTCGACGTTCCACAGGAAGACGACCGGGGCGACGATGATGCCGTCGAGGTTCTTGCGGTAGGCGGTCGGGATCACGAACTGGCCGGTCGACGCGCCCGGGATCTCGTTTGCGTAATATTCCGTCTGGATATCATCGGCGATCTTCTTCTGCGCCGCGAGATCGGGCGCTTTGAACCAGGCGTCGACGAGGTCTTCCATCTTGGCGTCGCTCGGCCAGCCGAACCACGCCTTGTCGCCATTGCCGCGAACCTGGTTGTTGACCGCGGGCGACAGCATGTCGGGGGCCGAAGTCCAGGTGTGGAAGATGCTCCAGCCGCCCTTGTCGATTGGCTCTTTCGAGGTGCGGCGGGTGATCAGCGTGCCCCAGTCGCTGGCCTGCAGATCGACGTTGAGCCCGGCGTTGGTCAGCAATTCCTGTGTCACCAGCGCCTGGTTCTGTACGATCGACTGGTCGGTCGCCGACAGCAGTACGATCTTCTCGCCCTTGTAGCCGGCCTCCTTGATCAGCCCTTTGGCCTTGTCGACATTCGGCCCGTGCAACAGCGCGTCCGCGCCGGCATCGCTGGCATAGGGCGTGCCGCAGACAAACAACGCGGCGCAGGTCTTCCAGTATTTCTCGTCGCCGGCGACCGCCTGCATGTACTCCTTCTGGTCGATCAGGTTGAGCACGGCCTCGCGCATCTTCGGGTTGTTGAAGGGCGGCAGGGTGCTGTTGAACCGCAGCACGCCGTAATTGCCGAGCGGATCGACCGTATCGACCTTGATGTCCTTGTTGCTGGCGAAGGTCGGGATCAGGTCGGCGGGCGGCTGCTCGTACCAGTCGGCCTCCCCGGCATTGAGCGCGGCGGCGGCGGTCGCGGTGTCCGGGATATAGATCCATTCGACCCGGTCGACCTTGGCGATCTTGCCGCCGGCCGCGAAGCTCGGCGGTTCCTTGCGCGGCACATAGGCTGTGTCTTTGACAAAGACGGCCTTGCTGCCCGGTACCCACTCGGCCTTGACGAACTTGAACGGACCCGAGCCGTCCTCCTCGGTGATCTGCGTGAACGGGTCGGTGTTGGCGAGCCGTTCCGGCATCATGAAGGGCGTGACGTTCGACAATTTCGCGAGCGCGTCGAGCATCAGCGGAAACGGCGATTTCAGCGTGATCGTGAAGGTCTTGTCGTTATCCGCGGTCATCGACGCGATCGACTGCATCATCTTCTGGCCGAGTGCGTCGCGGGCACCCCAGCGCTTCAGCGAGGCAACGCAATCGGCGGCGCGCACCGGCGAGCCGTCATGCCATTTGAGGCCGTCGCGCAGCGTGAATTTGTAGGTGAGCTTGTCGTCGCTGATGGTGAAGGTATCGACCATCTGCGGCTGCGGCTTGAAGTTCTTATCGAGCGCAAACAGCGTGTCGTAAACCATGTACCCGAAATTGCGGGTGATATAGGCGGTGGTCCAGATCGGGTCGAGGCTGCGCAAATCAGCCTGCGGGATAAAACGCAGCGTGGTTTCCGCCCAACCGCGGACCGGTGCCAGCGCTAGCGCGATAACCGTCAGCGCCAGCCATACACGTCTACCCATGCCTGCCCTGCTCCCCTTCTTCTGCCTAAAGATTAGTCGAACCGTTTCGCGCGCCACAATGGGCACCGAGACACGCAAGCGGTGTGCCGTAAGCCTTCTTGCCGTCCGGCCATTGCGGCGCTGCGGCGATTCGCCGATGATCGCGGCTTCCGGTGCGGAGGCGGCATGACGGGCACGGCAGACATCGCTTACACGTCGGCTCTGGATCTTGCCGGGCAATACCGCCAGCACAAGCTGTCGCCGGTCGAGGTGACCGAGGCCCTGCTCGCCCGGCTCGATGCGCTGCAACCAAAATTGAACGCGTTTTGCGTCGTCGATGGCGATGGCGCGATGATTGCGGCCCGTGCCGCGGAAGCGCGATGGCGAAAGGGCGAACCGCTTGGACCGATTGATGGCGTGCCCGCCACGATCAAGGACCTCGTGCCGATGCGCGGCTTCCCGACGCTGCGCGGCTCGCGCCTGATCAACCCAAACCAGCCGTGGGACGAAGACGGCCCGGCGGTGGCGCGGCTGAAGGAGGCCGGCGCCGTCATCCTCGGCAAGACGACGACACCGGAATTCGGCTGGAAGGCGATCGGCGACTCGCCGCTGACCGGCATCACGCGCAACCCGTGGAACCTCGATCACACGCCAGGGGGCAGCAGCGCCGGCGCGGCGGCCGCCTGCGCCGCCGGCATCGCGCCATTGCATGTCGGCAGCGACGGCGCCGGCTCGATCCGCATCCCTTCGTCGTTCAGCGGCATCTTCGGGATCAAGGCGACCTTTGGCCGGGTGCCGGCACACCCGCCCTCGCCAATGGGGCTGTTGTCGAATGTAGGGCCGATGACGCGGCACGTGCGCGACGCCGCGGCGATGCTCCGTGTGCTTTCACGCCCCGATTACCGCGACCCCTACGCGCTGCCGCCGGACGGCCGCGACTATCTCAACGGCATCGATGATGGCGTGCGCGGCTGGCGGATCGCCTATAGTCCCGATCTCGGCTACGCCAAGGTCGATCCCGAGATTGCCGCCGCTTGCGCCGCGGCGGCACGGCGCTTTGAGGAGTTGGGCGCGAGTGTCGACATCGTCGGCGAGATTTTCCCATCGCCGCGTGAGGAATTGCTGACCTTATGGTCGGCGGGCGCGGCTCGAGTGCTTGCCGGGTTCCCGAAGGAACAGCACTCGCTGTGCGACCCGGGCATGCTCGACGTGGTGGCGGCGGGCGAGCGCATCAGCGGCGCCGATTTTGTCGCCGCCGATCTCGCCCGCACCGCGCTCGGCCGACGTATGGGCGAATTCCACCAGAAATACGATCTATTGCTGACGCCGATGATGCCGGTGACGGCCTTGCCGGTCGGCCGCGACATGCATGAGGGCTCCGACGAGCGCAACTGGATCGACTGGTCGCCTTTCAGCTATCCGTTCAACATGACCCGCCAACCCGCCTGCAGCATCCCCTGCGGCCTCACCTCGGCCGGGCTGCCGATCGGTCTGCAGATCGTCGCCCCCCTCTATGCCGAACACCGCGTCCTGCGCGCCGCCCACGCCTTCGAACAAACCCAGCCGGTGCGCCGGCCACCTATAGCGTAGGGCGGATAAGCGGAGCGCCATCCGCCAATGATGTCCCGGCGGAAGGCGCTGCGCTTTTCCGCCCTATGGAAAGACCCTGGCGGAACCGCGTCATAACATATACATTATACTCGAGATCGGCGGATGGCGGGAGTTATCACATGGGCCGAACTTCCGGGGCAGTTCGACGCCTATCAGGAGATGGCGGACTGCTCCAACCGGAGCCCCGTCCCGTTCGCGTTTCTGGTGCGTCGGCTGAAAAACGCGACGGTGTACGGATCTCCCGATGTGACCGCGGACATGGTGATCGGCACCAATCCCGTCCTCTACTGCCACGACCACGGAAATGAGGCCGTGATTTATACCGTGGATGATCAGATTGCCCCCGATGGCACGATTGCCGCCGCCGATGTGACGGTGCTCGCGGTCATCCTGCGGGCCGATATTCCACGATTTACCGCCACGGTGGCGCAGGCGCGGCTCGCGGCGATCTGAAGGGAACAGCGCAATGTCTGATACACGCGGCAGGCGGGTTTCGCGTCCGATCGAAGACCTGATCGGCGGCAATCCCGAGCATGAACGCAACTACCAGACCGCCGGTGATGTCTTCGAGGGAGCTCGCCTCATCAAGGCGATGCGCGACTTGGGCGGGTTGACCCAGGAAGCGGTCGCGGCCCGCCTTGACGTGTCCCAGCCGGCCATCAGCACGATGGAATCGGGCCGCGGTACCGAGGGCGTGACGTATGGCACGCTCAAGCGCATCGCGCGGGCCTGTGGTGTCGATGTCATGGTGCGCATCATCGGCCATTCCGAGCCCGGGCCGGACAAGGACCGCGATGTCCTTTTCGAGGTCAAATTGCCGGCTACACCACCCAATCGGCAGGTTGCCGAAGAAGTTGGCCATGCGCTCGATATCCTGCGGAAGCATGGCGTGGTCGAGCTGGTGCCGCGGCATGTTGATGTTCGGGAGCGCTCGGAGGAACACCTCGTAGCAAAGGCAAAGGCGGTGTTCAGCGCTGCATGACCTGCGCGCGGGTGGCTGAACTGACGGGATGGCTCTCCGGCCTGTTCGGCATTCTGGGCTCACTGGTCCTGGTTTTTCCGGTTCTCTACCTGTTGTCGAGCCGGGAAGCAGGAGAAGACCTGGGCGAGAGCGGCGGTGCCGCGCATGACGCCCGGACCGAACGCTTGTTCGTCAAGGCGCGCAGCGTTCTGTGGCGACGTCTTCGCAACGGCCGCCGGACCGCCCGCACAATTGTCTGCCTGGGCGCCTTGCTGCTCTTCGTGGCGCTGATGTTCGCCGGCTTTCAGGGCTATTGTGTCGTCTAGAAACCGTGACGCGATCCTTGCCGGAGCACAGAATGACCGCGGCCGACCCGATCATCACCGTCACCGACGCTCCAACCGAGCAGCAGACCGGGTTCATCGCCGAGAGCCTCGCCGGCTACAACGAAGGGCAGGCCGGGTTTCGCGATTACAAGCCGCTCGCCGTGCTGGTCACCGACCCGGAAAGCGGTGACCTGATCGGTGGCCTTTATGGCCGCACCTCGCTCGGCGTCATGTTCATCGACCGGTTCTTTCTGCCCGAAACACAGCGGCGTAATCGGCTGGGCTCGCGGCTGCTCGACATGGCGGAAGCGGAGGGCAAACAACGGGGCTGCACATTGGCGGCGCTGTTCACCCTGCATTTCCAGGCGCCGGGCTTCTACAAGAAACGCGGCTGGTCGGTGGCGGCGGAGCTGGCGGTGCCGGCGCCCGGCGCGACGCGCTTTCTGATGACCAAAAAACTCGTGTAACGCCTTACAAATCGGGAAAAGCCGATTATCGTGCGGCGCATCCAGAAACGAGGGAGCGGTTAGATGGCATCATCGCACAGCGGGTCGCAGGGCAAGGTCGCGCTGGTCACCGGCGGCGGCAGCGGCATCGGCAAGGCGTCGGCCCTGGCCTTGGCGCGCGAGGGGTTCTCGGTCGTCGTCGCCGGGCGCCGGCAGGACCCGCTCGACGCAGTGGTCAGCGAGATCGAGGGACTGCAGGGGAAGGGGCTCGGGGTGGCGACCGATGTCAGCGACCCGGCCTCGGTCGAGGCGCTGTTCAAGAAGACCAAGGAAACCTTCGGCCGGCTCGACGTGCTGTTCAACAATGCCGGGTTCGGCGCCACGGTGCCGATCGAGGACCTGGAGTGGGAGCGCTGGAGCGGGGT
>JAFAYW010000111.1 GCA_019240125.1 Alphaproteobacteria bacterium
TCTCGTCCGCCGACATTTAAAGCAGCATCGCGAGATCAGGTCGCTTGGCGACCATGTCGCCATCCAGCTCAACGACACGCATCCGGCGATCTCGATCGCCGAATTGATGCGCATCCTCGTCGATCTCAATGGCGTCGAGTGGGACGAGGCCTGGGCGATCACCAAGGCGGTGTTCTCGTACACCAATCATACGCTCCTGCCGGAGGCGCTCGAGAGTTGGCCGGTGCCGCTGATGGAGCGGCTGCTGCCGCGCCAAATGCAGATCATCTATTTGATCAACGCCGCCCATCTCGACGGCGCCCGCAAGAACGGCCATACCGATCCGGGGCTTCTCTCCTCCATCTCGCTGATCGACGAGCATGCCGGGCGGCGGGTGCGAATGGGCAATCTCGCCTTCGTCGGCTCGCATAAGATCAACGGCGTCTCGGCCTTGCACACCGACCTCATGCGCAAGACGGTGTTCCATGATCTCAACGCGCTCTATCCCGGCCGCATCGTCAACAAGACCAACGGCATCACCTTCCGCCGCTGGCTGCATCAGGCCAATCCGGGACTGACCACGGTGCTGTCGCGGGTCTGCGGCAAGGAGGTGCTCGACGATATCGATGCGCTGGGCCGCCTCGCCGAGCATGCCGACGATCCGGGGACGATCCAACGTATGGCAGCCGTCAAGCGTGCCAACAAGAAAGCGCTGGCGCGCTTCATCCACGAACAGACGGGCATCCCGGTCGACCCCGGCGCGCTGTTCGATGTGCACATCAAGCGCATCCATGAGTACAAGCGGCAATTGCTCAACCTGCTCGACACGGTGGCGCGCTATCACGCGATCCGCGCCTGCCCGAGCGCCGATTGGGTGCCACGCGTCAAGATCTTCGCCGGCAAGGCGGCGGCTAGCTACTGGCGCGCCAAGCTGATCATCAAACTGGCCAACGACATCGCCCAGACAATCAACAACGACCCAGTCACGCGCGATGTGCTGCGGCTGGTGTTTCTGCCCAACTATAATGTCAGCCTCGCCGAGGCGATCATCCCGGCGGCCGATCTCTCGGAGCAGATTTCCACCGCGGGGATGGAAGCATCCGGCACCGGCAACATGAAGCTGGCGCTGAACGGGGCGCTCACCATCGGCACTCTCGACGGCGCTAATGTCGAGATCCGCGAATTTGTTGGCGACGAAAACATCTTTATCTTTGGTCTGCGCACCGACGAGGTCGAGGCGCGCCGCCAAAAACACGGCCTTGATGCCAGCGATGTCATCGCCGCCTCACGCGAACTCGATACCGTTATCCATCTGATCGCCGATGGTACGTTCTCGCCGGACGATCCGTACCGCTTCCGCGGTCTGGCCGACGATCTGAAGCATCGCGATCCGTACATGGTGGCGGCCGATTTCGCCAGTTATCGCGTGGCCCAGGCGAAGATCGACGCGCTATGGCGGCGGCCCGCCGATTGGGGGCGCGCCACCGCGCTCAACATCGCCCGCGTCGGCTGGTTCTCGGCCGATCGTACAATCGCCGAATATGCCCGCGAAGTGTGGCACGTGCCGTTGCAGGGCGCGTCGCAACGGTAGCGAGGGTCGACGCCCAGCCCCGATAATGCTTATGTCTTCGCTCCCCGGCAGGGTTAGCGCGGGAGGGGCGAGACGCGGCGGAAGGGACGGGAGCCAAGGACGGCGCGATTCACCGCGACATAGCCGGGGCCAATATGCGCCAGGTGCCGCCCGATCTCCGTATGCAATTGCGGCAAGCGGTGGAACGGGACGGTCGGGTAGAGATGATGCTCGGCGTGGAAGGGCATGTTCCACATCAACAGGCGGATGGGCCAGATTGTCAGCGTCGTGCGCGTGTTGGTCAGGCGGTTGCGGTCGCGGCTGCAATCCGTGTGCTCGGCGATCAGATATGACCGCAACAGCGGTGTCGCCAGCAGCACCGGCAGCAGCCAGTAATACAGGAAGGCGGTCGATCCCAACACGACCGTCCCGGCACCGAGCACGTAGATCAGCAATTGCGCCGACATCGACAACGCGATCCGGTGCCGCGCGCTCGCCGGCACAAACGGCACGCCGGCGGTGCGGCCGAGCGCGATCGCCGGGTAATCGATCAGGCGACGCGACCAGAAGGTATAGCCGCTGGTCTCGAGCAGATAATGCAGCCGGTCAGTCGCCCGCGGGTACATCAGTTCCGGATCGCGCGCCGGGTCCTGCGTATAGCGATGATGCCAGCCGTGATAGTAGCGGTAGAAGTTCGAATTATAAACGCACAGCAGGCCGGCCAGCCAGCCCACGACATCATTGGCGCGCCGTGAGACGAATGCGGTGCGATGGGTGCATTCATGCATCGGCGCGAACATCGCAACGAGCGTCGCGCCGTGCAGCACCATCGCCGGGATCAGCAGCAGCCAGGACGGCGTTGCCAGCCACACCACGACGCCGGTGCCGGTCATGCATAGCCCGTGTGCCGCGAGCCGCAACGCGCCCGCCACGTTCGAGCGGCGCTCGAATGCCTGCAGCGTCTCCATGGTAAGCAGGCGGCGCGGCGAGACCGGCGCGGTATCCGCCGTTTCCTCGATCTCGTGAAGGGTTGCCGGGTACGCCATGTCGTTCCGATCGCTGCCAGGATCGTGCCAAACCCTCCGCTAGCCGCGGGGAGGTCCCATCGGATGCAGCCGGATGCCGGGACGCAGATGACGATAGGGGAACTCGGCCGGGTCGGAAATATGCGCGCCGGGCGACACCACACACAGCACGGTCTCGGCAATCGGCTGGAAATCGGCGCGGAAATGCACGGTGGATTTGAGCCCGAGGATTGGCACCTGGGTGGGTTCGACGCCGACATGGCGGAACATCTCCTGATCGGCGGCCTGGATGCGTTTCGCCGCCAAAACAGCGGACACGCCGCTCGCCGCGTCGGTCACCAGCGCCATCGGGCCGATTCGGAATTGGGCGCCGCCATAAAACGGGCCGGTGCCGGTGAACTCGCCGCTGCCGACACGCACGACGCGCCAATCCGCCTCAACTGGCGTCTCGCCGGCATAGCCGACCTTTGCGCCGATGCCGATGTCGAGTTGCGCCCCCTCGCCAGCCGCGGCTGCGGCTGTCGCGGCTTCGGGATCGACGATCACGCCGATCACCGCTCCGGCGGCGCGCTGCGCAATCAGCGCCCGCAGCAACCCGACCGTGTCGGAGGTGCCGCCAGCCCCGGGATTGTCCTGAATATCGGCCAGCACGATCGGCTTTGACGCGGTTTTCGCCAGCTGCAAGGCCTCGCTGACGGCCTCGTTGGCCGTGTAGAGCTTGCCGGCGAACTCGGCCTCGCGCTCGCGGATCATAGCGGCGAGCCGGTCGGCGGCCGCTTCCGCCGCCTCGCGGTCATGGCCATAAACCACCACGGCCGGGCCGCACTGCGCGATATCGGCCGGCGGGAAACCCGGCGTGTGAGTAACGCTGACAATGCCCTGATTGTGCGAGCCGCCGGGATTCGACGCGGTGCCGCCCCGCTCGATCTCGTCGAGCAGCGCGAACACCCCGGCTGTCGGTTCGGCCATCGTGCATTGCCATACCAGCGGGATCAGAAAGTCGATCTGGCGAAACGCCTTGTGAAGCGGCCGGCGCTCGCGCAACAGCCGGTCGAGCAGCTCGGCGGCGCGGGCGCCAGTCGCTGCCATGTCGATGTGCGGGTAGGTGCGATAGCCGACCATCGCGGTTGCATCGCGCACCATCTCCGGCGTCATGTTGGTATGGAAATCGAGGCTGGTGACGATCGGTATTGTGTCGCCGAGCTGAGCCCGGAGGCGGCGCAGTAATTCGCCCTCGCCATCCTGATGATGCTCCGCCACCATCGCGCCGTGCAGATCGAGATAGACGCCATCGATCGCGCCTTCGTCCGTGTACCGCCTAAGGTCCTCCAGCATCGCGCCGGCCACCCGCTCATAGGCATCGCGCGCGACATACGATGACGGCGGCGCCGAGCACCAGCACAGCGGCAACAACTCATGTCCGCGCACCCGCAACGCCTCCACCGCGCCGGCGATCGGAATGTTATAGCCGCGAACGGCGTCGATCAGCTCCGGGCCGCGCAGATAGCCGGGCCACGCATCGGCTCGCGCGAAATCCTCCCAGGTCGCGCGCTGCGGCGCGAAGGTATTGGTCTCGTGTTGAAAGCCGCCGATCGCGATCCGCCCCATGGATATCCGCTCCTCCTATCCTCGCGACCCATACGCGCACGCGGCGGCTCGACGCAAGGCAAGGCTGACGAGGGGTCATGGCCGCGGCGCGGGCGGGTAGTATTGCGGCGCTTCGCGGCGGTCGAACATGCCGTAATCGCGGATCACCCGGACGCGGCGATAGCGAGCGCCATCGCCCTGGCGCCGGGGAAGCCAGGCATCCGCCGCCATCGGCGTCTTCCATGAGGTCAGCAGCAGGTAATCGTCAGGTCGTTGCAGATGCCGGAATACGTCCCGCTCGACGAGGCCAACCAGCGCATCCGGTGCCGGCAACCCGAGCCGCGTCATGACATCCGCCGCTGCCGGTTTTTCGGGCAATTCCGCGATCGTACGTTCCGCAAGTACGAGATGCGTCGCATCTCCGGTTTCGGTTTCATCGAAACGCTGCTCGCGCAGCGCCTCACCCGCGGCAAGCCCGCTATCGGCGGTGACCTCGCCGACCCGCAGATGGTAGTCGGCGAAGATCTCGAAGCGACCTTTCTCCTGCGTCTCGTGATGCCGCGCGAAGGTGCGCCAGCGGATCACCGCCTTTTCGTCGCGCCACAACGAAAGCGACAGCACCCAGCCTTCATGTTGCAGGCTGGCGTAACGCTCATTGGTGAGGAAGCCGTCGATCTCAACCAGTTCGGGTCGCAAGAGCCCGGCTTGATGCAGGTAATCGTCCCACTGCTCGGTCTTGGGGTGCACTTCAAAGATTACGGCGAACATATTTCACCTCTCTTAAACGCCAGTCTTAAACGGCAGCCGGGCCGGTGTCGCCGCCCGCGAGAAATGCTTCCGTTTCGCGATACAGTGCGTATCGCCCCGCCTCCATATGCATCAGGTGCGTCGCGCGAGCGATTTTGACATCGCGGCATGGTGCGGCATTCGACAACCGCGTCATCAGCCAATGCGCGTCGGCATCGGTGCACAGGCTGTCCCATTCGCCGCGAATGATCGCGACGGGCGCTCGCACCTCTGCCGGGTCGTATGGGAAATCGCCGGCGAAGGCATCGAAGATGTCCTGGAACGGGCCGCTCGGCACCTGTACCGCGGCGGGGTCGCGAGTGCGGCTCGCCGGATCGGTATCGAGATAGCGTTCGCCCCATTCGGCGAAATGCGCACGCGACAATACCGGCGCGGCGCCGTCCGGCACGTCGCCGGTAAAGCGATCCCACTGATCCCGCAATGAGATCAACCGCCACGCGGCCAGGCGTTGCCCCGCCGGCCCGTCGCGCCTCGCGATTGGGCCAAAAAACACCAGGCGCTCGACAAGGTCCGGGTGGTGGCACGCAACCCGGCCGGCCACCAGCGTTCCCCACGAATGCGCGACGAGCGACACCTGTGCCACCGTGTGGCGCGCGCCGATAAAGCGCACGGCCGCCGCGAGTTGCTGTGCCGCATCTTCCGTCGAGCCCAGCGCCGGCTTGGCATCGGGGGATTCGGCCATGCTGGGATAGCGGTCGGAGCCGCCAAAACCGAGGAAGTCGAGGCCCCATACGTGATAGCCGGCGGCACATAGCTCATCGCGCCACGAGCGGCCGTCAAAGCGATGCGCCACCGCCAGCCCCGACGGAAAGGTGCCGCCATGCACATACAGCACGACGCGCCCGTTCGGCGTGCCGTTCGGGGGCAGATGGCTGAGGAACAACGACAGGCCAGAGTGCTCGCTCGGCACCAGAAAATGGGTCTCGCGTAGATCGAGCAGCGGTGAGCGATGGCGGTCAATCCCGGCGTTCATGCAAGGAGCTCCACTGTAGTTGCGGCTTCCCGCAACATGGTCCGGCTACCCCTGCCTTTCCCGCCTTAACGCTTCGGCCGAACTCGAAGCGTCGGCGCGTGCAATGCGCCGTCCGCCTTCCTACGTTGAGGCCCGGTTAGCCTCTGCCCAGGGTGATCGCATGACCGAGTCCGTCGCTTCCCTCGCCGAGATCGCCGCGCTGGTCGGCAATCCCGCGCGCGCCAATGTGCTGACCGTGTTGCTCGACGGCCGCGCGATGACCGCGACCGAGCTAGCCTTTGTTGCCGGCGTATCGCCGCAGACCGCGAGCGAGCATCTCGGCAAATTGACCGATGCGGGGCTACTGGCGGTGCACCGACAGGGGCGGCACGCCTATTTCCGGCTGGGCTCGCCGCGCGTCGGCAACATGCTGGAAGGCATCATGGCAGTGGCCGCCGATAACCCGCCTCGCTACCGGCCGCATTGGCGGGGCGGTGAGGCCTTGCGCACGGCGCGCACCTGTTACGACCATCTTGCCGGCCGGCTCGGTGTCGCGCTGGCCGATGCGCTGAGCGCCCATGAGCATGTCGTCTTGAGCGAGGATGGCGGCGTGCTGACCGATTCGGGCGAGGCCTTTCTGACCGAATTTGGCGTCGACGTGCCGGCGATCCGCCACGGTAAGCGGGTCTTCTGTCGCGCTTGCCTCGATTGGAGCGAACGCCGGCTGCACCTCGCGGGGGCGGTGGGCGCGGCGCTGGCCTCACGCTGTCTCGACCTCGGCTGGGTCAAGCGGCAGCGCGATACCCGCGCCGTGATGATCACCGACACCGGCCGCCGCGGCCTCGCCGACCGGTTTGCTATCACGCTCGGCAACGAGGCTTAGCGACCCTAAATAATCGCTGGTCGGCACGCTGAGCGAGCCGGCGCAGGCCGCGGGTTCAACCGCACGTAGCCGGGGCTTGACCCGGATATGCAATAATGTTGTCACTGGCGAAGCGAGCCGCCACCGTGCGACGAGCGCCGCCGGGCCGCGGCCTCCGTGCGAAGCAAGAGAGTGTTACGAGGATAGGAACGCCAGGATGAGCGACCCCGCACACCAGCCGCGCGCCTGGAGCTGGTGGTACCTGCTGCTGCTCGTTCAGTTTGTCGCGGTGTTGTGGCCGCCGTTCTTCAACAAGGCTGAGCCGTACTGGATTGGCATCCCCTTTTTCTACTGGTACCAGCTGCTATGGGTGCTGATCGGCGCGGTCCTCACCGCGATCGTCTATTTCGCCACCGAAGCGGGCCACCGCTAGCGCGAGTGCGGGAGAGTTAGCGTGGCTCAGATTGATTGGACGGCGCTGACCGTCTTCATCGTGCTGTTCGGTTTCATCACCTGGCTGGGCTTTATGGCGGCGCGCTGGAAGCGCGGTGATCTCGACCTGCTGCACGAGTGGGGGTTGGGCGGCCGCCGCTTTGGCACTGTCATCACCTGGTTTCTTGTCGGCGGCGATCTTTATACGGCGTACACTTTTATCGCGGTGCCGGCCCTCGCATTTGGCGCCGGCGCGGTTGCGTTTTTCGCGATGCCCTACACGATCATCTCGTACCCGATCCTGTTCGTCGTGTTCCCGCGTCTGTGGAACGTCGCGCACAAGCACGGCTACATCACGGTGGGCGATTTCGTGCGCGGCCGCTTTAGCAATCGCTGGCTGGCGCTCGCCGTCACGATCACCGGGATCGTTGCCACGATGCCCTATATCGCGCTGCAGCTGATCGGCTTGCAGGTGGTCATCGCCGGCATGGGCGTCTATGGCACCGGCTGGGTCGGCGACCTGCCCTTGATCATAGCGTTTGTCATCCTCGCCGCTTTTACCTATTCGAGCGGCCTGCGTGCCCCAGCTGCGATCGCGATCGTCAAGGATGTGCTGATCTATATCACCGCCTTTACCGCGGTGGTTGTGATCCCGATCGAATTGGGCGGCTACGACAAGGTGTTCGCCGCGGTGCCGCCGGCAAAACTGCTGCTGGCGGTGCCGGCGGCAGGCGGCTGGGGGTCGTACGGGGCGTATGCGACGCTGGCGCTCGGCTCGGCGATGGCATTGTTCCTCTATCCGCACTCGATCACCGGCATCCTGAGCGCCAGCAGTGGGCATGCGGTGCGGCGCAATGCCGCCCTGTTGCCGGCCTATTCGCTGATGCTGGGGCTGCTGGCAATCGTCGGGTTCATGGCGATCGCCGCCGGCGTCGATAAACTGCCCGAGTTCAAGATCGGGTTTGACGCGTTCAAGAACAATTTCGCGGTGCCGGCGCTGTTCATCCACGCCTTCCCGTCATGGTTTGTCGGAGTCGCGTTTGCCGCCGTGGGGATCGGCGCGCTGGTACCGGCCGCGATCATGTCGATCGCCGCCGCCAACCTCTATACCCGCAACATCTATCGCGAATTCATCCGCCCGGATTGCAGCGCGGCGGCCGAGGCGCAGGTCGCCAAGTGGGTATCGCTGGTCGTCAAATTCGGCGCGCTGGTCTTCATTATCTTTGTGCCGACGCAATACGCGATCTTTCTGCAATTGCTCGGCGGCGTCTGGATCATCCAGACATTCCCGTCGGTGGCCCTCGGGCTCTATACGCGCTGGTTCGATGATTGGGCGCTGCTGCTGGGCTGGGCGGTGGGAACGGGGCTCGGTACCTGGATGGCGGTCAGCGTCAATTTCGCCGCGATCTATCCGGTCTCGATCTATGGCTTCAATCTACCCGGTTACACCGCGCTCTACACGGTGGTGCTCAACCTGGTCATCGCGGTTGTGTTCACCCCGATCTTCCGCGCCATCCGCGGCACCGCCGCCCGCCTCGACGAAACCGTCCCGGCCGACTATCACGCCTGACCCATCCTGTCGCTCCCCCGCTTGCGGGGGGAGGGGGACCATGCGCGGCACGGGTAAGGGGGGCGGCGCCGCCACCTCCCGGCTCGCTACTGCTCGCCGCCTCCACCTCCCGCTTGGGAAGGAACCGAAATACCGCCCCCGCGCCCCGGGCGCCCCGGGGTCAATGTTCCGCGCGCACCGTCACATACGACCCCGGCGCGTCTTCCAGCACGGGCAATCTGCCGTCGCCGGGCTGCCGCGCGGGGACGTCGCCGCCGCTGTATTGCGATACCCATTCGTGCCAGAGCGGCCACCAGGAATCCGGCTTCTGGGTTGCGCCGGCGAGCCAGTCGTTGGCGCTCGGCGGGTTTGTCTCGTTCTCCCAATGGCCGTATTTGCCGCCCGGCGGATTGACGACGCCGGCGATGTGGCCCGAGGCCGCCAGGACGAACTTGACCGGCCCGCTGTAAAGCTGAGTTGCCGCATAGGTCGAACGCCACGGCGCGATATGGTCTTCGCGGGTCGACAGCAAGAAGGCTGGCGTCTTGATCTTGCGCAGGTCGAGCGGCACCCCGTCCAAGGTGATCCCGCCAGGCTGCACCAGCAGATTCTGCTGGTACATCTTGCGCAGGTAGAAGCTGTGCATCGCTGCCGGCATGCGTGTCGAGTCGCTGTTCCAGTACAACAGGTCGAACGGGAAAGGCGACTTGCCGAGCAGGTAATTATTGACGACAAACGACCATATCAAATCGTTGGCGCGCAGCATGTTGAAGGTCGTGTGCATGTCGCGGGCTTCCAGATAGCCCTTCTTGTTCATCCGCTCCTCAAGCGATTTCAGCTGCTCTTCGTCGATGAACACGGATAATTCGCCTGCTTCGGCGAAATCGACCATCGTCACGAAGAAGGTCGCGCTCTTGATCCGGGCGTCGCGTTTGGCGGCCATGTAGGCGAGCGTCGCCGATAGCAGCGTGCCGCCGAGGCAATAACCGATTGCGTTGATCTCTCGCTCGCCGGTCGCCTTCTGGATCGCATCGAGCGCCGCCAGCGTCCCCCCGCGCATGTAGTCTTCGAAGGATTTGGCGGCGAGGCGCTCATCCGGATTGACCCAGGAGACGACGAACACGGTGTGGCCCTGCGACACCGCCCAGCGGATAAACGAATTCCGCGGCCGCAGATCGAGGATGTAGAACTTGTTGATCCAGGGCGGAATGATCAGCAATGGGCGTCGCTGCACCGTTTCGGTGGTCGGGGTATACTGGATCAGCTGGATCAGATCGTTCTGGAAGACCACCTTGCCGGGCGTCGCGGCGACATTCTCGCCGAGCTTGAACGCCGTCATATCGGTCATGCTGATCGCCAGCTGACCCTTGCCGCGTTCCAGATCGCCGAGCAGATTCTGCAGCCCATTCAACAAATTTTCGCCGCGGCTTTCGATCGTCGCGCGCAACACCTCGGGATTCGTCAATACAAAGTTGGATGGCGCCATCGCGTCGACGAACTGCCGTGTATAGAAATCGAGCTTGCGGGCGGTGCGTTCGTCGAGCCCATCAATGTCCTTGACCGCGCCCTGAACGCTTCGGGCTGCCAGCAGGTAGCTTTGCTTGATGTAGTCGAATACAGCGTTGTCGTTCCATGCGGGGTCGCGGAAGCGCCGGTCATCGCCCGGTGTGTCGACTACCGGCGCGGCCGGTCTCCCGAGCAGCCGCTCGGTCGTGTGCTGCCATAATTTCAGGTAATCGTTCCACAGCGTCACCTGCGCCTGCATCAGGCGCGCGGGATCGGCCATCAGACGCGCCGTCATCTCGAAGAACGCGGCGCCGATCGCCATCGGGTTTGACATCCCGACACTCTCCCCGCCGACGCCATGCTGACGCGCCAGGAATTCAGATACGAGCCGCTGGCTTTTCTCGGCGATTGCGGTCCAGTGCTGCGCTACCTGCGCCGGATCCGGCGTGTCGGCACCCGCGTTCATGTTTGCGGTGTTTGTCGTCCTCGCGCTTTCCCGTTCGCTCATTGCTTTTTCCTTAACCACATCCGGGACCAGATTCCGGCGCATCCGAAAGGCAGTGCAAATGTAGTGACGCCCCCGGCTCAATCGAATACACACGCCTATCGATTGCGCGGCGTTCATGCGCAAGGGAGCGTTTTCTCGCATGCGGTCGTCGCGGGGCCAGTTACGGCGTCAGCGCCGTCGATTTCGGATGTCGGCCGGACTGCCGGTGAGCCTGGCGGTCGTGGTGTCGCTTGCCCTTTCCGCGTGTGACCCCATCGAAAGCTACCGCTCGGCTGCGGGCGTCAACCGGAACGATCCCGATCCGCAAGCGTCGCTATTTACCGGCAACCTGACCGAAGCCGAGGTGCGACCCTATCCCAATCTCGCCACCGTGCCGGAACCGCCAACCAGCGCGACGAGTTCGGTGGAGCGCCAGAAATTGGCGCAAAAGCTGGTCGAGGAGCGCGCCGCCACCCAGGCCAGCGCCGCCCTGCCCCCCGAGATTGCCGCATTGCCGCAAGCCCAGTCAAATCCCGCAGCCGGGGATCAGAAACAGGCAGGAAACAATAAAGGTACCGCCAAGAAGCCCTCGGCAGGGCCGGCCGGTGATACCTCGCTCGCGTCGGCATCCGCCGCTGCGGTCCCCGATGGGGCTAGCGCGCCGAAATCCGGCCGTGCCGCGGGTGGGCCTGGCAGGACCGCGTCGAACCAGTCGGGCCCTGTTACCGGACGGCGCAACCAGAACGAACCGCCGGAACCGGGGCCGCGCGACTCGACGATGCAGATGCCACAGCTCCCGACGCCGCCCGAGCCGGAGGCGGCGCGCGCCGCACCGCCGCCGCCGGGGCTCGCCCCGATGACCTCGCCAGCGGCGTATCCGGTGACGCCGCCACCTGCCATCGCCGCGGTCGCACCAAAGCCGCCGCCCCCGCCGGCGGCTGCCGAGGTGGCGTCGCCGCCACCGCCGCCATCGGCCAGCGCGACGCCGCCCAACACCGGGAAGCCCGGCAAGACTGAGGCAACGGCCAGCGCGGTGCCGCCGGCGGCACGCACCCCACCGCCCGCCAGCACGGTGGCGACGCTTGACATTTCCTCCGGCGGGGGCCTCGACGCGGCGGCGCAGACGCAGATTGCGCAGATCGCGGAACGCTTCAAGGACAAGCCGGCAAATGTGCGGGTCGTCGCGCATGCAACGCCGCCAGCATCGGGCGATCCGCTCGCCAGCTACCGTAGCGCCCTGGGCAGCGCACAGACCGTCGCTGCGGCGTTGCAGAGCGCTGGCGTCCCCGCCAATAAGATCCAGACCGAGGCAACGCCGGCGCTCGGCGCGGCTTCTGCCAATAGCGGCAAGATCGAGATACAATTCGCACCATAAGGCTGGAGCCGCCCGGAGCCACAATGAAATCTGCGCTGAAAATCGCTATTGCCGGGCTTGGCACGGTCGGCGGCGGCACGTTGCAGCTGCTCGAGCGCCAGGCCGAGACGATCGCGCTGCGCGCCGGGCGCCGTATCGTTGTCGGTGCCGTGTCGGCGCGCGACCGGCGCCGCGATCGCGGCGTCAACCTCTCGGCGGTGCGCTGGTACGACGATCCGGTGACGATGGCGGCCGACCCCGAGATCGATATCCTCGTGGAATTGATCGGCGGCAGCAGTGGTGTCGCGCTCGATGTCATCGACACCGCCCTCGCCCACAAGAAGCATGTCGTAACCGCCAACAAGGCGCTGATGGCCGAGCACGGTACGCGGCTCGCCGAGCAGGCAGAGGCGGCCGGTGTCACACTGGCCTTTGAGGCGGCGGTGGCGGGCGGCATCCCGATCATCAAGACCCTGCGCGAGAGTCTCGCTGGCAACCGCCTTTCGCGCGTCTACGGCATCCTCAACGGGACCTGCAACTACATACTGACGACGATGCGGGAGAGCGGTCGCGAATTCGGCGAGGTGCTCGGCGAGGCGCAGAAGCTGGGTTATGCCGAGGCCGATCCGAGCTTCGACATCGATGGCGTCGACGCCGCGCACAAACTGGCGATCCTCGCCAGCGTCGCGTTCGGCCGCCCGGTCGACCTCGCCGGTGTCTATACCGAGGGTATTCGCCACATCTCGCGGCTCGACATCGACTTCGCCGAGGAGCTGGGTTACCGCATCAAACTGCTCGGCATCGCACGGCTGACCGATCATGGGCTCGAGCAGCGCGTGCACCCCTGCATGGTCAAGCGCGGCACGCCGATCGCGGCGGTCGAGGGCGTGTTTAACGCGGTCGTCGCCGAGGGTGATTTTGTCGGCCGCGTCGTGCTCGAAGGCCGCGGCGCCGGTGCCTTCCCGACAGCCTCCTCGGTTGCCTCCGATCTTGTGGATATCGCCGCTGGGCGGCAGGTGGCGCCATTCGGGGTGCCGGCGGCGGGTCTCGCCGCAACCCCGGGCGCCGCCATGGAGTATCATGAGGGCGCCTATTACATTCGACTGATGGTCGTGGATCAGCCGGGGGTCATTGCCGATATCGCCGCCGCGCTGCGGGACGAGCGGGTGTCGATGGAGGCGATGATCCAGCGCGGACGCGCCCCCGGAGAGGCGGTGCCGATTGTGCTAACAACGCACGGCTCGGTCGAGGCCGCGATGCGGCGCGCGCTCGATCGCATCGCCGCGCTCGACTCCGTGCTTGAATCCCCCCGCATGATCCGCATCGAAGATTTCTAATTTGTGCTACGCGGATATACAGAGGTCGCAGCGAAGCTAGGAGGACCTCTTTCGAGCGGGTACGTTCGATCTCGGATGGATTAATAATTATTTTCAACGCGATAGCCTTGCGGCCAAGCTGCGGCGGTTCGCCTTGTGAACGTGCTAATCTCCGTGTTCTCTGTGCCTCAGTGGTCAATATCTTGAGCGTGACAGGCGAGCCGGGACAAAGAGGAGGAGACGATGTCAGACAACAATAAACGCATGGATCGCAATCTCGCGCTGGAGGCGGTGCGTGTTACCGAGATGGCGGCGCTTTCTGCGTCTCGGCTGATGGGGCGGGGCGATGAGAAGGCGGCCGACCAGGCGGCGGTCGATGCGATGCGCCAGGCGCTCAACAGCCTGTCGATCGATGGCACGGTGGTGATCGGCGAAGGCGAGCGCGACGAGGCGCCGATGCTGTACATCGGCGAAAAGGTTGGCACCGGGCAAGGGCCGGCAATCGATATCGCGCTCGATCCGCTGGAGGGCACGACGATCACCGCCAAAGGGGGCGCCAATGCGCTTGCGGTGCTGGCGATGGCCGAGCACGGCGGGTTTCTCAACGCGCCCGATGTCTACATGGACAAGATCGCGGTCGGCGGCGGTCTGCCCGCCGAACTGGTCGATCTCGACGAAGCGCCCGCCGCCAATCTCAAAAACCTCGCTACCGCAAAATCCTGCGATGTCTCCGACCTTGTCGTCTGCATCCTTGACCGGCCGCGTCACGCCGAGCTGATCGCCAAGGTACGCGAGTCCGGCGCCCGCATCATGCTGATCGGGGATGGCGACGTCAGCGGTGTCATGGCCACCTCAGACCCGGAAACCGGTATCGACATCTACATGGGCTCAGGCGGAGCGCCTGAGGGCGTGCTGGCCGCGGCGGCCCTGCGCGCGATCGGCGGGCAGATGCAGGGCCGCCTGCTGTTCCGCAACGACGACGAGCGCGGTCGTGCGCATCGTCTCGGCATCACCGACCTCAACCGCAAATACAGTCTGCTCGATCTGGCGCATGGCGATGTCATGTTTGCCGCGACCGGTGTCACGAATGGCAGCATGCTGAAGGGCGTGCGCCGCTTCTCCGGCGGTGCTTCGACCCACTCCGTGGTCATGCGGTCGAAGACCGGCACGGTGCGGTATGTCGAGGCCAAGCACGATTTCACCCGCAAGCCGCTGGTCTAGCCGCCTCGAGGCCGCGCTCCAGCGGGAGCATTGCGTGCCGGCTGCCCCGACGGGTCTGCGCTCGGTTCACCTGATCGAGCGCGACGAGCATTTCGGGCCGTTCTGGAAGTCGATCTGCTATGACCCGGCGCGTGGGGCGTTGCGGCCAAACCTGACCTTCGTCAACGCCGCCGGTACGGTCCTGTTCGAGACAAACGAAGCCGGGCTGACGGGCCCGCCCCTCGACCCGCGGCGCAAACTGGCGGTGGTATGGGGTGACTCCGTGGTATTTTGCGCCGGCCGCAGCTGGGTACCGCTGCTCGAGGGCAAAGCGCCGGGATGGCAGTTCCTCAATGGGGGCATCGACGGCGACCCCGCCAGCAACATCCTGGAGCGGGCCGCCGCTTTCAACGCGGCACACCGGGTGGCGCTTAACCTTCTCCTGCTCGGCTGGCATCCGTTCGTGCCGTCATGGTGGCGCGACGCTGCCGTGCAGCGCGGCGCGGTCGCTCCGCGCGTCGGTGAGGCGGGGGCGGAGAATGCTGGCAATCATGGGTTGCGCGAGAGGCTGCGCGAGTTTCTGCGTCGGCATGCCAACACGGTGTTGTTGACCGTCGCGACGGCGCTCAACCCCGATAATCTGGCAACCCCGATGTCCCAATACCGGGTAGAGGGGTCGCCCGAGATCGCCTTCCGGGTATTCGGCGATACCAGCCGCGAAGTCGCCGGGCAGGCCGAGGCCTACGCCTATATCCTCGAACGCAACGCGATTGCCCGTGCCGTCTGCGGGGAACTCGGCGTGCGCGTCATCGATCTCGCCGCTGGTTTCGACACGCGCGGGACCGCGGATTTCCGCGAGCACTTCGTCGATGTGCTGCATTTCCGCCATCCCGCCTATCCGCTCGTGGCGCATCGCGTTTATGAGGGTATCGCTGATCTGGTGACCTGACTCGGTCGGCCTCAGCCGGCGCGGGCGACGAGCGGCGGGGTCATCGGGACTACTGTGCCGGCCCGACGCGTGGCGGTCCGATCCTGGGCGGCCTCGATGATCAGCCGCAGCAGGTCGGCATAACCAAGGCCCACCATCTCGGCCATCAGGTTGAGCTTGCCATCCCAGCACCAGCCGGGGTTGGGATTGACCTCCAGCAGCTTTATTTCGCCATGCGCATCGGCGCGGAAATCAAAGCGCGCATAGTCCCGACAGCCCAGCCGCTCGAATAGGATGTTCGAGTAGTCGACGATCCGCCGCCTGACGTCTTCGTCGAGCTGCGCCTCGCGATACCCGATCTGGGTCCAGTAAGGGGAATCGGGGATCCATTTCGATTCGTATGTCAGGAGCCGCGGCAAGTCCGCGTCGAGACGCGAGTAATCCACCTCGAGCACCGGCAGAACCAGGCAGTTGGAGCCGGGATTGCCGATGACGCCGACGCTGTATTCGGGGCCGGTGAGGAACTCCTGGATCAGGATCGGGCAACCCGGCAGTTGCTCGCGCAACTGACCGAGGAAGGCGCTCGCCTGCTCCCAATTATGCACCACCGCGTCCTTGGTGATGCCGATCGAGGAATCCCCGAAATTCGGCTTGATCAGCGCCGGAAACACGCCGGAGGGGATCGTCGCCGCGAGATCGTCGGAATTGCAGTAGGTCTCCGCCGGCACCGGCACGTCGATCGCCTCGGCGATACCCCGCACCAGCGATTTGTTGTAGCAGAGGCCGAGGCAGGCTGGTCCGGCGCCGCTATAAGGTATGTCGAGCATCTCGAGCAGCGACGGCACGTGCATTTCGAGCAGCGCGTCGTTGTTGAACCCCTCGTCGCAGAAATTGAGCACGAAATCGGGCCGCCGCGCCTTCAGATCGGCGAACAGGGTCGTGTGATTGTCGAGATAGCGGAAGCGGTAGCCCGGCACGTCGGCGAGCGCCGACTTGAGCCGCGCCACGGTTTCGGCATCTTCCTCGTTGAAACGACCGTCGCGCTTGACCGGATCTGGCAGCCGCGGGTCACCGAGCAGGACCGTAACCTCGGGGAACTGTACGGCGCGGCGCGGCAGGATCTGGGGGCGCTGCGGCGCCTCGCCGGTCAGGAACAGCCGGTGCTCGACCATGCCGAGATCCTGGTTGCGCGACGAATCCGGGGTCGCTACGGAATGAAACCGCACATTGCCGAACCCCGCATCGCGCAACTGCGCGCCCAGACGCTCCCTCGAATACAACCGCTCGGCGTAGAACTGGTCGGCGATGACGCCGCGCTCGGCATGCACGACAACCTCGCGGCTGATCAGCCGGTCGCCGTCGCCCGCCAATGCCCGCTCGCGGCACACGAAATGGTTCTGGTCGACCCACTCCCATGAGCGCGCCTCGAAATGGCTGCGCATCCACTCGCCGTCCATCAAATCCATGACGACAGTGCCGCCCGAGGCGAGCGACCGCCTCACTGCGGCTAAAACGGCAGCGTCATCCTCCAGCCGGTCGAAATAGCCAAACGAGTTACCGAGAATGCAGACACAGCGGAATTCGCCATCGCCCAGCCGAAAGCGCCGCGCGTCGCCTTCGTGAAATGACACGGGGAGATTGGCCTGCTTGGCGCGCTTTCGCGCCAGCCGTACAAGATAACGCGAGCGGTCCAGGCCGATAACATGGCGGAAGCCGCGCCGCGACAACTCCAAGGCGTGCCGCCCCTGGCCGCAGCACAGGTCAAGAATACGATCATCCGGCGTAATTCCGGTGCTGCGGATCAGCAGATCGACATCCTGCTGAGTATTGCGGTCATTTTCGACGATGTCGCCATCGGTTTCCAGGTACAGCGAATTGAACAGCGTGCGCCACCATTCGGAGGGAAGATGCCGTTCCAGATCCGATACGGGCCCAAGTGTGCGTGAGCCGTTCTCGCGAAGGCTTGTCACGCGCAGAGTCGTCGTCCGCGCCGCCGGTGCTACCGCCTGCGACGGCCGCGACGTCTGTCGCGGTGGCTGCCGCGATGAATTGCCGGTCGCACGCGGCGAGAGGCTGTCTGGAGGCTGCTCCCGGACGCTCTCGCCGGTACATGCCTTTCGCGCCATCTCTACACCCATCCGCTTCGATTTCCCCTGCGAGCGGCAACGACATAGAACGAGGAAAGTTCTGATTGCCTTGATATTGATCAATTACTGAGGCGGCTTTTCATGGTGTGAGAACGGTCTCCGGTGATGGCCTGGGGCGCAGCGGGATGAGGCCGATACGGTGCCCGTCGGCTGCATCCAAAATGATGATTTGCCGCGTTCCGTCAGCCAGTGCGACCGCCAGCACCAGCCGGTCGACGCTCATCCCGATGGTTTCGATACGCGAGCCGGGCGGTAGATCCACCGGCGCGGCGGTGAACGGCTGCACGCGCCCCGGCGATACGCCTGTTGCCGCCGCTATAGCCGCCGGAGCGGCTGGCGGATGTGACAGGCGCTGTGCGATCACGACAATAAGCGCAGCGAAACCAACCACCAGCATCACGCCCATGATGATGACGGCGACCTTCAGTGTGCGCATCTTATCAACTGACGCTCCGATCCAAGATGATGATGCCCGATCCAAGGTGATAAAGCTGCCTGACGCCGATCCCCGCGAACGCCTGATCGAGATCGCGATTGCGCCCGAGGACGCAGGCGCGCGCCTCGACCGGGCATTGCAGCGCCACTTGCCTGATCTGTCGCGCACCCGGTTGAAACAGCTGATCCTCGAAGGCCGGGTACGCAGTGACGACGCGGTATTGCGCGACCCCGCGCAACGCGCCGTTGCCGAGACCCGCATCGTGCTCAGTCTGCCGCCGCCCGACGATGCCGTCCCCGCTGCCGAGGACATGCCGCTCGATATCCGCTTCGAGGATGCCGATCTTGTCGTGGTCGACAAACCGGCGGGCCTGGTGGTGCATCCGGCGCCGGGGAATAGCGGCGGCACCCTGGTCAACGCGCTGCTGGCTCATTGCGGAGACAGCCTGGCGGGGATTGGCGGGGTAAAGCGCCCGGGCATCGTGCATCGCCTCGACAAGGACACCAGCGGTCTGCTTGTTGTCGCCAAGACTGAGGCGGCGCACCAGGCCTTGTCGCGCGATTTCGCCGCGCGCGCCATCGAGCGCGCGTATACCGCGATCGTCTGGGGGGTGCCGCTGCCACCGTCCGGTGAGATCGCCGGCAATATCGGCCGTAGCCCGGTCAACCGCAAGAAAATGGCCGTCGTCCGCGAGACCAGGGGCAAGCCGGCGATTACGCGCTACCGCGTCATACGTCCCTTTGGCCCACATGCGTCCCTCCTCGAGTGTCGCCTTCTCACCGGGCGCACGCATCAGATCAGGGTGCATCTCGCGCATATCGGTCATCCGCTCATCGGCGATCCGGTCTATGGTACCCGCGCCGGACGCGGCGCCGCCCGGCTGGGTACGGCCGGGGCCGCGATCGCCGCCTTTCCCCGTCAGGCCCTGCACGCCCGGCTGCTCGGCTTCACTCATCCTGCTACCGGCGACGCATTGCGCTTCGAGAGCGATCTGCCTCGCGATATCGTGATGCTGGTTTCTAATTTAGAGCTACTTTAAACTGGGTTGCGGTGCACTATATCAGTACCCGGGGTAGGGGGCTTTGTGCCGTGGGACCCTTACCCTGATTTGGCGTTCGCCAACGACACCGCACTTAAACGACACGGCACTTGGAGTACTCAACGATACATGGCCACGTTATCGGTCCCATCCATCTCCGGTGAAGGAAATCTGTCGCGATATCTCCAGGAGATACGCAAATTTCCGATGCTGGAGCCTAATGAAGAGTACATGCTCGCCAAAAGCTGGAAAGAGCACGAGGACTCGCAGGCCGCGCATCGGCTTGTCACGAGCCATCTGCGCCTTGTCGCCAAGATCGCGATGGGCTATCGCGGGTATGGTCTGCCGCTCTCGGAGCTGATCTCCGAAGGCAATGTCGGCATGATGCAGGCAGTCAAGCGGTTCGATCCGGATCGCGGCTTCCGCTTGGCGACTTATGCGATGTGGTGGATCCGCGCCGCTATCCAGGAATACATCCTGCACTCCTGGTCGCTGGTAAAGATGGGCACGACCGCCGCCCAGAAAAAGCTGTTCTTCAACCTGCGCAAGCTCAAGGGTCAGCTACAGGCGATGGAAGAGGGCGACCTGTCGCCGGAAAACCTCAAAAAGATCGCCACCGAGCTCGACGTGCCGGAGGCTGACGTTGTCAGCATGAACCGGCGCCTCGCCAGCCCCGATCACTCGCTCAATGCGCCGCTGCGCAGCGACAGCGAGGGCGAATGGCAGGATTGGCTGGTTGATGAGACTGAGAGCCAGGAAACCATGCTCGGCGACCGCCAGGAGCTGGGCTTGCGCCGCGACCTGCTTGAGCATGCTATGACGCATCTCAACGAGCGCGAGCGGCACATACTGACTGAGCGGCGGCTCAAGGAGAACCCGACGACGCTCGAAGACCTTTCGCAGCAATACGGCATCTCGCGCGAGCGGGTGCGTCAGATCGAGGTGCGCGCCTTCGAGAAACTGCAGAAGGCGATAAAGGCCGCCGCTGTCGAACGCCGCCTCGTCACGCATTAAGGCGACCAACAGCGGCTGCGCCGGCCGCTACGTCCGTCCGTTATCTTCGGGGCCGGACTCGTCCCGGCTGTCAGATTGCGGCTCGATTGCGCCGTCCGGCCGGGGCGAGGCCGGCTCGATCGTGGGGATCAAACTCGGGTCGGCGCCCACCTTGATTGCCCGCTGCGCAAATTCGCGCGCCAGCTCAGTCAGATGCCAGGCAATTTCGGCATCAGCGCAAAGTTTCGCCAGGTCCAGGCACTTGCGCACCTGTTGCAGCAGAAAAGGGATGTCTTGCGGTCCGCTTGGCATCGGCACGTCTTTATTAAAAGGCACGACTCGGTGTCGCGGCCACGCTCAGCAGCGGGACTAAGGGTTGCTAAACTTTTACGCGCATTTTACAGCCATTCTATACCCACAGCGGTGCCTTAACCACGGCTTGCCCATGTGCTTACCGGTCTGCTCGAGCGCGTGCCACCGGCAGCAAATACTCGCTGCTGCCATCCGGGCGCACCGCCTTAGGATGGCGCGCAATATCCGTCTGCCTGCATCAGGGCTGAGCAAAACATGAACCTTGTCGATCTCGCTGCGTCGCATCCCGTTTTGACGCTGATCATCCTGTTGGTATTCCTGGTGCTGCTCGCCAGCCTGAGGGTGGCGTATCAATACGAACGCGGCGTCGTGTTCTTTCTCGGCCGGTACAGCCGCACCGCCGGTCCGGGGCTCTACATCGTATTGCCGATCATCGAATGGCAGACCAAGCTTGATCTGCGCACTGTCACTCGTGCTGTCGAGGAGCAGGAGGCGATCACCAGCGACAACGTGCCGATTCAGGTCAACGCGGTGATCTGGTTTCGCATCGTCGATCCAGAACGCGCTGTCACACAGGTGCGCGACGTAGCGAATGCGGTAATTCAGGTGTCTGTGACGACATTGCGCACCGTTCTGGGCCAGCACACGCTCGACGACATCCTGAAAGCGCAGGACACGATTTCCGGCATGATGCAGCGCTCGATCGACAATGTGACTGAGCCCTGGGGGGTCAAGGTCGAGCTGGTGCAGATGAAGAATGTCGAAATCCCACCCAGCATGCAGCGCGCCATGGCGCAGGAGGCCGAGGCGTTGCGCGAAAAGCGCGCCCGCCTGATCAAGGCCGAAGCTGAACTCGACGCCGCCGAACAGTTGCGTCAGGCGGCGGAGGTCATCATGCAGAACCCCGCCGGGCTTGAGTTGCGCCGCATGCAGATGTTGACCGAGGTCGGCGCCGAGCAGAACACGATGACAATCGTGATGATGCCAAGCGAGTTCGTCGCCGCCGCTCGTGCCATTGCCAATCTTGCGCCGCCGGACCCGAACCCGAACCCGAGCCCGACCACCGGCCGAGGATAGCGAGCGGCGCGCGCTTCACTGATCTGGCGCCAATCATCAGACCACAGTTCATACCGGAACCGGGTGTCGGCTTTCGCCACCAGGTTCGAACGCACCTTAACCTATAATATATTAAATCGCCAGTAGCGGTACTCCCTTAGATGTTACTAATTCAGAGCTCTGAAAAATAATCATTCCCAGCCGATTTGATTATTTACCTCAAAGCAAAAATTTATAGTGCCAAATATGCTGACACAGTCTTAAATAAACAGGAACACAACTTCGTAGCAGCGCATGGGCGCTATTTCACCACTCCCAATTCTGCACGGAAAGGTCGCCCGTCGCGTCCCGCGCGCCCCAGTTAACCGCGGCATTCTGCGCTACTGGCTATCAAAGCGGCGCAAACCACTGTTGCCGGCCAGATCGTCGATAATGCCGGAAGAGATCATCCCGTACCTGCCGAACGTGATGGTCATACAGGTAGAGCAGCGGCCTCTGCGCTTTCGCTTCCGGATCGTTGGCACGTATCTCGTCAGCATCTACGGCCAGGAATACACGGGCAAGTATCTCGATGAGCTCGATCTAGACGAGCATCGCCGCGTGATTACCTGCGACTACCTGGAAGCGTCGCAATGCGGCATCGCGCACTGCGATGAGTACGCGCATGTCATGCACGCCGATCGCTATCGCCACTTTGAGCGGTTGCTACTACCGCTCGCCGCGGATGGCCGCAATGTCGATATGCTTTTTGGCAGCGTGCACGAATATACATTCACCCCGCGCGGGGACGGCTTCGCGCTGCGGAAGTAGCACGAAGCCGCCGCGTCGCTACAGCCCGAGCTTCGTGGTCAGCCCGTACCCCGCGGCCAGCGCGTTTATCTTGCTCCAGGTCGCATCTTCAACCTCGATGCCACTCCTGGCGCGATCGGTCTCCCGGCGATGCTCGACTTCGCCCGGGTACAATACGCCGCTCGAGCCGATGGCTGGCGGTGTGTCCTTGAGGTAGCGGATGAATTCGCCGACCTCTTTCCTGAATTCGCCGAGCGGGCGGAAGGCATCGACCTTGAACACCGCCATGAAGCAGCCGTCATTGTGCCGTCCGGTCGGCTCGACGCCAAAGCCGAGGCCGGTCAGCAGCCCGCACAGGATCTCGACCATCACCGCGAGACCAGTGCCTTTATAGCCGCCATCCGGGCCGCCCAGCGGCAACAGCGCGCCGCCTTGCTTCAGCTGACGCGGATCGTTGGTCGGCTTGCCGTCGGCGCCGATCACCCAGCCATCCGGCACGCTCTCGCCGCGCGCCACCGCAAGCGCGATCTTGCCGGCAGCGGCCGCTGAGGTCGCCATGTCGAGATAGAGCGGCCCGTCGAGATCGGAGGGCACCGCCATCGAAATCGGGTTGGTGCCGAGCCGCGCCTCGCGCCCGCCAAACGGCGCCACCGCTTTCGGCGAGCGGCCGGAATCGGCGGTGATCAGGCCGATCATGCCGGCCTCCGCGGCCATCTGTGTGTAGCTCGACAGGCGGCCGATATGGCCCTGGCGGAACACCGTCGCGGCCGCGACATTGCTCTTCTGCGCCTTTTCAATGGTCAGCCGCATCGCCCGCTCATTGGCGACATAGCCAAAGCCCCAATGCCCGTCGACGACCGTCGTGGTCGGCGATTCCCTGACGATGACCCAGGGCGCGCCGGGCACGATATGGCCGGCCTTGATGCGGTCGATATAGGTCGGGATCTGAATGACGCCATGCGAGTCGTGGCCGACCAGATTGGCCCCGACAATGTGATGCATGACGAGCTTGGCCTCATCCGCCGGTGTGCCGGCCGCCTCGAACAAGGCGCGCCCGATTTCTTCCAGCCGCGCCGCCTGAATTTTCGGCATCGTTTCCTCCGCTTCACTACGTTGTCGTCCCTGCGCAAGCAGGGACCCACCGTTCGACAACTCCCAAGCCCGACCGTGGGTCCCTGCCTGCGCAGGGACGACACTTCTTTTACTCGCAAACTCTCGGGTATACGCGTCCGGCTCTTGAACTATCAGGCCGCCTGTTCCTGGTGGGTCGCGCGCATCAGGCGCAGCGACTCGGCGTCGTTCATCACCTTGAGGTGCGCGGTCTTCAGGAAGTCTTCATATTCCTGCGCCATCGCCGGCGACACGATTTCGAGCATCAGCCGGTTTTCCACCCAGAACTCGATGACATGGAAAAACGGCTTCTGGCCCTGCATGCCGCGGCCGAAGGTCTTGGCACGCCAGCCTTCGCGGGCGCCGATTGCCTCGATCTCGGCGGGCTCGCGCGGCACCGACAGCAGCACATGGAAGGGCCAGGTCTGCGGCGGCGCGGCGTTCTTGCCGAACACGACCTGATCATCGTTGCGCGGAATATCGAGCGTCGACTGGTCGGGATAGACCTCGATCATCGTGCCGTGTTCGTCGCCGCTCGCCGCCATATAAGCGCCTTCAAGCGGCCCGAATGGAAAGCATTTGCCGCCCATCAACTCCGCCAGCACCTGCGCGACGCGCTCCGGCTCCCGCGCCGGGATCGAGACATGATGGATCATGGAACCCTCCCAATGCCGCGATCGGCGGCACGGGAAGATTGCCGCGTCAGCCCGCGCCCCGCAACGCCCGCCTTAGGACTGTGCCTGCGCGCGGCGGCTCAGGTGTAGCGGGCGGCGAGGGGGATGGGGCCGAGGCTCGCCTTGTCGAGCTTAGCGAGGGTCAGCAATGTCGTGACCAGCGCCGCGAGATCTTTGCGGGCTCCCTCCGACGCAAGCTGGCCGTCCTTGAAATCGCCGCCGGTGACATAGCAGTTGGTCGGGGCGACCAGCGCGCCGAACCACTGCAACACATCCTTCATCTGGCTTTCGACGCCGAGGTAATGGTGCGGCGAGCCGCCCACCGCCAGGATCCCGACCGGCTTGACCTGCAGTGCCTTTACCGGCGCCAGGTCGAGCAGGTTCTTCAGCACGCCGGGATAGCTCGCACGATACACCGGCGCGCCGAACAGCACCGCATCGGCTGCGATCATGCGGCCGACCGCGTCTTGCGTCGCCGCGCTGTACTTATCATCCGGCCGGCCGTCGCAGATATCGAGCACGGTGTCGGAGAGGCTCAGGATGTCGGCCGAAGCGCCGGCGGTGCGGGCGCTTTCCGCGGCGAACTCGATCGCGGCCGAAAGGCGGCCCGGCGGGGTCGCGGCGCCGTTGACGAGGAGCACTGTCGCCATGCCTCAGGCCTCGCCCACGGCGTGCCGGCGAGTGGCTGGGTGCTCGAGCGGCGGCACCGGGGCCAATCCGAAATGGTCGCGCAAGGTCTTCCCCTCATACTCGTGACGGAACAGCCCGCGGCGCTGCAATTCGGGGACCACCAGATCAACGAAATCGTCAAAGGCGCCGGGGAAGTACGGCGGCAGCACGTTGTACCCGTCGGCCGCGCCTTCGACGAACCATTCCTCCAGCGTGTCGGCAATCGTCACCGGCGTGCCGCACACGACCCAATGGCCACGCGCCGCGGCGGTCAGGTTGTAGAGGTCGCGCAGGGTCATCTTCTCGCGCTTGGCATACTCGTAGAGGACGCTGGTGAAGGTCTGGCTGCCTTGGAAGGGTGGCGGCGGCGGCACCGGGCCGTCGAGCGGGTGCCCCGACACGTCATAGCCGATGCGGCTCGCTACCAGCACCGCGGCATTGGTCGGGGTCAGGAAGCTCTGCAGTTGGGCGAGCTTTTCGCGCGCCTCGGTGTTGCTCTGGCCGATGATCGGCATCATGCCCGGCAACACGGCGATCTCATTGGGCGCGCGGCCGTATTTCGCCATGCGGCCTTTCAGATCGGCATAGGCCTTCTTGGCGCTGGCCAATTCCTGCACCACCGAAAACACGACATCGGTGGTGCGCGCCGCCAGCTCCAGGCCCGAC
>JAFAYW010000114.1 GCA_019240125.1 Alphaproteobacteria bacterium
TCGACCCGCACCGGCCAGCTCGCCATCTTGTAGTCGCCGTTGTGATGATGGACGGTCTGCATAAAGCCGCGCTCCTCAAAGCTCGCCTCGTTCCACAACTCCATCGTGTCGAACACCGCGCCGGCCGGCACGCCAATCGCGATCAGCTTTTCCATCGCCTCGCGTTTCTCATGCTGCGAGGTCCACTCGCTGATGATCGCGTCGAGCTCGGCCTGGTGCTGGTAGCGTTCGTCGCCGGTGGCGAAACGCGGCTCGTTGATCAGGTCTTCGCGGCCGACCAGCTTCATCAGGCGCGACCAGTGCTCGGGGTTGGCCCGGCTGGTGGTCAGGTAAACGTAATCATTGGGGCCGCCGCCCTTTGCCGGGTACAGCCCCGAGGGCGCGTTGTTGCCGGCGCTGGAGCGGGCGCCGTTGCGCCGTGCCGCCTTGCCTGTGCGCGCGGTCGTTGCAAAGCAGGTGCGCATGTAGTGGACCATTGCGTCCTGCATCGCCACTTCAAGGCGCCGCCCGACGCCAGTGCGGTTGCGCTCATGCAGAGCGCCGAGGATCGTCGCCGCCATCAGCATGCCGGTGCCGGTATCGCCAAAGCTGAGGCCCGGCTTGACCGGCGGCCGGTCGGGTTCGCCGGTGACGCTGATCGGTCCACCCGCGGCCTGCGCGATCATGTCGAAGGCGAGGCCCTTCTCGTGCGGGCTGCCGCTCGCGAACCCCTTGATCTGGCAGTAGATGATGCGCGGGTTGATCTTCTTGACCTCGTCATAGGAGAGGCCGAGGCGGTCGATCGTGCCGGGCGCCATGTTCTCGGCGACGATATCGGCCTGCCTGATCATGTCTTTGACGATCTCCAGTCCCTTCGCAGACTTGAGATTGATCGCGATCGACTTCTTGTTGACGTTGAACTGATAGAAATACCAGGGGTCGTTATCGGGCTTGCCGGGGCGCAGCCGGCGGCCGGGATCACCGCGACCGGGGTTTTCAATCTTGACCACCTCGGCGCCAAACCACGCGAGTACCTCGGTGCAGGTCGTGCCGGCCTCGAATTGCGTGAAATCGACGACCTTGATGCCGTCGAGAAATTTGAATTCGGCTGTTTTGTCGCTCATGGCTGTGTCCTCCCAAGGTCTGGCCAGCTTATCGCGGCGCATGACTCAGGCTGCGCCTTAAGCGGGTCCCTCGCAATCTCATTCGCGCGCCACTGGAAGGACTGGCGGCGCGGCGCCAGATTCCGATTGCCTGGATCGGAGCACAGCGCCACGATCCTGCAATAAACCGGTGCGCGGCTCAACGCGGCCGCAGAGTGGAGGAACCCGATGCCTAGCGCCCCTCGCTGTGTCGCCTTGGTCGGTCCCTATCTGTCCGGCAAGACGACCCTGCTCGAAGCTCTTTTATACGACAGCGGCAGCACCAATCGGCGCGGCAGCATCCGCGACGGCAACACGGTCGGTGACCATGCCGCCGAGGCCCGGGCCCGGCAGATGTCGACGGAAATAAACGTCGCTCATGCCAGATATCTCGAGGATCCCTGGACCATTCTCGACTGCCCCGGTTCGGTCGAATTGCTCTACGAGGCGCAGCAGGCGATGCTGGTCGCCGATGTCGTCGTCGTGGTGTGCGAGCCGGAAGTCGAGCGCGCCATCACGGTCAGTCCGCTCCTCCATTTTCTGGCGCGCCACGACATTCCGCACATGCTGTTCATCAACAAGCTCGACACCGCCAGCGCGCGGGTGCGCGACGTATTGGCGGCATTGCAATCGGTTTCCGAACGGCCGCTGGTATTGCGCCAGGTGCCCTTGCGCGACAAGGAATCCGAGATCACCGGCTATGTCGATCTGGTCAGCGAGCGGGCCTATCACTATCGCCCGGGGCAGGCCTCCGACCTGATCCCCCTGCCGGAAGATTTCTGGGACCGCGAGGGCGAGACGCGCAGCAGTATGGTCGAGAAGCTCGCCGATTTCGACGACGCCCTGCTGGAGCAGTTGCTGGAGGACATCCAGCCCTCGAAAGAGGACATCTACAAGCACCTGACGCAGGATCTGCACCACAACCTGATCGTGCCCGTATTTGTCGGCGCGGCCGGCCAGGACCACGGCGTGCGGCGGCTATGGAAAGCCCTGCGACACGAGACGCCGCCAGCGTCGGAAACCGCCGAGCGGCTCGGCATCGATGCCGCCGGGGAGCCGATGGCGCAGGTCTTCAAGACCTACCACCTGCCGCATACCGGCAAGCTGTCGCTGGTGCGGGTATGGCGCGGGCCCATCGCGGAAGGCGCGGTGCTTAACGGCACGCGGGTAGCGGGCGTCGTCAGGATGATGGGGGCGCAGCATGAAAAGGCCGCCGCGGCCCAATCGGGCGAGGTGGTCGGTTTCACCCGCATGGAAGACATCGCTACGGGTACGACGCTGACGCCCTCCGGCAAGGGAGCACAGCTGCCGCAGCCCGAGAAGCCGCAACCGGTTTATGGGCTGGCGATCCATGCCGAGAAGCGCGGCGACGACGTCAAGCTGAGCGGCTCGATCGCCAAACTGATCGACGAAGACCCTACCCTCGAATTGGAGCACAACGCCGAATTGCGCGAGATGGTGCTGTGGGGCCAGGGCGACGTGCACATCCAGATCGCGATCGACCGCATGCGCAACCGCCACAACCTCGCGGTAGTGGGGCACCACGCGACGGTGCCTTACAAGGAGACGATCAGGCGCGGCACGCAGCAGCATTCGCGCTTCAAGCGGCAGAGCGGCGGGCACGGCCAGTTCGCCGACATCACCGTCGACGTCAAATCGCTGCCGCGCGGCTCGGGCTTCACCTTTACCGAAAGCGTGGTCGGCGGCGCCATCCCGCGCAACTACATCCCGGCGGTGGAAGAAGGAGTCGGCGAGTCGTTGGCGCACGGCCCGCTCGGCTTCCCGGTGGTCGATCTGTCGGTCACTCTGCTGACCGGGCAGTTCCACGCCGTCGATAGCTCCGACATGGCGTTTAAGACAGCCGGCCGTCAGGCGATGCAGGAAGCCCTGCCGAAATGTGACCCGATCCTGCTCGAGCCAATCGATTTTGTTGAAATATCCGTGCCGAACGGATTTACCGCGCGGGTGCAGCGGCTGGTCTCAGGCCGTCGCGGCCAGATCCTCGGCTATGATGGCAAAGAGGGCTGGAACGGCTGGGACGTGGTGCGCGCCCACCTGCCGCGCAGCGAATTGCACGATCTGATTGTCGAACTGCGTTCGCTGACGCTGGGCATTGGCAGCTTTGCGCGGAAATTCGACCATATGGCCGAACTTACCGGACGGCCGGCCGAGAAAGTCATTGCCAGCCGGGCGCAGGAAGCGGCCCAGTAGACCTTCCTGGGGCCGCGGGTTCTCGCCTCCGGAATTATCGGCTAGGTTCGCCAGGCTGATCCGGAGGCAAGACCCATGTTGCAAAGTTATGAGGGCAGCTGTCACTGCGGCGCGGTGCGGTTCCGCATCAAGGCCGATCTGGCGACCGTCGGCGAGTGCAACTGCTCCGTCTGCACCAAGAAGGGCATCCTGCACCTGATCGTCGAGCCGCAGGATTTCGAGCTGCTCAGCGGCCAGGACGCGCTCGCGACCTACCAGTTCAACACCGGCACCGCGAAGCACAGTTTCTGCCAACATTGCGGGATGCACCCGTTTTACGTACCGCGCTCCGATCCCGACAAGATTGACGTCAACGCGCGCTGCCTCGATGGCATCGATGTCGTCGCGTTGAAGCCCGAGCGGTTTTTCGACGGGCGCAACTGGGAGGATGCCTATGCCGGCCGCGTCGGCGGCAAGACGTTTGGCTGACCAAGGACAGCTAATACGCCGCTGACTTAGAGTATCAGCTCGCGCACGAAACCGCGGACGTCGACCTCAAAATCGAGCCCCTGCACCGGCGGGCGGGTGTAGTGCCAGGTGATGCCGCCAGCCGCCGCGCCGCGCTTTACGAATTCGTCGGCGATCAGCCCATGCACCTCGAAGATCGTATACAGCTGCGTCACCGTGACATCCGCCCAGCCCAGCCCGAACGGCGCCATACGCTGTTCCATGGCCCCCAGCACAAAGCGGGCCTTGTCACGCATCCCCCCGGCCGAGGTGTCGCCGGGGCGGATGATGCGGCTGGCGTAATCCCCGGAACCCTCTCCCGCCTCGCCGCTGCCGGCGATGACAAAGCTCTTGCCGCCGGGCTCATCGCCCGGAACCGTGTAGCTGAACGCATAGAAGCACGGGGTGGCGGGCGGATCGACCTCGGGACACACGTTGGACCGCGCCACCGGATTGACATCGTCGCGAAACGTGCCCCACGCCTCGAGCCGCTGTACATATTGCCGGTTGAAGGCGATGAAGCCGGCATCGGTGAACTGGCCCGGCGAGCGCAACTCACAGGCGCACATCGCGGTCGGCGGCCGGCCGATTCGGCTGAGATGCGCCTCGATCGCGTCGAACCCTTCGCTGAGCGGGATGGGTCGTACGAACCGTGCACGCTCGATGCGATAGCCAGGTTCTGCCACGACGCCACCGGAATACTGGAACTGATGGGTGAGAAACCGATAATTCCCCGCCGCGAAGCGCTCAACCGTCGGCATAAAACCACCTCCACAGCCGTTTGACGGGAAGGGCCGCGTCACAGCCGCAACGCCACCCGCAAATCCCAGACCAATCGGCGGATATTTGCCCGGTCTCACCCGGTAAATATACTGCGTTTGTGTGACAGCCAGTAAGGTTGATCGGCAAAGCGGCTCCGTCATCTTTACGTTGAACGAGCGGCTTTTACGTATCATCCTAAAGGCGCGTTCAGAAGCTGCGCGACAGCGCTCGGCCGAATTTCATTCCGGGGCGCCGCCGCTGTTGATATCAGTGGTGACGATAGCGAGAACCGATTATCGCTATCGCAAGCGCGTGGTGTACAAATGGTCGTACCTTCCATCGTGTTAAGAAAATTGAAAGATAATCGATGCATGATGGGGGCATCAGAATAGGCGAAATAAGCTGTGACTATTCACTCGTACTACGCGATAACTGAAGCTGATTTGAAGAGCGTGGAAAGTCATAAGGCTGTTACTGCCGAAGCTTGCTTCAGCGGCCCTGTGCCTGTAGTTTGGGCATGGGGTTCGCCGCTGGCGTTCCGGCCAATTTCATAGACAGGGAGCGATGGGAGCATCGACAATCGTTGTGGCGCGTGCGGATTTGTCGATTCCGGGCGCCGTCGATGCGGGCAGCGTCAGCGAACCGTGCGGCTATACAATCGAAGCGAACTTCTTTGCCATACTGCGGCAACACAATCCTGACGTCATTGTCCTCGATCTGACCGAGCCTACTGACACCGGCGTCGCGGCGATTGTCAAAATCCGCGGGCAAAGCGTCGTCCCGATCGTCGTAGTGTGCCGCGCCGACGATGTGCAGCTGCGCGAATACCGTTTGGCCGGCGCGGCGGAATGCATGCAGGCGCCGATCGATATCATGCAGCTGAACGCGACGGTGCAGAAGATTATTCAGCTGTCGATGGCGGCCGGTGCCAGCCGATCCGAGCCACAGCAGACGCAACCCGCTTTGTTCGCGGGTCTGACGCTGGAGCCCAGCTATAACCGGCTGCGCGGGGGCGATGGTGCGAGCGTCAAGTTGACGACATCGGAAAATCGCGTGCTCATTCACTTTGTCAATAACCCGCGTCGGCTCTGCACGCGCGAGGATTTGGCCGAGATGCTTTATGGCCCGCACCGGCCGAACAGCGATCGAGCGGTTGACGTTATCGTTACCCGGCTGCGCAAGAAGATCGCGTCGCTCGGCGGCGGCCCCGCCCAAGGCGTCATCAAGACCGAATTCCGCCGCGGCTACATGTTCATTGCGGATGTCGAGTTTATCGCTCCGATTGCGATGGATAGCCCGGGACCGCTATTAACGGCACGCTCTGCGTGAGTGCGTGCCCGCCCGCTGGTGCGCGGGGCCATCAAACGCGCCACCCGCGATGAGAAGGGTAGGATAGGCCGTGACCTTGATCCTGAACGAAAACGCGCCTGTAGAGGCGTTCCAGGAGCCGAAATCGGCGACTGGATCGCTGCTCGGCAGCCTGGTCATTGTCGCGCGACATCGCGGCGTTCACTTATCGGTCGAACAGCTGATCCGCGATCATCAATTGCGCGGTGGCGATGCCAGCGTGCCGGAAACCCTCAAGATCGCTGTCGCGGCCGGATTGCGCGCGCAGGCGACACGTCTGCGCTGGGAAGATCTGTTCAACATGGGCACGGCGCTGCCCGCGATCATTATGCTCCGCAACGGCGCGGCAATGGTGTTGCAGCGCACGGAGGCCAAGTTGCCGGGCTGGCCGCCCGTCATTGTCTTGCGCGACCCCAACAGCACCGAGGAAGCCCCGCTGGTTCTCGACGAGGCGCGGTTTACGGCGGTATGGGATGGCGACGTCATCCTGGTCAAGCGCGATTACCGCCTGCGCGACGAAGATCGCCCGTTTGGCATCGGCTGGCTGGCCGGGCAATTGCTGCGTGACAAGCGCGTGGTGCGCGACCTGACAATTTGCGCGGTGCTACTGGGCGTGCTTGCCATCGCGCCGGTGATGTATTGGCGCGTGATGGTCGACCGCGTCATGTATTACGGCAGCATGAGTACGTTCACGATGATCGGCGTGGCGTTTCTCGTGCTGCTGGTTTTCGAGACGATCTTCGGCCATCTCAGACGCTATCTCGTCAACTTCGTCACCGCACGGGTCGATGCGAAGGCCTGGACGCATCTGTTCAACAAGATGCTGAACCTGCCGATCGATTTCTTCGAGCGCACCCCGACCGGCGAAATCATCCATGACATGTATGAGTTCTATCGGGTGCGGTCCTTTCTGACGGGGCAGTTGTTCGGCACCCTGCTCGACTCGTTCGTGCTGGTTATTTTTCTGCCGATCATGTTCATGTTCAGCACGATCATGACAGCCTTTGTGCTGGCTCTCTGCCTGCTGATCTGCATCTGGCTGGTGGTGATGCTGCCGACAATCCGCAGAAAGGTCGGCAGGGCCGTTGCGGCCGAAACCGCGCGCGGCACCCATCTCGTCGAGGCCGTGCACGGCATCCGCGCGATCAAGTCGCTGGCCCTCGACGCCCGTCAGCGCCACGAATGGGACGTCCATGTGGCGCGGGTCGCCGAGGCTCGCTTTGACGAGGGCTGCACGTCGAACTGGGTGCAAACCGTGGTGCATCCGATGCAGGTGTTGATGACCAACGGCGTCATTGCCGTCGCGGTGTATCTCGCGCTGGTCAATCACGACACGATGTATCTCGGCGCCATCTTCGCCTTCATGATCATGACCCAGCGCGTCACGATGCCGGTGGTGCAGGCGGCGCAGGGCATCGTGCAGATCGACGAGGCGCGCACCGCCGTGAACGCGCTGTCGAAGATCGCCAACGCGCCCCCGGAAGAAGGCCGCTCGGGTCGGGGTATCCGCACCCCGTTTGTCGGGCGGATCGAATTCAACGAGGTCATGTTCCGCTATCCCGGCTCGATCGCGCCAGCGCTCGACCGCATCTCATTCACCATTCCCGAAGGCAGCATCTTTGGGATCGTGGGGCGCAGCGGTTCCGGCAAAACCACCGTTACCCGGCTATTGCAGGCGCTGCACAGCAACTACCAGGGCCTGATCAAGATCGACGGCAACGATCTGCGCGAGATCGATGTCGATCACCTGCGCTCAAGCCTCGGTGTCGTATTGCAGGAGAATTTTCTGTTCCGCGGCACGATCCGGGACACCATCGCGGCGACTAAGCCCGATGCGACCTTTGAGGAGGTGGTCGAGGCCGCGCGCCTCGCCGGCGCCGAGGAGTTCATCGAGCGCCTGCCGGCTGGTTATGAGACGTACATCCAGGAAGGCTCGACCAATCTGTCGGGCGGTCAGCGTCAGCGCCTGGCGATCGCTCGCGCGCTGATGGGCAACCCTCGCATCCTGATGCTCGATGAAGCCACTAGTGCGCTGGACGCCGACAGCGAGGCAATCGTCAACGCCAACCTGATGCGGATTGCCCAGGGCCGCACCTTGATCATCATCTCGCACCGGCTGTCCGCGCTGGTGGCGGCCGATTCGATTTGCGTCCTTGAGCGCGGCTCCGTCTACGACATCGGCTCGCACGAACAATTGCTGCAGCGTTGCGACATCTATGCCGGGTTGTGGCATCTGCAGCATCGTCATCTGCAAAACAGGCCCGTACCGCATGAAGTCATTCCGCTCCGCCAAGACGCTGCCCAGTAAGTACGAGGCGAACCAGGTCGTCCGCCGCTTCCAATCGGAGACCGCCGAGATCATCGAGGCGCCCGAACCCGCGGGCGTGCGCGCGACCGTCTATGTCCTGGGCGTCTTTCTCGTCACGCTGCTCGTGCTGTCGATGGTGACGCGGCTCGATCGGGTGGTGACGAGCACCTCGGGGCAGGTGGTAACCACCCAGGCGACCGAGGTCGTGCAGGCGCTCGACCCCTCGCTGATCAAGACGATCGAGGTGCATGACGGCCAGCGGGTCAAGGCCGGGGATGTTCTGGCGACGCTTGATCCAACCTTCGTGACCGCCGATGTCAGCGCGCTCAAGACGCAGGTCGCCAGCCTCGATGCGCAAATCGCCCGCTGCGAGGCGGAACTGGCGGGCAAACCGTATGATCCGCAGCTGACGGCTGACGAGGTCGCGGATCGCTACGCGCAGCTGCAAAAATCCTATTACGCGCAGCGCAAGGGGCAGGTCGCCGATCAGGTCCGTTCGTATAACGAGCAGATCGCCCAGTACAGCGCGACCATCGCCAAGCTGCAGCAGAACAAGAGCCGCTATGCCGATCGCGCCAGACTCGCCAAAGAGGTCGAGGACATGCGCGCCACCCTTGCGGCAGCCCAAGTCGGCAGCCGGCTGAACCTGCTTGCCGCGACCGACCAGAAGACCGAATTGCTGCGCAACCTCGAATACGACAACAACAGTCTGCTTGAGAGCCAGCATCAGCTTGAGGCGGCGGTCGCGACCCGCGACGCCTTCACCCAGCAATGGCTGGCACAAACCAGCCAGGAACTGGTAACCGCGCGCAATCAGCGGGACGCCGCATTGCAACAACTTGAAAAGGCGACCAAACACAAAGACCTCGTGCGCCTGACGGCAAACGAGGATTCGGTGGTCTTGCGGATGGCCAAGTTGTCGGTCGGCTCGGTCCTCAAGGAAGGGGATCCGCTGCTCTATCTGGCACCGCTGAACTCGCCGATCGAAGCCGAAGTTCACGTCCTCAGCCGCGATATCGGGTTCATTCGTCCCGGTGACCCCGTCAAGGTCAAGCTCGACGCGTTCAACTATGTCGAACACGGTATGGTCGACGGCACCGTGCGCTGGATCAGCGAGGGCGCATTCACGACAAACGAAGATACCAACTCCGCCGTCGAGCCTTATTACAAAGTCCGTGTCGCCTTAACCAATGTTGATCTGCGCAATGTGCCCGAAGGCTTCCGGTTGATCCCCGGCATGACCCTGACCGCGGACGTGCATATCGGAACACGCTCGCTGATGATGTACATCGTCAACGGCGCATTGCGCGGCATGAACGAGGCAATGCGTGAGCCCTGATTTGGTCTCGCGCTTTCGTTCCGCGCGCAACCGCACCGAGGACCGCGGCGTGCGCGCTGGCCTGCTCGCCGCCGCCCAGGGTGACTTCGCCACGGCGGCGCGTGAATTCCGGCGCTCGGCCGAGCACGGTAATCCGGAGGCCGAATTCCGCCTTGGCCTCGCCTATGCGCGCGGCGAAGGCCTTATCCGCAGTCTGGGCGATGCACTTGCGTGGTTCAGGCGCGCCGCCGATCGCGGTCATCCCGAGGCACAGCACCAGCTCGGCCTGATCTATCTGCATGGCGGCCACGCCGACGCGGGGTTTGCGGCGTGGTACCAGCACGCTCAGCTTGCTGACAGAGACAGCGCCGAGAGCAACCTGGGCCTGCTGTTTCCCAATGGGCTCCAGGTCGAGCCCGATCACGCCGAAGCATTGCGCTGGTGCCGCGCCGCGGCCGAGCAGGGGCTGCCGCAGGCGCAGGCCGATCTCGCGCTGCTGTATGCCCGCGGCCTCGGAACTGAAATCGATTACGCCGAGGCGCGTCGCTGGTACGAGGTCGCCGCCGAACAGGGCAACGGCGCGGCGGAACTGGGCCTGGGTGTCATCTACGCCAATGGCTTTGGCGTAGAGATCGACCTGCCGCTCGCCGCGGCGTGGTACGAAAAGGCCGCCGCCAGAGGAAATGTCGACGCTCAGGTGGCTTTGGCGCTGATGTTCGACAACGGCCAGGGCGTCGTGCCGAACGCGGCGCGCGCCGCCCTGCTCTTTCAGCAGGCCGCCGATCAAGGCAATCCTCGGGCCCGGTTCCATCTGGCCTTGCACCGCGTCGAGGGCAATGGCGTGCCGCAAAGCCTGGGACTCGCCGAAACGCATCTGCGGCAAGCCGCGCGGCAGGGCTATGCCCCGGCGATGCTCCTGCTGGCACGCTGGCATATGGAAGACCGCGTCGCGGCGCCGAGTCAGGTCGAAGCGGCGTTGTGGTACCGTGCCGCCGCCGATGCAGGGGATCGCGATGCGCAGTTTGAGCTCGGCGCGTTGTTCGCTCGCGGCGAAGGAGTGCCAAAGCGTCTCGACGACGCGGCCAAATGGTTCGAGAAGGCTGCCGAACAGGGGCTGCCAACGGCGCAGTTCAACCTGGCGGTGTTCTGCATGAACGGCACCGGCGTCGAGCGCGACCCGGCCAGGGCCGGGAAATGGTACGCGCGCGCCGCCGAGCAGGGAATGCCGGCGGCGCAGACCAAACTGGCGCAGCTCTATCTCAGCGGCGAGGATTCCGGACGCAATGTCGAACTTGCGGTGAGCTGGCTTGGTCGAGCCGTAGCCGGGGGGGATCCCGAAGCGGAAACACTATTGGCGACGCTGTATCTGCGCGGCGACGGCGTCGTGCGCGACACGGCCATGGCGGAACGGTTGCTTCGCAGCGCCGCGCAGCGAGGCCACGCGCCGGCCTTGTTGCAGCTGGGGCATCTGTGTTGGGAGACGCCCGTTGCCGCCCGCCGCGCCGAAGCCATACGCTGCTATCACGGGGCAGCGGAGAGCGGGCTCGTCGCGGCGCAGCTGATTGTTGCTCAACATTATCTCGCGGGGAGCTGGGCACCGCGTGACGCAGAGTCGGCGGCCGCCTGGTTTCGCCGCGCGGCCGAGGCTGGACACCCCGGCGCCCAGTTCCAGCTCGGTGTGATGTGTTGCGTGGGAGACGGCGTCCCGCGCGATCTCGCGGCAGGCACCGAGTGGTACCGGCTGGCCGCCGAGCAGGGCGATCGCACGGCGCAATACAATGTCGCGGTGATGCTGTTCCGCGGAGAGGGTGTTACCCGCGATATCGAGCAATCGGTTCAGTGGTACGCCCGCGCGGCTGAACAGGGCATGCCGGAGGCGCAGATCGCGCTGGGTGATGCCTATGCCATGGGCATCGGCGTCACGGCCGATCAGAGCCTCGCGCGTGACTGGTACGAAAAGGCCGCTTCGCAGGGGAACGCTGGGGCTCAGGCAAAATTATCGGCGCTGCGCGGGCCCCAACCGCTGCCGGAAAACCAGCCCATGCAGGCGCGGGCGGGTTCATAGCCTGTTGGTTTTCCGCCACCATCGTCGCCGGCGATTTCTGTATCAAATTGAAACAACTCGCCGCCATTTGAGGCGAGACAGGGTCGGCAGGTAACGATAAAATTTTGCGCATCAGCGCTGCTGCGAGCGCTCGGGGATCGTTGTGCGGGGGAATAAATGGCGTCAGTAACCGGCTCCTATCTGCAATTTCTGGCGCCCGGCGCCAGCCCGTCTAACATCAATCTCGTTCTAACCCCCGACGGCACCGGAGCGACAACCGTCGCGGGTGCCTTCAATATCGAAATCTTCACCTCGACGCCGGGAACGGCGGGCAGCGGATTTCAGGCTGCCGCCTTCGTCCAAGGCGCCCAGGCGCCAACGACCTCGTTCCCGCTGTCGAACACCGAAGTGCAGGCCGGCACGATCAGCTCGACCGAGCAGATACTGAGCGGCGCGATCTCGATGCAGGACGTCACCCCGGGTGGAGAAAAGCTGACCGCCGGCAGCGGCACGGGTGCCGCGAACGAGACGATTATCGGCGCGAGCACCGACTCGCTGGTCGGCGGCTCGGGCAGCGGCCAGGTGCTGAATGGACTTGTCGGCCCGGAGACGATCACCCAAGGGTCCGGCACCGGATTTATTATTTTCGGCGGCTCGGGTGACACGATCCTCGCCGCCTCGGCCTCTACCGGGGCCACCGGCAATATCGTTCTGGGTTCCAACTCCAATCTGACGCTGAACCCCGCCGGCAATTACACGATCAGCAGCGCCACCGGTTCGACGATCATCGGAGGCGGCAGCGCCGCCAACAGCGCGATTACCGGCGCTCCCAACGACCTTATCAATCTGACCGGCGACAGCGGCAACAATACCATCACCGGGGCCAGCGGCGGTGACACAATCATCGCCGGCAGCGGCACCAACATCATCACCGGCGCTTCGGGCGACTCGATCGTCGGGGGCGCTGGCGGCTCCTGGGGCGTGGTCGATGCCGCCGGCAGCATGCGGATCGTCGTGGGCACAGGCGGCACCGGCATCATCGGGGCCGGTGGTGCCACCAGCGCGGGCGGTGCCGATACGATCACGGCGCAGGCTGGGACCGCTACCGTGCAGATCACCGGCGCGAAGAACGATTCGATCAATCTCTCCGGCAATACCGGCGCGGATGTCGTGACGGGTGCCGCGGGCGATACGATCACGGCCGGTGCCGGCAACGACCTGATCGTCGGCGCCGCGACCGACTCCATCATCAGCGGCGCCCAAAGCGGTTCGGTCACCAGCATTGTCGACAGCGCGGGCGGCATGCAGATCGTCATCGGCACTGTAAGCGGCGCCGCAGGCGGGGTCGTGATCGGGGGTGGCGGCGTCACCCCGGGTGCCAACGACACCATCGTGTCGCAAGCGAATACGACGGCCAGCATCACTATGACAGGTGGCGTCGGTGACTCGATCAATCTGACCGGCAATAGCGGCGCCGAAAACATCACCACCGCCCTTAACGACAAGATAACCCTGGGCGGCGGCAACTCGAACGTGATTGCCAGTGTCGGCTCCGACAGCATAACGCTGGGCACCACCGGGGGGGCGACCATTGTCGGCACCGCACCCACCATCACCGGACAGGCCGGCGATACGATCATTGCGAACGGCGCCAGCAACCTGGTGTACGGTATCGGCGCAAGCAGCCTCGCCGCTCCTGGCGGCGGCTCGCAGAGCGGCGGCGATCTGATCAATCTGATCGGATCGACTGCCACCAGCCCGGCCACAGTGCTGGGCAGCGGCAACGCGACAGTCGGCGTCATCAATGTGATCAACGCCTTCTCTACGCAAAGCAGCCTCGGCGGCAGCACTCAATACGCCATCGTCAACGATACGGTCATGGCCGGTAACAACGGGACGACCGTTGCGGGCGCCGGCGCGGCACCGACCGTGTTTGGCGATTTTGTCGAGGCCGGCGGCGGCGATCGTATTGGCGTCGGCAGCGTCGGCGGCGCCAACGCAACGGTCTCGGGGACCCATCTGTGGGACCACTCGACCTCGGTCGCGGGCGCCGCGGTGCAGTTCGGCACCAACGATTCCGTCACTGCCGTTACCTACTCGGGCAGCACGGTTCAGGGTCAGGGTGCATCAACCCGGGGCGCGGCAGGCTCGACGGCGCAGGTCACGGTCACCAATTTCAACAGCACCACGGACAGCATCTTCTACCAGAATGAAACGCCGACCCAGACGACCGGCATCATCGCAAGTGCCAAGATCGTCTCTGTCCAGAACACAAACAGCACCGTCATCACCCTGCCGGATGGCACACAGATGACCCTCTTCGGCTACACCGGCGCTCTGAACCAGGGCATGTTCAAGCCCTAGCCTCAAGGATCAGGGGCTGCCGCGGCGCGGCCCCAGAGATAACGGCGCCTGTTCTCAGAGCAGGCGCCGTTTTTGTGTTATCCCTCGCCCATCGTGGCCCTCGTTGCTTGCCACACGGCGCGCGGGGGACGCGGCACGCTCGTCGGTTCCTCCAGGTCCTGCCATGACAGCCGAACATTCCGCCGAATTCCTCACCCCAGGTTCCGCCGCGTACGAAGCGCATCTGCGGGAAGAGATCGAGCATTACGGCCAGATTTACGAGAGCGAGGCGGCCCGCGAAACGCTGATGCAACCGGTCCCGACCGCGTGGAACTGGGTCGAGGCACGCGCCGCCGAGGCGGTCCGCCAGGCTACCGGCAACGATGTGCTGGGGCACCTGATCGATGCATTGCGGCGCCGCCCCGGTTTACGGCTGCTGTCGCTTGGCTCCGGTCCGGGCGGTATCGAGATCGAGGCGATTCGCAATGCACCCGCGGCCTCGGGGCTATGCCTCGATATCAACACCGAACTGCTTCATCTCGGGCAGGAGCGTGCCGCGACGCTGGGGCTGCAACTCCTGTTTGAAGCCGCCGACCTCAACACCCTGGCGCTCCCGGCGGCGGCCTTCGATGTGGTGTTGTGCCACGCCTCGCTGCATCACGTGATCGAACTGGAGCATCTGGCCGCCCAGATCAGCCGTGCGCTCACAGCGGACGGCGTTTTTCTGACAGTCGATGTTGTGACGCGGAATGGCTATCTGATGTGGCCTGAGACTCGGCAGGTTGTGGCGAATATCTGGAAGATGCTGCCCGCTCGCTATCGCCTCAACCACACCGCATATCGCGCTCCGTTGATAGACGACGAGATCTGGGAGGCCGACACCAGCGCCAGCGGCATGGAATGTGCCCGGTCGGAAGACATCCTCCCGATTATCGACGAGCGCTTTGTCGCCGTGCAGTACGTGCCGTATTTCAGCCTCTGCCGGCGCTTTTTCGATACCATGTACGGGCCGAACTACGATCTTGCCTCGCCGCTCGACAAGGCAATCGTAAATTGGGTATGGGAACTCGATCGCTACCATCTCGCAACCGGCCGACTGCGGCCCGAGACATTTTTCGGTATATACCGGCCGCGACGCTGAACCGGCGCACACCGCCGCACGCGACAGGAGAAGCGGACCCTTGCTTAGGGTCGGACTGGCCAATGGGTGAGATATACGCCGTAGAGCAACCCACCGTCGCGATGCCGTTCACCGGCGAGCGGATGACCTCCGACGCGACCGGCCAGATCGAATACGAACACCTCCACCGCTATTGCTTCGCCCGGATGTTCTGTCGCGGCAAGGATGTCGTCGACGTCGCCTCGGGCGAGGGTTACGGCTCGACGCTCCTTGCTCAGGTCGCGACCCGGGTTACCGGCGTGGAGGTATCTTCCGACACCGCGGCGCACGCCGCAGCGGCGTATCGCAAGGCCAATCTGCGCTTCATCTGCGGCGACGCGCGCGCGATACCGCTGGCGAGCGGCTCGGCCGACGTCGTGGTGTCGTTCGAAACCCTCGAACACCTCTACGAACACCACGAGTTCCTTGCGGAGATCCGCCGCATTCTGCGCCCGCACGGCCTCCTCATCATCAGCTCCCCGGATAGCGAGGTGTACTCGCCGACCGGCAGCGATGTGAACCCGTTCCATATCCGGGAACTGACCGCGGCCGAGTTCAAGAGCACCCTGGCCGGCGCCTTCCCGCACACCGTGTTTTATAGCCAGCGGGCCCTGATCGGATCGGCGTTGACCGTGGAAGGCGCGAGCGCGGGTATCGTTACCTTCGATCGCCGCAGCGAGGCTTATATCGATGCCGCGGCGGGGCTGCCGCGGGCGCCATATCTGGTCGGCGTCGCGTCGGGGTCGCCGCTCCCGGCGCCGCAACATACGCTTTATATCGATGTCACCCGCAACGCGCATTTGCTGACCAGCCGCTTCGGGCAAGCCGCGATGGCTGAACACGATGCCGCGGCGCTGCACGCGGAGATCGCCGTGCAACGGAACGCGATAGACCGCGCCGAACAGGAGCTTGCCGCAGGCCGCTTGCAGTTGGAGGCGAGTGCGGCGCGCGAACGCGCCCTGGCCGCCGAGCTCGACAAGCAAACGCTGGTCGCCGCCGATCTTGCCCGTCAACGGAACGCCGCCCAGTTTGCCGCCGCCGAAGCCGTCCACGACCAGATCGCCGAGTTGCGAGCCGCCGTCGCGGCGGCGGGCGAGATCAGCGTGGAACACGCGCGTCAGTTGAACGAGCGGACCACTGAAGTGGCGCAGCTTCATAACGCGCTGGCAACCGCCGAACGCCTGGTTGAAGAACGCGGCGCCCTGCTGGAGGCGCAGAAGCGCGAAACCAGCGAGTTGCGCGGCACCGTGCTGGCGCAAGAGCAAGGCCGCAAGCTGCAGGAGAAAATAACCGCCGAGGCACGGGAAAGGCTGGCAGCGCGCGAGCAGGGATGGCTGAGCCGGCTGATCCGCATACTGCCCGGCCAGGGTGTTGGAGCGGCCGTGCGTGCCGGCGATCGCTGCGCCCGCGCCGGCGACTGGGCCCGCGCCCGGCGCCATTACCGCCGCGCGCTGCAGCAATCACCGGAATTGCTGCCGATCTGGGTACAGCTTGGCCATATGCTCAAGGCGGGCGGTGACTATATCGGCGCCGAAAGCGCCTACCGGCGCGCTCTGGCGGTCGATGACTCGGTCGCGGATACACACCTGCAGCTCGGACATCTGCTGAAACTCCGGCGGCGCTGGGACGAGGCCACGGACGCCTACGCCGCAGCCTTGCGGCACGATCCGTCGCTGCGCGAAGCGGAGTCAGAAATCGACGCGGCCATCGCGGTTCTGCTCGATCTGGGCGATCACGCACGCGACGATAAAAACTGGTTGGCGGCGGCGCGCAGCTATCAGCATGTGCTGAAACATCGCCCCAGATTGACGGCAATCTGGGTGCAGCTCGGGCATACGCTGAAGGAGCAGGGCGATCTGCCCGGCGCCGAGGCGGCCTACCGCAGCGCGCTGGCGCAGCAGCCGCTGGAGGCCGATACCTATCTGCAGCTGGGGCACCTGTTGAAATTGCAGGCGCGGCGGCTGCAGGCGGCCGACGCCTATGCGACGGCGATCCGTCTCGATCCCGGCCTGAGCCCGGCGCAGGAGGCGCTGCGGGCGCTGGTTGGCTACTCGCCATCCGAAACCCAGCGTGCCCTTTTACCCACCAATGGCCATGCTCCGGCCGACGCGGCGCATGCCGGCAATGGCATCGACCATTCCCTCAATCACTCTGCCAGCCCGCTGCCGAACGGCGCCCTCCTGCCGGCCACGTCGGCCCCGGCTGATCGCTACGGCGCGCTGATCGCCGAGGCGACGCGCCGTCCAGAGGACGCGCGCGACATTATCTGGCTCGGGGTCATCGACTGGCATTTCCGCATACAGCGGCCGCAGCATCTGGCGAGCAACCTCGCCGATGCGGGGGCGCGGGTCTTTTATATCTCGCTGGTATTCGATGTGCTCGACGATCGCGGCCGCTTCCGCATCATCGAGTCGCCGTATCCCGGTGTGTTCGAGGTCCGCCTGCGGCTTGCTGAAGGCGCCGCCGACAGCATCTATCAGGGGCTCAGCGAAGCGGCCGTCGCCGAATTGCAGCAGGCACTCGACGAGGCCTTACTGATCCTCGGCGTTCGGGCTCCGGTCGTGATCGTCGAATATCCCACCTGGCATCAGGTTGCCTTTGGCATCCCCGGCGCGACGGTGGTGTGCGACTGTCTCGATCTCGCCACCGGATTCAACAACTCGCCGCGCGGACTGGCGGCAGCCGAGGCGACGATGCTGATATCGTCTGATGTCGTGATCGCGGCGTCGCAACCGCTGGTCGAGCATATCGCACCGAAACGCCCGGCAACGCTGATCCGCAACGCGGCCGAGGTCGAGTTTTTCGCCCAAGCATATTCGGAGCGGCCGGTCGCGTCGCGCCCGGTCATCGGGTATTTCGGCGCAATCGCCGAGTGGTTCAACATCGGTTGGATCGAGCATGCCGCCCGTGTCAAACCGGAATGGGAATTCCGGCTGATCGGGCGCACTGACGGGTGCGATATCGCGCGCGCCGCCAAGCTGGCCAACGTCAGCTTCTGCGGCGAGAAGCCGTATCAGGAATTACCGGCGCTGCTCGCCGAGTTCGACGTCGCGCTGATCCCGTTCAAGCTGGTCGAGCTGACGCGCTGCACCAACCCCGTAAAGCTTTACGAATACATGTCGGCGGGCAAACCGGTGGTCGCCTCGGCAATGCCGGAAGTGGTCGGCGCCACCGATCTCGCCTATATCGCCGACAGTCCCAGTTCGTTCGTCGAACGGCTCGAACAGGCGTTGCGCGAGGACACATCGGCCATGCGGGCGCTGCGGCAGGGCTGGGCGCGCGAGCACACCTGGGCTAATCGCGCCGAGCATCTCGCCGCGGTGATCGATGCGAGTTTCCCCGCGGTGTCGGTGGTGGTGCTGACCTACAACAACTGGGATTACACCGCCGCCTGTCTGCGCTCGCTGCGGGAGTGGAGCGACTATCCCAATCTCGAAATCATCGTGGTCGATAATGCCTCGACCGATGTAACGCGTAGCCGGTTGCGGGCGCTGGCGCGACATGACAGGCGACTGCGCGTCATCTTCAATGACGACAATCTCGGCTTTGCCGCCGGCAACAATATCGGCATTCGCGCGGCGCAGGGCGAGTACATCATCCTGCTGAACAACGACACCTATGTCACACGCGGCTGGGTGCGCGACCTGATCCGCCCGATGCTGCTTGACTCGCAGATCGGGCTGGTCGGACCGCTGACCAACAATATCGGCAACGAGCAGAAGATCCGCCTCATCTATCACTCGATGCCGGAGATGCAGGCCGCGTCGCGGGCGTTTCTGCGGTCGCGCCTGCGCCAGACCATGGAGGTCGATAACCTCGCCTTCTTCTGCGTCGCGATCCGCCGTGCCGTGATCGACAAGGTGGGCCTGCTCGAGGAAGCGTATGGCATCGGATTTTTCGAGGATGACGATTACTGCCGCCGCGCCAAATCAGCGGGCTACCGCCTGGTCATCGCCGATGATGTGTTCGTGCATCATGAATTGTCGGTGTCGTTCGACACGATGGGCACCAAAGCCGCCGAGCTGATGGCGCGCAACCGCACCTTGTTCGAGGAACGGTGGGGCGCCTGGACCCCGCATCAATACCGCGCCGAGCCCGGCTTCGGCTGAGTTGCCTCAACTATTCCGGCCGCAACAGCGCGTGGCGCTTGCGGCCAGCGCTCAGCTTGATGCGGCCCTGCGGGTCGAGATCGGCCAGCGACACCGGCTGCATTTCGGCCGTGACGACCGCGTCGTTGACGCGGGCGCCGCCGCCCTTGATGAGGCGGCGCGCCTCCCCGTTGGAGGCGGCGAGGCCGGCCCGGGCAAACGCCTCGAAAGCGGGGATGCCTTTTGCCAGCAGGTCACGCGGCAGCCCGACCTGCGGCAGGTCATCGCCCGTGCCGCCGCCTTCAAACACCTCGCGAGCGGTTTCGGCTGCCGCCTCCGCGGCAGCGCGGCCGTGCGCGAGCGCCGTTGCCTCGGTTGCCAGACGTTTCTTGGCCTCATTGATCTCGCTGTCGCGCAGCTGCTCCAGCCGGACGATCTCGGCGAGCGGCATCTCGGTAAAGAGGCGCAGGAAGCGGCCGATATCCGCGTCCTCGGTATTGCGCCAGAATTGCCAATACTCGTAAGGGCTGAGCCGGTCGGCGTTGAGCCACACGGCGCCGCCGAGGCTCTTTCCCATCTTGGCGCCGGACGCCGTGGTAATCAGCGGCGTCGTCAGGCCGAACAAGGTGCGGCTTTCCACGCGGCGCCCGAGGTCCACGCCGGCGACGATGTTGCCCCACTGGTCCGACCCGCCCATCTGGATCGAGCAGTCCAGGCGACGCGACAATTCGACGAAATCGTAGGCCTGCAGGATCGGGTAATTGAATTCGAGAAACGACATCGCCTGCTCGCGCTCGAGTCGCGTTTTAACGCTGTCCTGAGTGAGCATGCGGTTGACGGAGAAGTGCCGGCCGATGTCGCGCAATAGCGGGATGTAGCGCAATTCGTCGAGCCAATCGGCGTTGTTGACCATCACCGCGTCGCCGGCCGCGTCGCCAAAGGTCAGGTATTTCGTGAAAACCTGGCGGATGCCGGCGATGTTGTCGGCGATCTGCGCGTCGGTCAGCAGCGGGCGCGCCTCGTCGCGAAACGAAGGGTCCCCGATCCGCGTCGTACCACCGCCGATCAGCACGATCGGCTTGTTGCCGGTCTGCTGAAAGAGGCGCAGAAGCATGATCGACATCAGATGGCCGATATGCAGGCTGTCGGCGGTGCAGTCGTAACCGACATAGGCGGTCAGCGGACCGGCCGCGAGGCGCTCGTCCAGCGCCGCGAAGTCGGTGCATTGGTGGATATAGCCGCGCTCGGCGGCAGTGGCGAGAAAGGCAGAACTGTAGGTGGCGGTGGTCGACATGACGGCGATCTCTAACACAAATGCATCAGCGAATCTGCGGCATGTGTTGGGACTGATGAGCGGCACCTCGCTCGACGGCATCGATGCCGCGACGATCGCCACCGATGGCGAGCGGCGGGTCTTTACCGGACCGGCAATGACACTGCCTTATCCAGATGCATTCCGCGAAAGACTGCGCGGCGTGCTCGGCAGACGAGGCGCGGTAGCCGAGGTAGAGGCTGAGCTAACCCGGCTGCATGCCGAGGCGGTGGCGGCGTTCCGCGTCCGCCATCCCGATGCCGGGTTCGACCTGATAGGGTTTCACGGGCACACGATCCTGCACCGGCCGCAGGAGCGGTGCACCTGGCAGATCGGCGACGGCGCTCTGCTGGCGCGGCTGACGCGCACGGACGTTATCGCCGATTTCCGCAGCGCTGATGTCGCCGCCGGGGGAGAGGGTGCGCCGCTGGCGCCGCTTTACCACGCGGCACGGGCCTCGGCGTTGTCGAAACCGGTGGCGGTACTCAACCTCGGAGGGGTCGGCAACGTCACCTGGATTGGTGCGGGCGTCGACGAAATCCTCGCCTTTGACACCGGGCCGGGGAATGCGCTGATCGACGATTGGGTACGCCGCCACACCGACCGGCTCGCCGATCTCGATGGCGCATTCGCCCTCGCCGGTTGCACCGCGTCGCAGGCTGTAACGGCCTTTCTGCGGCAACCCTATTTCGCGCGCCGGCCGCCAAAATCGCTCGATCGCGATGACTTTCCGAATGCATTGCCCGACGGGCTGGGGGTGGCCGACGGCGCGGCCACGCTGACCGAGATCACCGCCGCGTCTGTCGAGGCGGCTGTGCAGCACATGCCGCAACCGCCGCGTGAGTGGCTGGTATGCGGCGGCGGCCGCCGCAACCCGGCCATCATGGCCGCGCTCACCCGGCGCCTCGGCGTCCCGGTGCGCTCGGTCGAGGCCTGCGGCTGGGACGGCGATGCCCTCGAAGCGCAAGCCTTCGCCTATCTCGCGGTGCGCTCGCTGCGCGGCCTGCCGCTCAGCCTGCCCACGACCACCGGGTGCCCCCAGCCCCTGACCGGCGGCCGTTTGTTCCGCGTAACATCGTAAGTATTCCAGTTGCCGTCACCGCTGCTTCCCTCCCCTGCTTGCAGGGGAGGGAAGCAGCGGACGGTAACTCTTTCCTCGAGGGAGTTGCCGCTTTCCTACTTCACAATGATCGTGCCGGTCATGTGCGAGTGGATCGAGCAGAAATATTTGTAGATCCCCGGCTTGTCGAAGACGTGGGTAAATTTATCGTCGGTGTCGAGGGCCGGCGATTTGAACGCCTCGGTCTTGTCGACGCTGATTACCGTATGCGGTTCCTCGTCCTTGTTGAGCCAGACGATTTCGGTGCCCTTGGCCACCGTCAAAATGGTGGGGCCAAACGCGAAATTGTCGATCGTCACCTGGTTGGGCGGTACCGCGGCGATCTGCTGCGCCAAGCCGATCCCGGACGAAAAGACCAAAGCTCCGCCGGCGGCGAACGCGAGCGCTCGCCGGGCAACACACTGCAGCATGTGGGTTCTCCTCAGGCCAGGGGCTGGTCCTGGATGGCCGGGATGGTGGGCGGCGCGACCTCGATGCGGCGGATGCCAAGAACGGTGCGCAGTTTGTCGGCCGCGATCGGCATCGGGCCCGGCCCCTTGCCCTCACCGGCGGGAGGCTGCGGGAAGGCGGTCGACATTGCGGTGCGGAATGACACCGCGCCCTCGACCTTCTGCACGACCTGGTGGATGTGGCCGTTGAGGATCGTCACCGAGCCGAACTTCTTGAGGTTACCCAGGGCCTGCTCGGCATCGTCGGTCGACCAGCCCCATTGCGGGTAGATCGGCCACAGCGGCATATGCGCCAGCACCACGATCGGGGTGCTGGCGGTGTGGTCTTTGAGGTCTTTGGCCAGCCATTCCTGCTGCGCCGCACCGAGATTGCCGCCGGTGCCCGGTTTGAAGTTCAGCACGTTGACCAGCGCAACGAAATGCACGCCGTTCTGGTCGAAACTGTACCAGCCGCCTTCAGTGGCACCCTTGGCGAAGCGGCTGAAGAACTGCTTGCCGTCATCGCCGATCACATCGTGCTCGCCTGGCACATAGTGGATGTCCTGTTTGGCGCCCTGCAGAATCTGTTCGGCGGTGTCGAACTCCTCGGGCTTCGACAGATGTGTCACGTCGCCGGTGTGCACCAGCATCGCGGGCTTGGCCGGCAGTTTCGCGATGTGGTCGAGCGCCTCCTGCAAGGTGCCGCCGGGGTTGGGGTTGACCTCGCCCTTGAAGCCGATATGGCTGTCGCTGATCTGGACGAAAGTGAAATCGCCGGTGCCGGCGGCCATTGCCTGGCCACCGAGCCCGACAGCGCGCGGCACGCCGCCCGCGACGCTCCATACCAGGCCGGTGCCAGCCCAGGCCATGCACTTCAGAATGCCGCGCCGCGTCGCGTTACTGTGATTGATGGGGTCCATGCTCGTCTCCCGAATTAGTCTGCGGGGAGGGAGACCGACGAACCCGGAGATTTATTCTCGCCGGGGAAAAATTTCTCGGGGCAGAATAAAACGCGACGTCGCGCGGTCTATTCACTGACGGCCGGCCGGTTCGCGTTGCCAGGGTGACGCACAGGGGTGACGTGCAGGGTTCATCGCGCAGCGACTCGTTCGAGGCGGTCGTGCTGCCGCATCTCGACGCGGCCTACAATCTGGCGCGCTGGCTGATGCGCGACCCGGCCGCGGCCGAGGATGTGGTGCAGGAGGCGGTGCTGCGCGCGTTGACCTATTTCTCGTCCTATACCGGGCTCAACGCGAGAGCCTGGCTGTTGCAGATCGTGCGCAACACAGCCTATGGCTCGACGCGGCTCGACCGCGGCGTGCGGCTGGTGCCGCTCGACGACGCCGAGGAGCAGAACGACCTACCGCCGGCCGCGGGCGATGACCCGGAGGCGGCGCTGCTGCGTGCCAGCGGCGAGCGCGAGGTGCGGGCGCTGATCGCCTCCCTGCCGGTCGAGTTGCGTGAGCCGCTGGTGCTGCGCGAATTGGAGGAGCTGTCCTATAAGGAGATCGCGGATATCACCCGTATACCGATCGGTACCGTGATGTCGCGCCTGTGGCGGGCGCGCCGCCTGTTGGTGCGCGCCGCGGCCGCGCGAGACGTCGCATGACGCGGTCTCCTGACGCATGCGAGAAGGTTCTGCTGGTCCAGGCCGAGTTCGATGGCGAGCTCGACGCAGCGGAGGCGGCGCGTTTGGCAACCCACCGCGCCGGATGCCCGATCTGCGCCGCCGCGACGGCCGATCTCGAGCGCAGCCGCAACCTCATTCGGCCGGAGTTGCGCAATCGGATGCCGGCAGATGCCCGAGCGCGTCTGCTGGCCCACCTGCGGCAGGCGGCATCGCCGCCAACTCACGCACTCCAGCCACCGGCACCATGGCGGCGGCGCTGGGCACCGCCAGTTGCGGGTTTTGGGCTCGGCGCGGCCTGCGCCGCGGCATTGTTACTGACGATTTGGCTGCCGCAGGCGCCCGGCTTTAAGGATCAGCGGCTCGCCGATCAGATCGTCGACGCGCATATCCGCTCGCTGCAACCGGGGCATCTCGAAGACGTGCCCTCGACCGACCAGCACACGGTCAAGCCGTGGTTTGACGGGCGCATCGATTTCGCGCCGCCGGTAAAGAATTTGGCGGCTGATCGATTCCCGCTGATCGGCGGCCGTCTCGATTATGCGAGCGGGCGTCCCGTCGCAGCGCTCGTCTATCAGCGCGACAAGCACCTGATAAACCTGTTCGTGTGGCCCGCTGCTGGCAACGGCGAACAGTCGCCCGAAACCGGGCAGGAACACGGGTACAACTTTGTGCGTTGGCGCCAGGGCGGCATGGCGCTGTGGGCCGTCTCCGATGTCGAAGCCAGCCAATTGCGGGAATTCACCGAGGATTGGCGACGATCGCCTTGACCGGGTGTTGAGCGGCGCGTCGAATTGTAGAGGCGGCGCTCTCTAAAAATGGCGAGGGCCCGGCCTCAGGGGCATCGATGATCGAGATCCGCGGCATTGCCAAGTCGTTTGACGGCCTCAATGTCGTGCGCGACGCAAGCTTTGTCGCGCGTGACGGCGAGATTACCGGGCTGATCGGCCCCAACGGCGCCGGCAAGACCACGCTCTTTCGCCTGATCGGCACCGTATTGCGGCCGGATCGCGGCGCCACCCTGATCGACGGCATCGACAGTCAGCGGGACCAGCTGGCGGCGCGTCATCGGTTGGGCGTCTTGCCGGATGTGCGCGGCCTTTACCCGCGCCTGACCGCGCGCGAGCACATCCGCTATTTTGGCGAACTGCACGCCATCCCCCGCGCCGAACTCGATGCCCGCATAACCGAGCTGACCGTGGCCTTGCGCATGGAGGATTTTATCGACAGGCGCACCCATGGATTCTCGCGCGGCCAGCAGATGAAGGTGGCGCTGGCGCGCGCCCTGGTGCACCGGCCGCACAACATCATGCTCGACGAGCCGACCAACGGGCTCGATGTCACGACCAGCCGCGCAGTGCGCGACCTGCTGCGCGGGTTGCGCGACGAAGGCCGATGTATCCTGCTGACCAGTCACATCATGCAGGAAGTCACCGTGCTGGCCGACCGCATCGTCGTATTAGCGGGCGGCACGATCGTCATGGAAGGCACGCCGGCCGAATTGCGCCGCGTCACCGGACTTGCCGATCTGGAGGAAATTTTTCTTGCCGCCACGTCGGGACATGAGCCGAGCGAGGCCGCCTGGGCGGCGGGCGACTGACGATGCGCGCCATCATCTCGGTTTTCCGCAAGGAGATGCGCGACCATTTGCGCGACAAGCGCAGCATCATCGTGGCGATGATCTACCCGCTGATGGGCCCGCTCCTGCTTGGCCTGATGTTTTTCTTTGTCGGCGGTTCGATGCGCGTGAACGAGGATGCGCCGCTGATCGTGCCTGTAATGAACCCCCAGAACGCCCCGGACATCGTGCATTACCTGCAGCAGCACGGCGCCATCCTGCGCAATGTGCGCGGTAACCCGCAGACGATCGTGGCCGGCGGCTGGGTGCCGTTTGCGCTTATCCTGCCGGCGACCCCGGAGATCGACCCGGAGAAGCCGCTGCCGGTGCAGCTTCTGACCAACCCGTCGCGCTTCGACAGCATTGTCGCGACCGGCCGCGTCGTGGAATTGCTCAACACCTACCAGCGCGAAACGGTGCGGGCGCGGTTGCAGCAGGCGGGGCTGTCGCCCAACCTGACCGATGTGTTGCAGATCGATCAGCAGAATATCGGCCGCGCCGCCGGCCCGTCGGTGATCCTGCTGACGATGATCCCACCCTTCCTGATCTTTACGCTGTTCACCGGCGGGGTGCATGTGACGCTCGACTCGACCAGCGGTGAGCGCGAGCGCGGCTCGTTCGAGCCACTGATGATGAACCCGGTGACCCGGGCCCAGGTCCTGACCGGCAAGATCGGTGCCTCGATGGTGTTTACGCTGATGGCGCTCGGCGTCCAGATCTTCGCGTTCTGGATCATGCTGCATATCGTACCGCGGGAGTCGCTGGGGCTGAACGAGCCGCTCAGCGCGTTGCGGCTGGGTGCCGTTGCGTCCATCTGTCTGCCGATCGTCGTGCTGGCGGCGGCATTGCAATTGCTGATCTCAGCCGCCACCCGCAGCATGAAGGAGGCGCAGACCTATCTTGGCTTGTTGCCGCTGGTGCCGGGACTCGCCGGCATGGTGCTGGCACTCGCGCCGGTGCAGGCACAACCGCTGCTGGCGGCGATCCCGACCTTCGGCCAGACGCTGCTGATGGGCCAGATGGTGCGCGCCGAGGCGGTCAACTGGCTCCTGGTCGGCATCACCGCCGCCGCCACGCTGATTACCACCGGACTGCTCTTGGCGCTCGGCTTTCGCCTCTACGAACGCGAGGGCATCCTGTTTCCGCAAGGGTGATCAGGCCGCCTGGGCCAAGGCTTCAATCCGCGACTCGCGCCACGCCCGCGCCGCGGCAAGCGCCAGCACAGACAGCGCGGCCAGAGGAAAAACCGGCAGGTGCAGGCCCTCGGCGATGCCGCGCCCATCGGCCAGCACCACGTATATTCCGGCGAGGACCACGCCTTCCCACCCGCGCGCCATCGGCAACGCGCGGCCTTGCATCAGCCATGCCGCCGCGACGGCGGTGAGCATCAGGTCGTAGAGAAGCGACAACGGTGCCGCCACCGGTGCGGCGGCAATCAGCACCGCGGCGCGCGTCGCAGACCCAACCGGCGCTCGCCAGGTGGCGATCACGATGACCGCGGCGATGCCAAAAAAAATGACCTGCGTGGCATATGCCAGCGGCACGCTACCTCCGAGCAGCCGCACCGCGCCAAACGGGTTCGCCATCCCGGCAAACAAGATGCGGCCGGACGCATACATTGCCGGCGCGGCACCCGCGGTCACGATGAACGCGCGCCAAGTCTCGGCGCCATACAGCAGTAGCGACGCGGCGATGAGCACCACAACCGTGATCGTGGTGGCGATAAAGACGCGCCAGTATCCCCCAGCCACCAGTGCGAGCGGCAGCAGCAGACCGAATTGTGGCTTGTAGCACAGCAGGCCGAACATCAGCCCGGCCAACAACGGGCGGCGCTCCAGCCAATAAGTGCCCAGCCCAAAAAGACCCGCGGTCAGGAACGCGTTCTGTCCGAGCCCGTAATTCCAGAACAACACCGGCACGGCGAGACAGGCCGCAACCGTAGCGAAACCGCGATCCTCAAGAACGCGCGTCGCGGCAAACAGGTAGAGCAGCAGCGTCGCGGTCTCGAACAGGATAAAGGCTGCGAGATAGGGAAGCGCCGGCAGTGCCGCACACAGCAACAGATAGGTCGGCGGATAATTGAAAAACTGGTACTCGATCCCGGCGCCGACGACGCCTTCTTCGGCGACCAGATGCGCCGCCGGGTCATACGCCCAGCCCGGTCGCCCCGCATCCGCGAGGAGACCGGCGCTGTAGAAGCTGACAAAGTCGGTGGTGGTGGGTTTTGTCAGCGGCACGATCCAGCCATGCGTACCGGCGACGATAAAGGCAAAGCCGCAGAGTTGCACCGCCAGCAAAAGCCCCGCTCCCAGCGCAACGCGCCGACGTGTGAGCCACGCGGCAGCCACGAAAGCACCCAGTCCCTGCCGGTCTTGCGATGTGTGGATGGGCGCTGGAACGGAGCCGGGCCCGCCGGGTTGGGCGGTGTCTTCAGTCACGTGGCCGAAGCGCCGGGCCTCGGCCCGGCCGTCACGATAGTTCGTCCCCGCTGCATGCAGCCAACTCTAGCAGGCAAAGGTCAACGAACGCTTATGCGGCGAGGCGGCGGGGCGCTGTCAGGCGCGCCCGCCATCAGTGAAGGTCAGGCGGTGACCAGCGGCTCGCGCAGCGCGGCCTCGCCGTGCTCCCTGAGCAGCCGGTCGAAATAATCGATCGTGCGCTGCAGGCCTGGGCGCAGCGGGGTGCGCGGTTCCCAGTTGAGGATCGCCTTGGCCTGGGTGATATCGGGGCAACGCTGGATCGGATCGTCGACCGGCAGCGGCCGGTGCTCGATCCTGGAGCGCGACCCCGTCAGGTCGATGATGATATCGGCCAGTTCGGCGACGGTCGTCTCGACCGGATTGCCGAGGTTCATCGGGCCGGTGATGTCATCGGGCGCGTCCATCATCCGGATGAACCCCTCGATCATGTCGTCGACATAGCAGAAGGCGCGGGTCTGCGAGCCGTCGCCGTAGAGGGTAATCGACTGGTTCTTCAGCGCCTGCACGATGAAGTTCGACACGACACGGCCGTCATTCGGGTGCATGCGCGGACCGTAGGTATTGAAGATACGCACGACGCGAATGCGCAGATTGTGCTGGCGGTAATAATCAAAGAACAGCGTCTCGGCGCAGCGCTTGCCCTCGTCGTAGCAGGCGCGCGGACCGATCGGGTTGACGTTGCCGCGATAGGATTCCGGCTGCGGGTGCAATGTCGGGTCGCCGTAAACCTCGGAGGTCGAGGTCTGCAGTATCTTGGCCTTCACCCGCTTCGCCAGACCCAGCATGTTGATCGCGCCGATCACGCTGGTCTTGGTCGTCTGGACGGGATCGAACTGGTAGTGGATCGGCGAGGCCGGGCAGGCCATGTTGTAAATCTCGTCGACCTCGACAAATAGCGGGTGCGTCACGTCGTGGCGCATCGCCTCGAAATGCGGGTCGCCGATCAGGTGCGCGATGTTATCCTTGCGGCCGGTGAAATAGTTATCGACGCACAGCACGTCGTCACCCTTGGCGCGCAGGCGCTCGCACAGATGCGACCCGAGGAACCCGGCGCCGCCGGTGACCAGAACGCGTTTGGAAATCGTGCTCATCGTGATTGTCCTTCGAGATATCGTTGGCGGCGGATCAGGCGATCACGCGGAGGCCCGGGGGCTTGCCGGCGACCGGCTCGGCCGGCCGCTCCCGGGTCGGACGCCCGACGCTGTGATAGACAAACCCGGCCTTGGCCATGTCTTCCGGCTGGTAGACGTTGCGTAGGTCGATGATCAGCGGCTGCCGCAGCAGGGACTTTACCCGCTCCAGGTCGAGGCCGCGGAACTCGTTCCATTCGGTCACCAGGATGACCGCGTCCGCCCCCTCCATCGTGGCGTATGCGTCGTCGCAATAGGCGAGGTCGGGCATCAGCTTTTTCGCCTCGTCCATGCCCTCGGGGTCGAACACCCGCACCGTCGCGCCGCTTTCGTGCAGGACCGGCAGGATCGACAGGCTCGGGCTGTCGCGCATGTCATCGGTGTTCGGCTTGAAGGTCAGGCCAAGTATCGCTAGCGTTTTGCCCGCGACATCGCCGCCGCAGGCGCCGACGATGCGGTCGGCCATGCGGCGCTTGCGGGCGTCGTTGACGCGCAACACCGTATCGACGATCGACAGCGGGATCTTGGCGATCTCCGCCGTCCGCACCAGCGCCTGACAGTCTTTCGGAAAGCAGGAGCCGCCAAACCCGGGCCCGGCATGCAGGAACTTGCGGCCGATACGGCCATCGAGCCCGATACCGTGCGACACATCCTGCACATCCGCGCCCACCGATTCACAGAGATCGGCGATCTCGTTGATAAAGGTGATCTTGGTCGCCAGGAACGCGTTGGCGGCGTATTTAATGAGCTCGGCGGTCTCCAGCGTGGTGAACACCATCGGCGTCTCAAGCAGGTAGAGCGGTCGGTAGAGCGCCCGCAATACCTCGCGCGCGTGGTCGCTGCAGCTGCCGATCACCACCCGGTCAGGCCGCATAAAATCCTGGATCGCCGACCCCTCGCGCAGGAACTCCGGGTTCGAGGCGACATCAAAGCGGCCCGCCGGCAGGGCGCCGCGCAGGATGCGCTCGACGCGCCGCCCGGTGCCGACTGGCACGGTCGATTTGGTGACGATGACGGTGCGGTGATTGCCGTTTTCAGCCAGGGCCTGGCCGATTTCCTCGGCGGCGGCAAAGACATAGCTGAGATCGGCATGGCCGTCTCCACGCCGCGACGGGGTGCCGACAGCGATAAACACCGCGTCGGCGTCTTTAACCGCGGCCTTCAGATCGGTCGTAAAGTTCAGCCTGCCCGCGGCGGCATTGGTGGCGACGAGCTGGTCGAGGCCGGGCTCGAAAATCGGGATTTCGCCGCGCGTCAGGCGCTCGATCTTGCTGGTGTCCTTATCGACGCATGTCACCGAAACACCGAATTCGGAGAAACAGGCACCGGACACCAGCCCGACATAGCCCGTTCCAATCATCGCAATACGCATAAGCGTGGTCTCCTGACCGTCAACGAACCCCAGAACGGGCGATTGACAGTGTTATTCCGCCGACCCCCGGCGCGACGAGCTGCCGCACCGCCAGGTTGTGGAAGAGAAAGCCTGTGAGCGCCGTTATGGCGACATCAACCACCACGCCCGGCGCAAGCACATGCCGCAATCGATCCTCGTTACCGGTGGGGCCGGCTATGTCGGCAGCCACGCCTGCAAAAGCCTCGCCAGAGCCGGGTTTACGCCTGTTGTTTATGACAACCTCTCGCGCGGTTTTCGCGACGCCGTGCGCTATGGCCCGTTTGTCGAGGGCGATCTGCACGACCGCGAACGACTGGTCGGGGCCATGCGCCACTATGACGTCGCCGCCGTGATGCATTTCGCGGCCTTCGCCTACGTCGGCGAGTCGGTAAGCAGGCCGGAGCTGTACTACCACAACAACGTTGTCGGAACCTTATCGCTCCTGGCGGCGATGCGCGATGCCGCGATCTCCCGCGTCGTATTCTCCTCGACCTGCGCCGTCTACGGCGTGCCGGATCAGGTGCCGATCGTCGAAACGACAGCAAAGGCGCCGCTGAACCCCTACGGCGAGACCAAGCTGGCGATCGAGGGCGCGCTGCATTGGTTCAGCGGCGCCTACGACATGCGCTATGTCGCGTTGCGCTACTTCAATGCCGCGGGCGGCGATCCGGATGCCGAGATCGGCGAGCGCCACGACCCGGAAACCCATCTTATCCCGCTGGTCCTGCGCGCCTCGCTGGGACAGGCGGGGCCGGTCGAGATCTACGGCACCGACTATCCCACACCCGATGGCACGGCGATTCGCGACTATATCCATGTCGTCGATCTGGCAGACGCGCATGTCCGCGCGCTGCGCTATCTCGGCGAGGGCGGCACAAGCATCGCGCTCAACCTCGGCACCGGCGCTGGTTCGTCGGTGCGCCAGATCATCGAAGCGGTGGAGCGGGTTGGCGGCCGACCCGTACCGTTTCGCGAGGTCGGCCGCCGGGCCGGCGACCCGCCTGAGCTGGTCGCCGATCCCTCGCTTGCGCTCAGAACGCTGGGATGGAAGGCGAACCAATCCGATCTCGATACGATTGTACGCACCGCGCTTGCCTGGGAAACCCGCGATCTGCGGAACGCGCCGTCGCACGCCCGATAGCGGCAAATAGCGGCGGCCGCGCCGCCATGGTCTGGCCTTTGCTTGGTTTTGGACGCGAAATGAACATAATTTCACCGGTTGCGCGAATGGATGCGAATTTCGGATCGGCCCAGCGATTGACTGATGGGGCGATGACCGCGGGAGCTGGCGATATGAGTACGGTCGAGGGCGACAGCTTCGCGCCCGCCACCGATCTGGACGACCTCCTGCGCGGAGCACCGGCCGCCCTTAGCGGCCCGATCCGCGTCCACGGCAAATTCTTCTTCGCCGGCGAGGACAAGCACTTCGTCAAGGGCGTGACCTATGGGCCGTTCCCGATAGGGTCGCATGGCGACCAGTTTCCGGAGCGCTCGGTCGTCGCCAGAGACTTTGCATTGATGCGCAATGTCGGCGCCAACACGGTGCGGGTGTTCACCCCGCCGCCGGTATGGCTCCTCGATCTCGCCAGCGAGGCGGGCGTCAAGGTGCTGATCGGCCTGCCCTGGTCGCAGCACGTTGCGTTTCTCGACAATGCCGAGATCAAGTCGCAAATCCGCGCCGCGATCGCCAAAGGGGTACGCGGCTGCGAACGGCATCCCGCGGTTTTTGCCTATCTCGTAGGCAATGAGATTCCGCCCGACATGATCCGCTGGCATGGTGCGGACGCGGTGCGCGCCTTTCTGCGAGGCTTGGTCGAGATTGTTCGCGCCGAGCATCCCGGCGCGCTGGTCAGTTACGCCAATTTCCCGTCGACCGAATACCTGACGGTCGATTTCACCGATTTCCTCTGCTTCAACGTCTATCTGCACGACGAGGGAGCCTTCCGCCGCTACATCGCGCGATTGCAGAACCTCGCGGTCGACAAGCCGCTGGTGCTGACCGAGTTCGGCGTCGACTCGATGCGCAACGGCGAAGCCGAGCAGGCAGAAATCCTGTCCTGGCAGGTGCGCGCGGCGTTCGCCTCGGGGGTGGCCGGCACGTTTGTCTTTGCCTGGACCGACGAATGGTATACCGGCGGCCATCTGATCGAAGACTGGGCCTTTGGCCTGGTCGACCGCGACCGTCAGCCAAAGGCAGCGTTTCAGGAAGTCGCGGGGCGCTACAAGGGTCCGCTGCCACCCGCATTGCCGCGCTATCCTCGCGTGTCGGTGGTGGTGTGTGCCTATAACGCCGAGCGGACAATGGAGGCCTGCCTCGCCTCGCTGGAGACGCTCGACTACCCGGACTATGAGGTCATCGTCGTCAATGACGGATCGACGGACCGCACGCTCGAAATTTCCGAGCGCTTTCCCTATTGCCGCATCATCAGCCAGGAAAACAAAGGGCTGAGCGTTGCGCGGAATGTCGGCGCCGAGGCGGCAACCGGCGAGATCGTCGCCTATACCGACAGCGATTGCGTCGCCGACCCGGACTGGCTGACCTATCTCGTCGCCAAGATGGAAGCCGGCAATCTGTCGGCGTGCGGCGGCCCCAATTTCCCACCGCCCGAAGACGATCTGATCCCGGCCGCGGTTGCTGTGTCGCCGGGTGGCCCCACCCATGTATTGATCAGCGATGAAGTTGCCGAGCATATCGCCGGCTGCAACATGGCGTTCCGCCGTGATGCCTTGCTTGAACTCGGCGGTTTCGACCCGCAGTACCGGGCGGCTGGCGACGATGTCGATATCTGCTGGCGGTTTCAGGATGCCGGCTACACGATCGGCTTCAGCGCTGCCGCCGTCGTCTGGCATTTCCGCCGCAACACCGTAAAGGCCTATATCGGCCAGCAGAAGGGCTACGGCAAAGCCGAGGCGCTGGTCTATGCCAAGCATCCCTTTCGCTTCAACCTGTTCGGCCAGGCGAAATGGCTCGGCCGCATCTATGGCGATCTGTCTGCCGCGCTGCTGCTGTCGCGCAAGCCGGTGATCTATTCCGGCACCTTCGGCCGCGGCCTGTTCCAGACCATGTACGAGCCGCCTTCGTCACTGACCGCGGTGTTGCCGTTGACTTTTGAGTGGAGCGTTGCGTCGCTGCTGCTGGCGGCGGCGGCGGTGATCGGTGGCGGCTGGATGTGGCTGCTTGCGGCACCGCTCCTGACCACCTGGGTCATGTGCATCAATGGCGCGTTGAAGGCGCCGATCGACAAACGCTTTGTCGGGTTGAAGGCGCGCGCCCTGGTCGCCCTCCTGATCTATCTCGGACCACTGTTGCGCGGCGTCGAACGTGTCAAATGGCGTATCAAGACGATGCAGACGCATGACCAGGTCGGCCCGGGTCCGGTCGACCAGAAGGCACGCCTGTCATGGCTCGACCGCGCTTTCACCCTGTCCTTCTGGGACGAAACGAGCGCCGAGAAAGAGGTGCTGCTCGGCGGCCTGATGGATTTTCTCCTGCCGCAGAAATATTTCGTCGTCGCCGATACCGGCTGGAGCAAGTGGGACCTCAAGATCGCGCGCGGGTTGTGGAGCCGGGCCTTGGTCACGGTGGTCGGCGAAAACCATGGCGGTGAAAAGCGGATGCTGCGCGTGCGGGTGGCGATGCGCCTGTCGCGCCTCGGGCTGACTTTGCTGCGCGGCTATGCGGCGGTGATCGCGCTCTGCCTGGTGCTGGGCGCGCCGACCGCGGCACTGGTCGTGCTGGCCCTCGCCCTGATCAACGGCGGGGTGATCGGCTACCGACTGCTGACCTTCGGCCGCCTGATGCACCGCATTGTCGAGGCCGTGGCGCGGCATTCGAAGCTGCACCCGGCGGAGCCGCTGCGCGATCCGTTGCCGCCGGGTGCGCGCCGCACGGCCTGAGCCGTGCGGTCAGCGCGCCAACGCAAGCGATCCCCATGATCCGCAAATTCATGCCCTATGTACGGGCGCACCGCTGGGCAGTGGCCTGCGCGCTTGGCCAGGTGTTTCTCGGCGCCGGGTTCGAATTGCTGAAGCCATGGCCGCTGCAGATCGTCATCGACTATGTGCTCGGCGGTAAGCAGCCGAGCCTCGGCGGCCCGGTCGGCGAAATCCTGGCATGGCCGAAACCGAGCCTCCTGCTGGCGGCTTGCGTCAGCATCGTCATCGTCAATGTCGGCGCCGGCGCGATCACCCTTTGGCATAATTACACGACGATCAAGGTCGGCCAGCGCATGGTCAATGACTTACGCGGCGACCTCTACGCTCACTTGCAGCGCCTGTCGCTGGCCTATCATAGCCGGCAGCGCCTCGGCGACCTGATGTATCGCATCACAGCCGACAGCTTTGCCGTGCAGACGATGATCATGAACGGAATCCTGCCGATCCTGTCGGCGGTGATCCTGCTCGGCGGCATGCTGTTCGTGCTGTTCCCGATCGACCCGCTGCTGACCGTACTGGCGCTGACGATCGTGCCAGCCCTGTTCGTGATGATCAGCCTGTTCAACCGCAAGATCGTCGAGGTCGCCACTGAGGTGCGCGAAGCCGACAGCCGCGTCTACTCGCTGGTGCAATGGGGCATGGCGGCGATCAAGGTCGTGCAGGCTTTTACCAAGGAAGAGGACGAGCATCGCCGCTTCATGGGTGCCAGTCATGACAGCTTGCGCGCCACGCTGCGCATGTATAGCTGGCAGACGCTGTATTCCGGCACGGTAAACGCGGTGATCGCGCTCGGCACCGCGGTGGTGGTTTTTGCCGGTGCGCATGCAGTGATGAGCGGCAGCCTGTCGGTTGGCCAGCTGATCGTTTTCGTCGCCTATCTGGCGCAGCTGTACGCGCCGATCAGCCAGATCACGCAAAGCTGGGGGCTGATCGCCGGCGCCCGCATCGGCGCGACCCGCGTGTTCGAAGTGCTCGACACCGAGACCGATCTTGCGAACGGCACAAAGCAGTTCCCGCCGCACGGCGCGCGCGGTGACATCGCCTGGCACGGCGTCGGTTTCCGCTACCAGCCCGGTACCCCCGTGCTGGCCGATATCGATGCGGTGGTGCCGGCCGGATCGCGCGTCGCGATTGTCGGACCGACCGGCTCCGGCAAGTCGACGATGCTCGGCATGCTGCCACGCTTCTTCGACCCGCTCGCCGGCCGCGTCACGATCGACGGCCTCGATGTGCGCGACTACACGCTGGCTTCATTG
>JAFAYW010000215.1 GCA_019240125.1 Alphaproteobacteria bacterium
TTGCCGGCGGCGATGGCGCGCTCCGGCGCCGCCTGGGCAAGGGCGCCAATTACGAGATCGGCAGCGCGCTGGCAGGTGCTGGTGCGGCCGTTGACCGCCGCCGGATGAACGGCGTTAAAGATCGTGCCGGGCGGCGCTGTCACGGTAATCGGCCGCGCCAGACCGGAATTGGGGAGGATCGTCGGATCGACGACCGCCTTCGCCGCGTAATAGACGCTCGACAACAGCGCCGTGTAGATCATGTTGATGCCCGCGCGTACCTGCGGCGGGCTCTCGAAATGCAGGTGCATCTCGTCGCCCGTAATCGTGATTTCAACGGACACCGGCAGCGCGCGACCCAGCTCCGGATTGTCGTAGGTATCGGCGCAGCGATAGAGGCCATCGGGCAGGGCCGCAATGCCGGCGCGCATCTTGCGTTCCGCGTAATCCTGCAATGCATCGCCGATCGCCAGCACTGTACCCGTCCCGTATTTGCCGCACAGCGCCCGCAGCCGCTCGACGCCGAGCCGGTTGGCAGCCATCTGCGCCCGCAAATCCGAGAGGCGCTCGCGCGGCACCTGGCAATTCAGCAGGATCAATTCCTGCACATCGCGCTGCAATTCGCCGGCGCGGTAAAGGCGGATCGGCGGAATGCGCAGCCCTTCCTGGTAAATGTGGGCGTGGCCGCGATCGGCAAAATCGGCGTGATGCGCCGTGTTGACCGCCCAGGCGACAATCCGGCCATCGACAAAGATCGGCTCGCCGAGCACGATGTCCGGCAGATGGGTGCCGGCGCCGGCATAGGCGTCGTTACCGATAAATACGTCGCCCGGCCGCATCGCCTCGATCGGATGACGGCGCAAAATCTCCGGGATGATGCCGATAAAGCTGCCGAGATGCATCGGGATGTGTTCGGCTTGGCAGAGCACCGTGCCGCGCGTGTCAAACAGCGCCGTCGAGCAATCGCGGCGCTCCTTGATATTCGTCGAGAAACTGGCGCGTACCAGGGCTTCCCCCATCTCCTCGACGATCGAGGACAGCGCGCTGCCGATCACCTCGATCGTGATCGGGTCGATGCGGTTGGCATTCGCCATTGTCACTGCCCTGTATCTTCAATGTCGTTGCGAGGCGGGTGCAGCGCGCCGCGGCAATCTCGGGCAACCCGCGACGGCGGACCGAGATTGCCACGCCTCCCTTTGGGAAGCTCGCAATGACATTGAGGGATCACGACAGCTCCATGATCAGGTTGGCATAGGGGTCGACGGTGGCGATCGCGCCGGGCGGCAGAAAGGTCGTTGCATCCATCTGCTCGACGACAGCGGGGCCTTTGATGTGGTTGCCGATGCCGAGCCGGTCGCGGTCATAGAGCGGGCAGGACACAAAGGCGCCGGCCTCGCGCAGCCAAACATCGCGCCGGCCAAAGATGGCTTGCCGCGCATCCGCGCCGGCCGCGGGCCCAGGGCGGATCTCCGCCTTGCGGACAATGCCGGTCGCCTCCGCGCGGAATGTCACCAGCTGGATCGGCTCCCCGTCAGCGACAAAGCCGTAAAGCTGCTGATGCACCCCGGCGAACCCCTCGGCGAGCGTGTCAATCGTCGTGGCACTCACCGGGCCGTCCGGCAATGGCACCGACAACTCGTAATTCTGGCCGGCATAGCGCATATCCACGGTCAAGGCGATCCGCCGGGCGGCCATGGCAATGCTTTCCTCGGCGAACCATTCCTCACAGCGCCGCCGCAGCCCGGCAATGATCCCCTCCATATCCTCGATCACCGCCGACGATAGCGGCAGCAGCCGCGTCGTGGCGAAATCCGCCCGCAAATTCGCGAGCAGCAGGCCCATTGCACAAAGGATGCCGGGATTGCGCGGTACCAGGACACGCCGCATGTCGAGTTCGGCGGCGAGGCGCGCGGCATGCAGCGGACCGGCGCCGCCAAACGCCACCAGCGCGTAATCGCGCGGGTCGTGGCCGCGCTGCACGCTGATCACCCGGATAGCGCGCGCCATGTTCGCGGTGACCACTGAGATGACGCCCTGCGCCGCCGCCATCGCATCCATGCCCAACGCGGCGCCGAGCCGATCGATCGCGGCGTGCGCCAAATCCTGGCGCACCTTCATGCGCCCGCCGAGCAACTCGACCGGGTTCAGCACCTGCAACACGACATTGGCGTCGGTTACGGTCGGTTCGTCGTTGCCGCCGCCATAGCAGGCGGGGCCGGGAGTGGCGCCGGCGCTGCGCGGTCCGACCTTGAGAAGACCGCCGCTATCGACAAAGGCGATCGATCCGCCGCCGGCTCCGACCGTGTGGATGTCGAGCATCGGTGCCTTGATCGGATAGCCGTGCACCACCGCCTCGCGCGCCAGCCGCGCCTCGCCGCCCTGGATCAGCGCGACATCGGATGAGGTGCCGCCCATATCGAAGGTGATGATGTCGTCGAATCCGGAGAGCCGCGAGGTGAGGCGCGCGCCGACTACACCGGTGCTCGGGCCGGACAAAACGGTGCGCACCGGCAATCGCGCCGCCGTGTCGAAACTGATGACGCCGCCATTCGACTGCGTGAGGTGCGGCGTCGCCGTGACCCCAAGCCCGCTCAGCCGCTCGGCTACGCCCCGAATGTAAAACGCCATGACCGGGCCGAGATAGGCGTTGACGACCGTCGTCGATAGCCGCTCGAACTCGCGGAACTCAGGCGCGACCTCGTGCGAGGCGCAGATGAACGCGTCGGGAAATTCCTCGGTGACGATGCGGCGGGCGGTGGCTTCGTGCGCCGGCTCGAGAAAGCTGTAGAGGAAGCAGATCGCGACGCCCTTCACGCCGGCCTCGCGCAACTGCACCACCGCCGCGCGCAGCGCTGCCTCGTCGAGCGGGGTATCGACGCTGCCGTCGTGGCGCAGCCGCTCGGGAACTTCGAGGCGCAGCCGCCGCTCGACCAGCGCCGGCGGCTTGTCCGCCTGCAGATCGTAGAGGTCCGGGCGCTTCTGCCGTCCGATCTCGAGGAGGTCGCGGAACCCGGCTGTCGTGATCAGGCCGGTCGGCGCGCCGCGATGCTGGATCAGGGCGTTGGTGGCGACCGTCGTGCCATGCCCGAAATACGAGACATCAGCGGCGGTCGCGCCGATCTGCGCCAGGCCTTCGCCGACGCCCTGCGCCACGGCTTGCGACGGGTCGCTCGGGGTTGACGACACCTTCCATACCGCGATGCGGCCGGTCGCCTCATCGAACAGGCAGATATCGGTAAACGTCCCGCCTGAATCGACACCAATCCGCCAGACCATGACGCGGTCCACACTCCTCCACCAAGAAGCCGCATCATCGCGGCTGTCGATCCGGCCGACAATCTGCTCCGAGGGACACCGTAGCGCAGCATTGTCGCGGCGGATGCTTGCCAGCGCGGCGCAACCCGGGAATGCTGCGGCCAACAACACGAATTAGGGGATCGCCTGATGCCGGCCGTTGCCGTTGCCGAACATGACGCTGTTTACCGCAAGATCGGCTGGCGGCTGCTGCCGTTTCTACTGGCCTGCTACATCATCAATTATCTCGACCGCGTCAGTATCGGCTACGCCAAACTGCAGTTCCAGACCGACTTGCACATCAACGAGGCCGTGTTCGGGTTGATCGCCTCGGCTTTCGCGGTTGGGTACATGCTGTTCGAGGTACCCTCGAACCTGCTGCTATTGCGCATCGGCGCACCCGCCACCCTGACGCGCATCATGACGCTGTGGGGCGCCTCGATCGTCGCGATGATGTTCGCCCAGAACGAATACTGGTTCTATGTCCTGCGGTTCCTGCTCGGTGTCTTCGAGGCGGGGTTCTTCCCCGGGGTGCTGCTCTATCTGAGCTTCTGGTATCCGAACCATCAGCGCGGCCGCGCCACCAGCCTCTTTCTGGTTGGGTTGCCGATGTCCGGCATCCTGGGTGGTGCGATCTCCGGCGGGGTCATGAGCCTGTTGGACGGCGTACTCGGCCTGCGCGGCTGGCGATGGCTGTTCCTGGTCGATGGCGTGCCGGCGATCCTGCTCGGTCTGTCGGCCATGTTCGTGCTGTCGAAGGGACCGGAAAGCGCGAGCTTCCTCACCGACCGCGAGAAAAAGCTGGTCGCCGACGATCTCGAAGCCGACCGCCAGGCGCGCACGACAGCGGTGCCGGTGACGGTGTGGGATTGTCTTCGCAACCCATTGGTCTGGCTGATGGTGGTGATCTACTGCGGCAACGTCTTGCTCAACGTCAACAACATCTGGTTTCCGACCATCCTGAAATCGGTCGGCATGAGTTCGGTCGCGAATGTTGGCTATGTGCTGTCCGCCGCCTGGGCCTTTGGTTCGGTCGTCGTCTTGCTGGTCTGCCGCAATTCCGACCGGGTGGGGGAGCGCAAATGGCACTTGCTGGTGACCGGCCTGATCGCCGGCGCGGCGTATTACGCGCTGCCGCTGGCCCATGACAGCGTCGTGGCGACGGCTTGCTTGATCGCCATCGGGCTGGCGTTCAGCTACTCGAACTTCATGGTGTTCTGGACCCTGCCGCCGGTCTTCCTGGAAGCGCGTGCCGCGGCAGCGGGCATCGCGATGATTAGCTCGCTCGGTCAGGTCGGCGGGCTGACGGGACCGGCGCTGGTGGGTTGGCTGTACCAGACGACCGGCAACATCTACATCGGCTATGACGTGGTGGCCACGGCAATGCTGATCGGCGCCTTGCTGGCAACATTCGTCCTGCCGCATGCGCGAACCCGAAAGCCGGGGCTGGCGGAAGCAACCGCGTGACCGGCGACAGGCAGCGCCGCACTCCTAGCGAATGCGCAGTTTCGGGTCGAGTACGTCGCGCAGTGCATCGCCGAACAGGTTGATGCCGAACACCGTCAGCATGATCGCGAGACCGGGGAAGATTGCGATCCACGGCGCGGTGGTAGCGTATTCCTCGGCGCCGCCTTGCAGCATCAGTCCCCAGGCCGGCACCGGTTCCTGTACCCCGAGGCCGAGATAGGAAAGCGACGCCTCGGCGAGGATCGCCTGCCCGACCGAGGCGGTGATGATCACCAGGAATGGCCCCATCACGTTTGGCACCATGTGGCGCATGATGATACGCGAATGGCCATAGCCCAGGGCGCGCGCCGCATCGACATAAGGCACCGCGCGGATCGCCAGCGCGCTCGATCGCACGATACGCGAGCAGCGCGGGATCAAGGGAATGGTGATCGCCAGGATAACGTTCTGCACACCGGTGCCAAAGATCGACACTACCGCCAGGGCCATGATGATCAGCGGAAACGAGATTACGATGTCGAGGACGCGCTGCAGGACGAGATCGACGCGACCGCCGAAATAGGCGCTCGAGACGCCGAGGACCAGCCCGCTGATACCGCCCGCCACTGCCGAGGTCAGCCCGACGATAAAGGCGGTACGCGAGCCGTAAAGAATGCGCGACAGCAGATCGCGCCCGAGCTGGTCGGTGCCGAGCCAGTGCGCCCAGCTCGGTGCCTCGGTCATCGCCGCGAAATCGTTGGCGGTCGGATTATAGGGCGACAGGAAATCCGCGAAGATGCCGGCCAGACCGAACAACAGCACCAGCACGATGCCGAGCGTGCCGACCGGTTGCCGTCGTAAAAAACGCACGATCGTCGCCCAGACGCCGCGCGGCGCGACGGCATAGGCCTCGTCGAGCGCGGCGACGCTGGCGGGGGTGGGGTCGAGAACAGCCATGGCGCGGTCTTTCGTCGAGTCGAGGCTTTAGGCCAGGGCGATGCGGGGGTCGAGCCAGGCATAGAGCAGGTCGACCACCAGATTGCTCAGCACGGCGATCGTGACGACCAGCATCACCAGTGCCTGGGTCAGCGTGTAATCCTGGTTCTGCACCGACAGCACCATCAACCGTCCGATGCCATTGAGGTTGAACACTTGCTCGGTCACCACAAGGCCACCGATCAGAAAGGCAAACTCGATGCCGATCACCGTGACCACCGGCAATAGTGCGTTCTTGAGCGCATGACGGTTGATGATGATGCGCCGCAACAGGCCCTTGGCGCGGGCGGTGCGGATGTAATCCTCGCGCAACACCTCCAGCATCGCCGAGCGCGTCATGCGCATCGATACCGCGGCATAGCGATAGCCGATCGTCGCAGCCGGCAAAATCACTATCGACAGGTTACGCAGCGGGTCCTGCCACAGCGGCACGTAATCAATGGGCGGCATCCAGGGATGCCCAGTGATGACCTGCGACACATCGAGCACGACGAGGATCGAGACGATACCCAGCCAGAAGGCTGGCGTTGCCAAACCTGCGATCGAGAAGGTGCGCACCGCCAGATCGATCCAGCTGTTCTGCCGCAGGGCCGAGATCGTGCCGAGCGGGATCGCGATCGTCACCGCGATGACCGTCGCCAGTACGGCGACTTCGAGCGAGACCGGAAAGCGGGTCGCGATTTCGGTGATGACCGGCTTGCCCGACCACATCGAGGTTCCGAAATCGAACCGCGCCAGTCCCCACAGGAAATCGGCGAATTGCCAGATCCAGGGCCGGTCGATGCCGATCTCCTTGTGACAAGCGAGCAGCGCGTCGGTGGAGAAGCTGCTGCCGCCCGAGCCGAGACGCACCAGGCAGATATCGCCAGGAATGAGGCGCATCAGCAGAAACACCAGCGCGGCTGCCCCGATCAAGGTGGGGATGGTCAGCAGCACTCGGCTTATCAGGTAGCGGTACATCGGTTTGCTCGTGAGATGCTACTTGTCCAGCCAGACCGTCGAGAGGTCCTGGTTGGCCAGATGGCTGGGGCCAATCTTCCACCCTTTGACATAGGAGTGGTAGGGCACCGTGCGGTACCACCAGACGATAAAGGGCTGATGCGCCTGGGTATCCGCATTGCGCTTTTCAAACTCCAGCATTAGCTGGTGCTGTTTCTGCGGATCGCTCTCGCGCAGCATGCGATTGTAGATGTCGGCGGCCTCGGGGTCCTCGTATTGCCCGTTGTTCTCCGCCGAGATGGAATGGGACAGCTCCTTTTGAACGTCGAGCAGCGGGTTCACGATGCCGTGCCCCGGCGCCTCGACCGCGACCGTGAAATCGCCATTGCGCAGCGCGTCATAATAGGGGCCGGTCGGTACGACCTTTTGCGTCACGTTGACGCCGATCTTGCGCCAGGAATCGATCAGCAACAGCCCGACATATTTATAGGGCTGGTCGACATTGCGGTTCAGCAATTCGAACGACAGGTTTTCCGCCCCGGCCTCTTTCAACAGCCGCTTTGCCTCGTCGCGCGACTTGTCCATGTCGGGCCAGTAACCCGCAATCTTCTGCAATTCCTCCTTGGTCGGTGCCAGCGGCGAGTCGGGGAATGCGAACGTGCCGACGGTTTTGACGATCGCGACCTTCGACAACGCCTCGGCACCGTGCCAGCGATCGACCGCGAGCGACAGCGCGCGCCGCACCCGGGGATCGTCAAATGGCTTTTTCGTATGGTTGAAGGTCATCGACGAGCCGACATTCCAGTTGCTCGTCTGAATCGAGACGTCTTTGCCGAGCGCTGATTTGATCTCGTCGACCGAGGAGGGCGGCATGCCACGGAACTCGACGGCAGCGCGATCGCTGCGGATCGCGTCGACGCTGGTCGCCTGCTTGGCGATAAAGATGCCGGTGAACCCGTCGAGATAGGGCTGGTCCTTGCGAAAGTAATCAGGGTTGCGCGCGCCCTTGATCGACTGCCCGGTCTCGTACTCGACAAACTTGAAGGGGCCGGTACCCATCACGTTCTTTTCGTACCAATGCGGGTCTTTATCGATGATTTCCCTTTTGTAAATAAAAGCGAATGGATCTGCGAGCGCGGGCAGAAACGCGGCCGTCGGAAACTTTAGGCGAAACACGACGGTGGTGGGGTCAGGGGCCTCGACCTTGTCCACCATCAGGAAATAGCTCTGACGCGGGCTGATCACGCCGGACGGCGGAAAGATGATCTCGTTCCAGCTCGCCGCGACATCCGCTGCTGTCATCGGCGTGCCGTCCTGGAACTTCACATCGCCGCGGATCTTGAAGGCATAGGTTTTGCCGCCGTCGGCCGGTTGCGGCATCTCGGTGCACACATCGCAGACAAACTGGCCGGAACCGGGATTGGCCGGATCGACGCGGATCAACAGGCTGTAGAACGGGGCAAATGCCTGCACCGTCGCGAAGGTCTGCTCGCGGTGTCCGTCAAAACTCGGCGGCGCGTCGGCAGGTATGACAAAGGTTAGCGTGCCGCCACGTTTCGGGGTTTCATCCGCCGTTGCCGCGCCGCCCCATGCGGCGGCGAGCACACCGGCACCCAATGCCAAACCACGCATTGCGTCGACGAACCTGCTAGTCCGCCCACCCCCAGTGAACGAATTCGTGCTTAGTGTATGTGTCACTTGTCCAACCAGATTGTCGAAAGGTCCATATTGATGAAGTGGCTGGGGCTGACCTTGAAGCCCTCGACGTACGAGCGATACGGAACGATGCGGTTCCACCAAAAGAGTTTGGTGGCGTGTACCTCGGTATCCATTACCAGCTTCTCGAACGCGTTCATATCCGCGTGCTGTTTCTCCGGGTCGGTCTCGTGCAGCAGCTGGTTGTACAGGTCTACTTCTTTCGGATCTTCATAATATCCATAATTCTCGGAGCTCATCGCGGTTGGCAGATACGGCTGCACATCGAGCACCGGGTTAACCGTACCGTGACAGATCGGATAGTTCACCGCGCTGAAATCACCCGAGCGCATTGTCGCGAACCAGGGTCCGCTCGGCAGTATCTTTTGTGTCACATGCACGCCGATCTTGCTCCACTGATCGACCAGCCAGATGCCGACATACTTGTAGGGCTGATCGACATCGCGGTTGAGCAGTTCGAAGCTAAGATTCTCCTGACCCGCCTCCTTCAGCAGCCGCTTGGCTTCGGCGCGCGATTTCTCGATATCGGGCCAGAAGCCGGCCACCTGGTGCAACTGATCGGGGCTCATGGCCAGCGGCGATTCCGGAAAGACGATGCCGCCGACCGCCTTGACGATGGCGATCTTCGACAGCGATGCCGCACTGCCCCAGCGGTCGAGCGCCAGGGTCAGCGCGCGCCGAACCCGCACATCGTCGAACGGCTTTTTCTTGTGGTTGAAGAACAGATCGCTGCCGCAGTTCCACACGCTTTCCTGCACGTCGAGCTTATCGCCAAGCTGTTGCTTCAATTCGTCGACAGCGGAGGGTGAGAAGCCGCGGAATTCGATCGCGGCGCGATCACTCCGGATCGCATCGATGCGGGTTGCTTGCTTCGGCGCGAAGATGCCTTCGACACCGTCCAGGTATGGCTTGCCCTGAT
>JAFAYW010000298.1 GCA_019240125.1 Alphaproteobacteria bacterium
TGAGCTCCGCCACGCGGATGGGCGGCTGATGTCTTAAAGAAGGGTAGGGGCCTAGTAATCATTGACGGAATCGATGAGATTCCTCAGTTCAGCCGTCCGGAGGTACGGCGTGTATTGAGAACGTTGACATCGGTGTACTCGAATAATCTTTTTGTCGTAACCACGCGGCCCGCTGCGGTACCCTCAGGCTGGTTGGAAGAGGAAGGATTTGTCGAGGTAATGATAGATCCGTTAACTACGGACGATCGGAATCAATTGATACAAAAATGGCACTCGACACTAGCAGGCACGGGATTTCATGACCCAGAGCGACTCCGAATTTCCGGACAACGTTTAGCTAACGAAATAGAAACCGTTCCTGCTATTTCCCAGATAGCTGTTAATCCACTGTTATGCGCAATGATTTGCGCGCTGAATATTGACCGAAGGGGCCAATTGCCGAAAAATCAGCGCGATTTATGCAATGCGTTACTTGACGCATTGCTGCACCGTCGAGATGCCGAACAGAGTATTCCATTATCACATTTCGCCGCACCTCTCGCATCGTTCACACTGGATCAAAAGAAGATAATATTAAGGAAAATCGCTTATTACTTGGTCACAAACAACCTGTCGGCGTTGCACGTAGATGATGCAGACAGTATCATTGGCGACATTATTAAGAACTATTCGGGGTTCGAAAATGTCCCTGCGAGTGAGGTTAGGGATTATCTGATAGAAAGAACGGGAATAATTCGCGAACCTGTACCTCATCGTGTCGATTTTGTGCACAATACATTTAAAGAGTTTTTGGCGGCGGAACGCTTTGTCGAAGAGAGGATATATCGACCGCTGGCTGCCAACAGCACCGACGCAAGCTGGGCGCCAGTCCTCTTTTTTGCAACAGCCTCGTCGCATGAGAAATATGTCGATAGGGTGCTACAGGAACTTATTACGATGTGTGGGGCTGTAGGCGGCTCTGCCGAGGGGCGGCAGCTTCAAGTTCTTTTAGCAACGATCAAAGCCTATGCAGTAGCGATTTACGTAACGCCAGATAAAAGAGCGCAGATCCGATCGATGCTGAAGCACGTGTTGCCACCTCGTCATCTCGACGATGTCACATTTATTGCCACCTTAGGGGACGAAGTCGTTGATGATCTTCCTGCTGTTCCACCGATCAAAGAAGAGCACGCTCAGGCCTTAGCGCGACTATTAGCCCAAATAGGGACGCCCTGCGCGTTGAGTAAAGCAGCGATCTTTTCCAAAGAGCGGCGGAAGAGCGTAATTTACGAGCTCCTGGACTTAATAGAGCCAGTCAATATTCCGTATATCAAGTCAGCTTTGTTGAGTGGAACGCCGTTAGATTTTTATCTGGCGAATCGTATATCGCGGATGAGCTCGTCCGACGGCTTGGAGGTAGCTCGGGCGCTAAATTTTGAAGGATTTTCTCTCCAGGACTACCGGTTTCTTTGTGGGTTAAATAACAATCTAGAGAGACTCAAGTTGCGAGGATGCCCCGTGACGGACTTGAGTTACTTAAGTTCACTGAAGAAGCTTAGATACTTGGATTTAGAGGGAAGCTTTGTAACGGATGTATCTTTTTTATCGGAAATAACGCAACTGGAAGACCTTAACGTCAATCGAACTCCAGTACGCAACTTAAACAGCCTTGCTTTCTTAGAGCGGTTACGCTTCCTTGCAATTTGGGACACGGACGTTCATAGCCTACCAAAAGAAATCATCGATCGAGTAGTAAAAATTTACACGAATTCGATTGCCCTTCGGGAGGAACTGCCCGAAGAGAAACTCATGAGTGCGGCGCAAGCGTCTCGTCTTTTTTAAGATGCTTACTACGCAGCGCGCTCAACCAGCGATAGCGGCTGTTAAAGATGTACCGACTGGCTCGTAGCCTCTAGGTGTGACCGTTAATTCGGTTCCTTGCCGAACATGATCCAGCCGCCGCTGCTGGGGGTGGTGAAGGCGGCTAGGGCGGTTTCGGCGCGCACCTTTACCCGGCGGGGGCCGGCGGTGCCGCCGAGCAAACACTATGCTGTCGGTGTACATCGCGGTGCGCAGGCGGCCGGTGCCGAGATTGCCGCCGCTCGAACACAACGGGTGCGGGCCCTCGACCCGGATGTCGCCCTTGTAGAAGGCGAATGAATCGCCGCGCTTGACGCCGTGCCACTGGAAGCCCTCCAGGAAGAACTGCGCCATCACCGAATAGCCGTCATACGGGTTGAAGATATCGACGTCTCTCGGGCCGAGCCCGGCGCCCTCGTACATCCGCTTGGCGGCGCGGTCGGTCCAATCCTCGATCTCGTCGAGATCGGCCTGGGTGCTGCGCTGCTTGAAATTGTGCTGCGCGTGGTTGAGGACATAGACCGGCCTCGGCTTCATATCGCAGGCGCGCCCGGCCATGGTGTGCTGACGCCGAGTGCCCCACAGCGTGGCGAAACCTCAGCCGCCGTCTCGGTTCGGCATCGCGCGTTGCGCCAGCGACCGCCGCGGTGTTTCCAGGGATTGCCATATCTCAGGGTCGCGGCGGTAAACGTCGGGGCGGAATTGCAGACTGCCGTCGGTGTCGGCGAAGGCGGTTTCGTACACCACGAACACCGGCACGGGTTGCGGCAGGTCGGTTCGGGTCGTGCCGCCCATCGCGATCGCCTGGTCGATGGCGCCGATCGGCTGCTGCATCAGGAGAGCGGTCAGTTCCGCCAGGTTCTCCACCCGGATGCAGCCGTGGCTGACGCGGCGGTCGTCGCGGCTGAACAGGTTTTTCGACGGCGTATCGTGCAGGTAGACATCAAACCGGTTGCGCATATCCAGCATCAATTGCCCGAGCCCCGAATTGGGGCCCGCGAGCTGCTGTACACCGCCATCGGGCAGCAAGACCATGTGATGCTGCGTCAGGTAATTCGAATCGCGATTCGCCTTCGGCAGGATCTCGTTGGCCGCGATATCCGGCGGGATGTTCCAGGGCGGGTTGAAGAAGACGCCGTCGATCGTGGCTTGGAATTCCGGGCTCTGATTATGCCGGACATCCTGGCCGACGATGACCTTCGTCGAGAACACCGGCTGGTCGTTGCGGTACAGCACCAGCCGCTCATCGGCGACATTGACCCAGACGCGGTCAGCCGGCAGGCGCCGCGGCAGCCAGCGTTCGCGTTCGAGATTGACCGCGATCTGACGTCTGCGGCTCGGCGCAGCCGTGCCGCGGCCGATCGTACTGCCCGGATCAGTGTCCCGCAATGCCTGGCGGAGCAACCGGTAGGTCGGTGTCGCCGGCGCCCATGCCTCGATAAGGGCCGCCGGATCGGGACTTTCGATGGCGGCGTCGAGCGCGGCAGCGGCGTCGAACGGTCCGGGCGTCAACACCTCGTCGTCGCGGCGGCTCTCGATCGGAACCAGGCCGCGCCCTAAGGCATCGGTGTAAGACAGAAAGGCATCCGACAGCAGCAGCTCGCGGTCGAGCGGCGCCAAGGCCGACGCCGGGCGCAGCAGACCAGCGTGAAAAAGGTCAGGGGTCAGCCCGTGATCGCCGGCGCGCAACACGGCGTTGGTCAGCGAATTCGCCTGCATGGGGCGGGTTGCCCAAACCGGCCGAAAGTCATGGCGGGCGTAGAAGCGCAGGAGCAATTCGCCGTTCAACCGTTCGCCGCGGATGACCAGCGGGACCGCCCCGTTGAGCGCTTGGCGGAGCTCCGCGCCAGCATAGGCCCCCAGCGCGGCTGGAGGTGCGGTGAGGTAAGCCGCCTCCAACCCTGAATCCGCCGCAAGCGCGGTTGATGGGATGGGTACGACCGACGTGAAAGCAGCCGCGACACAGGCCATCGGCCAAACGCACCCGATACTCCAAATCCTGAACACGAGGATAGCCTCACCGATTATGCAATATCGCCGCGACAGGCGACCATTTTGAGCAATCAACCGCAACAGAACGATCTTGTTCAATTGACGTGGCTCTCGCGGCCGAGCTTCGACGGTTGCGCGGCCATATATTTTCTAGCGCGCCGGTGGAACGCGAGAGGCCGCACGGATGTTTGTACGTGTTGACATCGTTCAGTCGCCTAATGATTGTTATAGTGTAGATCGACCTCTACTGATAGGAGGAAAAATTGCCCGAAATTGCTCAAAAGACAACCCGTATCCGGCGCTGGCGCAATGTAGCGCTTGTTGCCGTTGCGGTTCCGGCCGCTCTGCTTGCTGGCTGCGCTCAGCCGGCACCGCCGCCGCCACCGCCGCCAGCGCCGATGCCAATGGCCTCACCGCCGCCCCCGCCGCCGATGGCTCCGGCACCCGTTCCATATGTGCGCGGCTAACAGCGAACCGCTGTAGGGGCTCGTGGCGGCGGCGACTCGCTCAGTCGCTGCCGCCATAGTTCGCGCGCCTGGGACGCGTTACCGCGAGAGCCAAAACCCACCCTCGCTACCGCCACCTTCTCTGGTCCAACTCTGCCCGGCGAGCATTGCCGCAGCGTCTGGACGATATGTTCCCGGCAAGCGCACCAACGCTCAGTTCGGCTCTTTGCCGAACATGATCCAGCCGCCGCTGCTGGGGGTGGTGAAGGCGGCCAACGCCGTTTCGGCGCGTACCTTCACTTGGCGGGGGCCGGCGGTGCCGCGGAGTTGTTCGATGCTGTCGGTGTACATTGCGGTGCGCAACCGGCCGGTGCCGAGATTGCCGCCGCTCGAGCAGAACGGGTGCGGGCCCTCGACGCGGATGTCATCGGCATAAAACCCAAACGAATCGCCGCGTTTGACGCCGTGCCACTGGAAGCCCTCTAGGAAGAACTGCGCCATGATCGAATAGCCGTCATACGGGTTGAAGATATCGACATCGCTGGGGCCGAGCCCGGCGCCTTCGTACATCCGCTTTGCGGCGCGGTCGGTCCAATCCTCGATCTCGTCGAGATCGGCTTGGGTGCTGCGCTGCTTGAAGCTGTGCTGCGAGTGGTTGAGCACGTAAACCGGCTTTTGCTTCATGTCGCGGGCGCGCTCGGTCGTCGTAAAAAGATAGGCGGTCGAGGCGTTGACCGGCCGATCGCAATCCCACACCCGCAAGGGGTTCAGGATATAGCGCGAGTTGACGTACTCCTCCAGCGTCAGCTGCGGCACGTTATTTGACGCGTTAAACCCCCACGGCGTCAGCAGCCCGTTGCGGTGCTGGTTGATGACAAAGGGGGCGACGTCGTCGTGCTTGCCGCCGTATTTGCGGCAATATTGCTCGTGCGGGAACATGTTGATGAAGTCGTTGCCGCCGTGATTGCCCCACGGCGCCACCCATTGCCGGGCGCCCCGGGCATAATCATCGGCGTTTTCGCCGCCGCGCCGGTAGCGGCCGGCGAGGTTGCCGGTCGGATAGATCACCAGACAGGTATTGCACACGCCGTCACCGACCGCCTGTGACGCCCAGCCGACCATCTCGCTGATCGTCGGCACCCCGGTCGGGGCATATTTCACATTCTTCGCGCCGAGCTGCTCGGCGAGCCACTGGCCGTTGATCAGGGTCAACCCCAGCTCCGAATCATAGGGCGGTGCGAAGTAGGGGCGCGGCGCCCATTGCGAGGCGGTGCCGCCGCTGCCGCCGGCGATATGGCTATCGCAGCAGATGATGCCGTCGATCTGGTCGGCGGTGATTCCGGCCTCATCCATCGCCTTCTGGCAGGCGAGGATCGAGTAGGCGCCGAGCGTCTTGTCCATCGACACTTCGTCCCAGCGGCGATCGACCGGCGAATGCCCAAACCCAGCCACCGCAACCTTGCCGCGATGCTCCCAAACGCCGAGCCCATCCTTATCTCGCCGCCAGTTGTAATCGGTTGATGCGGCCATGGTCTTACCTCTCTCTAAGATTTTGCCGTAAAGGTATGGCTATCATCGGTAGTTCGACTTACACCAATCAGGTGCCGTCGAACATGCAATCGGAAATATTGAATTCGGCCTCGATACAGTGGCGAGCAAGGACCTGCATGATACGGGCTGCCGCATGTAAACGTCTCAACTCACTTGCGTCATCGGGATCGGATTTTGAGTCTTTTCCCGCGTGTGCAACCGCAATCCGACAAGACTTATATATATACTCATGCGGCTGGATGGCGCCGCGCAGT
>JAFAYW010000059.1 GCA_019240125.1 Alphaproteobacteria bacterium
GACCTTGCCGTTGCATTCTTTCTGCGCGCGCATCCATTGCACGGCGGCGTGGGTATCACCGACCATCTGCGCATCGGGAACACCGCCCTCGCCGCGGATCTTGGCGCCGACATCGTCCGGATTGGCCTGGCCGCCTTCGCGCTCATAAAGGTTGTGGCAGATCGCGTAATAGCCGTGATACGCGAACCGACGCGTCATCTCCATGTAGTACTCGTCCCACCCCGGCAGATGGTGGATCAACACAACGCCCGGAAACGGCCCGGCGCCTTCGGGCTTGGCCACATAGGCCACGACCGGCGCGCCGTCGGGGCCCTTGAGAGTGACGTTTTCGGCCGTCATGCCGCGATGCGCAAATGCCATTGGTTCCTCCGTTTGAGCGTGGCTCTCCGGCCACGAGTTAGCCTTCCGAGGCGCGGCGCTGTGATGCTTTGGGGAGCCCCAGGGCGGGGTGGCGCGCCTCGCCGCGCCATATTCGACGGATTGCCCGCCCGCCGCAACTAGACGCGTATCAAGCCCGTTCTGCCCGGCCAGGACGGCACCCGCTCTGACTGCACCCGCTCCGTCAGCATTGGCCCGGCGGCTACGCGGCAGGCAGCGCCTCCAGGATGCGCTGGCCGAACATCACCATCTCGGGGCTGGTCTCGGCGTAGCGGTCGATCGTCGCCAGAACGCGTCTGGTTGTTGCCGCGTCGGGTGACGTGAGCGTCGGCGCCGGCAAGCGAGCGACGATGGTACGCGCCGCCTGCCACGCCGCCTCGCGAAAGGCGGTACGTGCCGTGTTTGTTTCGTGCGCCGCGAAGCGGGGCCCGAGTTCGGTCGCCAGCCAGGCCAGCAACGCCGGCCAGCGCGCGAGCTGGCGGTAGAGTGCCGGGACAAACGGTTTGCCATCAACCTCGGTGGCGAGTTGCATCAACACCCCATTCACCGCCGCCGGCACGGCGTCGAGATCGAGATTGCCCGGCATCACGGGCAACAGCGGTGGCGGCTGCCATATTTCATGGATGCCGGTGCCGGACGGGGCTCCCTCGGTCAGGACCAGCCGCAGACAACCGCCCATCATCAGATTGACCGGCGAGACGCGGACGAAGTTCTCCGCGATATTGCGGATGGCGGCGAGCCCGTCCTGATCGACACCCCACAGAAGCAGCGCAGCGACTGACACCGGCGGCAGCGGCGGGATGCGCACCGAGCGGGCCAGCCGCCAGCCGGTTTCGGGAAGGGCGCCCGACACCATCGCCGGCCGCACCACCTCCCAGGCCCATTCGAGCACCCCCGGCATCGTCGCCAAATAGCGCTGCAACGACGACACATACGGCACCCCGGAAAACCGCCGGATCTCGCCATAGATCACCGCGATGTCGCCGGCCGCCTGGCTTTCGGGAAGCTCCGCCAGGAGTTCGCGAGGCGCTGTGGTCATACTTTCATCCCGGCTATTAATCGCCGGTGCCTATTGATTGCGGGTTTCGCTATGCTCTCCCACCCTACGAAAGCAACTTTGTACTCCAACGTCGCGGGCTCGATCGCGGTATGGAATCGACCTAAATGGCCGCAGGGACCGGCCGCACGATCCGACCGTTTCCGCCAGGCGATACGCTGCCGGGCTTTCCCGGCGCCGAGAAGGTTCGGGCCAAGACGCCGCGCCCCGGCGGGGGCCGACGCAGCCGCTGGAAGACAGATGACGGCCGTATTCTTGAGCGCGATTATTTGCATGAGACGGTCGAGGTGTATGATCCAAGCGGCCGCCGGCACCTCGGCGAATTCGACCCGTGGGACGGAAGGCAGGTCAGTCTGCCCGATCCGACCCGATCCGTGGAGGCTTAACGATGATCTACCGGGTCGTCACTTACGACCGTACAACCGAGCGAATGAAAGGGAGCCTCACCGTGCCGCCGAGTGTCTTGGGCAAGGTAAAGGAGATCGCTGGGTTTCAGCCGCGAGACGACGGCCGGGGGGAATACCCGCTCGACGCAACGCAAACCGGACGGGTAGCGCAAATTCTTGGTTTCAGGCCGGAGGCCGACCGCTTCTACTACTGCGTTGAGCCATTTGATCCACCGGAAGACAGCGGCTTTCAGGAAGCCGAGGCCGTGGCCACCAATCCGTAGGGCGGAAAAGCGAAGCGCCTTCCGCCGTCGGCCGTTCCGAACCAATGGCGGATTACGCTCCGCTCATCTGCCCTACGCTTGCTGTTCGTGACCTGCCCCAATCTATCTAAATTCGTCACATTTGGCGACGACCGCGACGATGCGCTAAGACACGCCGCCGATGCGATCGAGGAAGCGCTTGCGGCGCGGACCGCGCGCCGGGAGGCTATTCCCGCATCGTCAGGAGCCGGCGAATACTCGGTGGACTTGCCGGCCCTCACCGTGGCGAAAGTCGCTCTGTACCGCGCTGCCCGCGAGGCTGGCGTCAGCAAGGCCGAACTTGGCCGGCGACTACAATGGCACCCACCTCAGGTTGACCGCCTGTTCGATCTCAACCACGCGTCACGGCTTGATCAGTTGGATTTGGCTTTCCGCACGCTCGGGAAGACCGTTGTGCTGAGCGTCAAGGATGCGGCTTAGATACCGCGAGGCCGAGGTCGCGATCACCGATCCGTTGGGCGGAAAAGCGCAGCGCGTTCCGCCATCTGCCGTCCGAAATAATGGCGGATTACGCTCCGCTCACCAGCCCTACATTTGCTGTAGAAGCGTTAGGATCGGTCTAGTTGCTTCGCTGTACTCGACCGATTTTACAATTCCGACTCTGAGCTAATTACAGATTGGTTTACACTTTCCGACGACACGTGCTGCTCGTGCAAGGTCTGCCGGGCGAGCTCGAGATAGAGGATTCTGGCTTGCGCTTGAGATAATCTACCCTGCTCAACAATCCTAGTAATCGCCGCGAGCTTCGTCTCTAGATCATCACTCAATCGATACCTCGTGAAAATTGTGGGGAAAACAAAAATAAAAATTCCAACTAAAATCCAACTCGCACCGCCGAGATCCCCTATTTCAAAACCGGTATTAGCGCGAACATATGGGGCTATCACTCCTGAAATCACGTAAAGCACTGAGCCTGTGAGCGCACCAACAGAGAGGCGGTGGGGATATCGGCAAAGTAGAACCCGAAAAATGACACGGCCAAAATATGTCGGGTCAACCATGCCGCAATTCTCATTAAATTTCCGGAACTCTCCCGCGGTGCGGCTCATTCGAATCCGTAATGCGTTCCGGACGTGGAAGTAAGCGTTCAGGCGGACCGCCTTTGTTATTCCGTGTCGCAGTTTGAGTGATCCACGCTAATAGCTCGCGTGTCTCCCCTTCATTATCTGCATATCGATTTTTTCCAATCCGATAAGCCAAAAGGAGCTCGTCTGCAGTGAAAATTGCAATTATTAGCGTTAATACAAATAACGAACTTGAATCTGTACGACCTAAGAATACTTGAGTTGCAGAAATGTATACTACGATTGTTAGGATCACGAGTATTTTTGGCAATAAGTTGCGACACAACAACGATCTCAGCATCTGAATCGCAGAAGCATTATCTCGCAGTTGGCGCTCGCTTAGCGTTCTCCGCAATTGTGAGATAACAATTCTATCCAGAAGCCGACCATAAAGGCTGATCAGTATATTGCGAAAGGAAAATAGAGTAAATATCGCGACGAAAATTGCGTGGATCATCAGACTTAGATAAGGCACCCGAATAGAGAGGGTCACTAGAACTAGCGTTAACGTAATATGGGCGAATAACCACGCAAAAAGCACAGCAGTTAATAGCAGTCTCATACGTGCCGTGCTTATATCGCTGTCCATGATCTCGCCCTACCCGGTCGCGTTCATTTCGATTTTTCACGCCTCACAGAAGCAAGACAGCAAATTGAAGGCATCCTTATTTGCACTGCCTCATACGAGCGGATGACCCACCGAAGCCGCAAACGCGAGTTCCGGCGTCGGCCGTTGCAGTGGCTTGGCGGCTTCCGACAGATCGCAGGGCAGGAAATTGCCGCTGCCCCGTTCGGCGTTGAGTTTGCCGTCTTCGACCACCACCCGACCGCGCGACAATACCGTCACCGGCCAGCCCTTGATGTGGCGGCCCTCATAGGGGGTGTAACCGACATTGTCGTGCAATATCGAATGCGTGACGGTCACCTCGCGCGCCGGGTCCCAGATGGCGATGTCGGCGTCGCTGCCGATCGCGATCGTGCCTTTGCGCGGGTAAAGGCCGTAGAGCTTGGCGTGATTAGTTGAAGTCAGGGCGACGAAGCGGTTGAGATCGATGCGGCCGGAGCCGACGCCCTCGGAGAATAATAAGGGCACGCGCAGTTCGATGCCGGGGACGCCATTGGCGGTGTCCTTGAAGGTGGTCTGGGCGCCCTTCAGCAATTTGCCGGTTTCGTCGTAGCGGTAGGGGGCGTGGTCGGACGAGAACACCTGGAAGGTGCCGTTGGCGAGGCCGCGCCATACCGCCTCCTGCGCGGCCGCGTCGCGCGGCGGCGGCGAGCAGCAGAATTTGGTGCCCTCCAGCCCCATGCCGATATCGTCGGCGGTCAGGAACAGATATTGCGGGCAGGTCTCGCCGTAGATCTTGAGGCCCTTGGTCTGCGCGTCGCGGATCACATCGATCGCTTCGCCGGCCGAGACATGCACGATCAGGATCGGCACATCGAGCAGTTCGGAGAGCGCGATGGCGCGGTTGGTTGCCTCGCCCTCGGCGACACGGGCATGCGCCACCGCGTGATAGCGCGGGTTGCCGAGCCCCTTTTCCATCAGGCGGCTGGTCAGCCATTTGATCATGTCGTGGTTTTCGGCGTGCACCATGACCAGCGCGCCTTCGCGCCGCGCCAAGGCCAGGATGTCGAGCATCTGTCCGTCATCGAGCCGCATCGCATCATAAGTCATGTAGACCTTGAACGAGGTGTAGCCGTCTTTCAGCAGCGCCGGCAGTTCCTGGCCCAGTACCTGTTCCGACGGGTCGGTGATGATCAGGTGGAAGGCATAGTCGATGACGGCTTTCGGCCTGGCGGCCGCGTGGTAATCGGCCACAACCTGACGCAAGGACTGGCCGCGATGCTGCGCCGCGAACGGGATCACCGTCGTCGTGCCGCCAAACACCGCCGACACGGTGCCGCTATAGAAATCGTCGGCGCAGATCACGCCGGCGCCCGATTTCTGCTCGATATGGCAATGGCTGTCGATCGCGCCGGGCATCACGAGCTTGCCGGTCGCATCGATCTCGCGCGTGCCGGCGGCAAGGCTGCGGCCCAGGGTCGCGACGACACCGTCCTTGATGCCAACATCGCACTGCATTGTGTCGGCCGCGGTCACCACCGTGCAGTTGCGGATGACGAGATCGAAATCAGCCACTTGTCCCCCTATTCAACCAGTCACCGTCATCAACTCACTTAATTCGGCAAGTTGGCAAGCATGAGCGCGGTGGCGTGGTGGAAAAGTGGGCCGCCTGCGCCGGACGGATACGGGTCGCTCCGGCGGCCCACTTACCCACCGGCCCAGGTTCAGGCAGCCAAGCCGGTCGC
>JAFAYW010000326.1 GCA_019240125.1 Alphaproteobacteria bacterium
CGCGACCCCGGCCGCCGCGTTGACTCGCGACGTGCCTGCGCAGGTCTCAGCCGCGGAGTAGACGCGAAGCTCGCCGATTTCGATCAAGCGAAGCCGTCATTGCAAGGGCAAGCGAAGCAATCTTACGCCGGCGAACGCCGATCGCGAGATTGCCTCGTCGCTTCGCTCCTCGCAATGACGAGGCGGGTGAAGAACTCTACATTCCCAGGATCGAGCCGGTCACCGCGCGTGGGTCGCGGCGCGGCCAGCGGCCGCTTTCCACTTGGTGGAAAAATTCGGTGAGCGTCTGCTGCCACAGCAGCGGCTCTTCCAGGTTGAGCGCGTGGCCGGTATTGGGAAACACGACCAATGCGGCGCTCGGGATCAGCCGCTTCATCAGCAGGCCGGGTTCGAGGCACGGGTCGTCTTCGTCGCCGGTCGCGATCAGCGTCGGCACGTCGAGCTTTTTCATCTGCTCGGTCAGGTCCCAGAGCGAGGGGCGCCTCGCCTGCACGCCACGCATCGTGTTGCCCGAGCCTTGTGTCGAATGCTCGCCGAGCAATTCGGCGAAACGCTGCCAGCCGCGCGGGTCCTTGTTCTGGTATTGCACGCGGGTCGGTCCGGTGCTGTAGCTTTTCGCGACTTCCGCCATGCCACGGCTTTCGATCATTCCGGCGGTGCGGCTGGTTTCCTCCTGGAATTGCTGCCGCTTATCGGCCTGCGCGCCATAGCCGCAACCGGCGACCACCAGCGAGCTGGCAAGCTGTGGGTAGGCAAAGCCGAAATGCAGAGTGGCGAAGCCGCCCATGGAAATTCCCACGACATGCGCCTGCTGGATGTTGAGGGCTTTCAGCACGTCCCGAATGTCGTCGCGCGCGCGTTCCTGCGAGTAACGTCGGTAATCCTCCGGCACATCCGAGGGCGGATAACCCCTCGCATTGAATGCGACACAGCGGTAGCGTCGACCGAAATAGCGCAGCTCGGCCTCATAGCCGCGATAGTCATCGGCAAATTCGTGGACGAACACGATTGGATGACCGGTGCCGACTTCTTCATAATAGAGTTTGACGCCGTCATCTGTCGTGATGTGGGGCATCGTATTCTCCCGCGAGGTGGATTGGCTTTTGCATCCTACGAACGGGATTGGCGCTACCGCAAGGAAGCACGAGAGACGCAGCACGGGAGGGGGTGAACCGATTTTTGCTTTCGGTGTTACACCCGTCGAGCAAGCACCGGACAAGGAGACACGGATGCAATCGGATCGGCACGCGCGAGTAACGCATAGGGCGCATCAGATCTGGCTGGATGAGGGTCAGGTCGAGGGCAAGCACGCCGAGCATTGGCATCGCGCCGAACGCGAGATCGAGGCGGAAGACGAGAAGGGTCAGGCCAAGCCGAAGCCTACTCCCAGCACGGCCGCCGCCGACGAGGCCGACAACACGAATGCTGCTTCGGCCAAAACACCGCGGCGTCGCGCGAAGGCGGTCAACACCGCCCCACCGGCGGCGGGCAAAAGCGGGGCGCCGCCGGCCAAAACCGCATCGGCAACCCCCAGCAAAAGGGGGGGAACGACATCGAGCAGCGCTCGGGGATCGCGCGCCGGCGCCAAGTAGTAACCCTTGCGGGACGAGAATAGCCGTGCAGTGCTGATCTGCGCGGCCGATGCGTTGCGCGACTAGCAGGCGTTTGAGTAGGTTCGCCGTAATGGCGGCAGCGATGCCGGCCTCTGGGGGGAATCTGCCTTGTTGGAACTGCTCGAACGTCAGCAAAAGCTGACGCTGAACCAGAAGAAGATCGTCTTCGCCGCGATCGTCGGCGATATGCTGGACTTCTTCGACTATTACCTGATCGGTTTCGTTCTCGCCTTTATCGTTGGGCCCTGGCACCTGACCTATGGGCAGTCGGCGATTGTCTTGCTGTCGTCGGGTGTTGGCGCCATCCCGGGCGCAATGTTCTGGGGCTGGATGGCCGACAAGATCGGCCGCCGCAAGGTCTTCATCTATACGATCCTGAATTTTTCGCTCGCCACCGGCGTCCTGGCGCTGACGCCGGATAATGGCGGGTGGATATTCCTCACCGTCTTCCGCTTCTTCGTCGGCTTTGGTGTCGCTGGCCTCTATGCTGTCGATCTGCCGCTGGTGCAGGAATTCGTACCGTCGTCGAAACGCGGCAAGGTCGGCGGTCTGGTGACCGCGTGCCTGCCGCTCGGCACCAGTCTCGGCGCCTTTATGGGCGGGTTCTTTACGGCCTATATCGGGTGGCGCGGTATCTTCGTGGTCGGTCTGCTGCCGGCGCTGCTGACCCTGCTGGTGCGCGCGTGGGTGCCGGAATCGCCGCGCTGGCTGCTCAGCATGGGACGCGTCGAGGAGGCGCGCAAATCCCTCGCCTGGGCGTTGATGGTCGATCCGGCGAGCATAAAATTGCCCGACACCGTGCCGGTGCCGCGCAAGGTGCGGTGGAGCGAATTGTTCCAGCATCCGCGCAGCCTGCTCGTCACCTGGTTCACCAGCCTCGGCTCGCAGACCGCCAGCTATGGCATCACCTTGTGGGCGCCGACCCTGTTTGTGCTGCTGCTTCAGGTGTCGCCGGCCGATGCCTCGAAATTGATGGTGACGAGCGGCTTTGTTGGGGTCGCCGGCCGCCTCACCTTCTCATATCTGTCGGACATCGTCGGCCGCAAATGGCTGGGGGTGGCGATGGGCTTTGGCTGTTTTGCGGTGATCGTGCTCGGCGGCTTTTACCACGCTGAATTTATCCTCGGGATGTCGGTGTTCTGGCTGATGGTCAACGGCCAGAGCTTCCTCGGGAGCGGCGGCTATGCGATCGTCGGGCCGTACTCGGCCGAGGTGTGGCCGGCGCATCTGCGCGCCAGCGGCATGGGCTCGGCCTATGGCTTTGGCAGCTTTGGCAAGATCATCGGGCCGCTTGGCCTCGCGCTGATCGTCGGTTCGTCCGACATGGTGAGCCCCAAGGCGACCATCGCCGCGATCAACCCGGCGATGCTGTTCCTCGGCTCGTGGTACCTGGTGACCGGCTTCATGTTCCTGTTTGTCAGCATGGAGACCAAGGGCCGCTCGATCGAGGAAATCGACGCCGAACTGAACGCGGATCGCATGTCGCCGGCGCGGCCCCTACCGGCCAGCGCCAGCGATTAGCCACAGCCATCGGCCGCCGGCGCTTTGTGGTTGTCAGCCGGCGCCGCTGGCGTCTAGCTCTCTTCCCACAATTCCACACCCCAACTCAGGGAGGATGCGATGGGTAAGTTGGATGGCAAAGTCGCGCTGATCACAGGCTCGGGTCGCAATATCGGGCGCGCCACGGCACTGAAATTCGCCGCCGAGGGCGCCCATCTCGTCATCAACGCCCGCAGCAACGAGGCGGAGGCCGAGGCCGTCGCGCGCGAGGTGCGGGCGCTCGGCGTCAAGGCGATCTCTGTGATCGCCGATGTCGGCAAGAAGGATCAGGTCGAGGCGATGGCGCAAAAGGCGCTGTCGGAATTCGGCCGCGTCGACATCCTGCTCAACAACGCCGCGATCCGGCCGCACAAACCCTTCCTCGAACTGACCCAGCAGGATTGGGAAACGGTGCGCGGCGTGGTGCTCGACGGTGCCTTCTACCTGACGCACGCGCTGATCGAGCCGATGGTGAAAAATCGCTACGGCCAGATCCTGTTTTTTGTCGGCGACGGCGCCTATACCGGGCGCGGCGCTGGGCGGGCGCATCTGTCGGCGGTCAAGATGGGGCTGGTCGGCATGGCGCGCGGCCTCGCCTCGGAATTTGCGCCTGATAACATCCGGGTCAATGTCGTGTCGCCCGGCAGCATCGATACGAGACGCGACAATCCCGAATGGTATCATGGCCGTGTGCCCGATGCCGGCGGTATTCCGCTCGGCCGCCAGGGCAAGGTCGACGAGATCGCCGCCACCTGCCTCTTCCTGGTCAGCGACGATGGCGGCTTCATCACCGGCCAGACCATCCACGTCAACGGCGGCGCGACCTACCACTAAGCCGCCCAGCAAACGTGCGTCCTTTAGGCGGGCCGAAAGGACGCACGGACCGGCTTTAGGCTGGCACCTGCCCGAGACGCGCCGCAGCGGCGCGCTTGCGGCCGGGGACGAACAGCGCCAGCACGGTCGAAAGCAGGGCAAAGCCAGAGAGGACATAGATGCCGGCGGAGTATCCTCCGGTCGTCTCCTTCAGCCAGCCGAGCAGCATCGGCCCGAAAAATCCGCCGAGATTGCCGATCGAGTTGATCACCGCGAGCCCCGCCGCGATCGCACCGCCGGTCAGGAATTCCGACGGCAGCGGCCAGAACACCGGCTTCATGCCGTAAAAGCCGATGGTCGCCAGGCAGGTCGCCAGGATCGCCCACCAGGTTCCGACCGTGTAGCCGATCATCAGCATCCCGACAAAGCCAAAGCCGCAGGAAATCACCAGGTTCCAGCGCCGTTCGTTCATGCGGTCGCTGACATACCCCCAGGCGATCATCGCGATAGAGCCGATGACGTAGGGGATTGAGACGAGGAAGCCGGTCCTCATATTCGACACGCCGAGTTCCTTGATGATCTGCGGCAGGAAGGCGACAATCCCGACGCTGGCGACGCCGATCCCGAGAAACAGCACCGACAGCATCAACACGCGCGGGTTCACCAGCGACTCCCATATCGAATAAACTCGCACCGACTCGACCGCACGGCGCTCGGCATCAAGCCGGCCTTGCAGCCAGTTGCGCTGTTCGTCGGTCAGCCAGGTCGCTGTCGCCGGCTTGTCGGTCAGCAGGAATGGCACGGTCAGGCCGCCGATCAGGGCCGGCGCCGCCTCGCACAGAAACAGCCATTTCCAGCCGGCGAGGCCCAACGTACCGTCGAGACCCAGTAACGCGGTTGAGATCGGCGCCCCGATTGCCACCGATAGTGGCAAGGTCACGAGATAGCAGCCAATGATGCGGCCGCGATATTCGGCCGGGAACCAGTAGGTGAAATAGAGGAACATCCCCGGCGCGAACCCTGCCTCGGCGAGGCCGAACAGAAACCGCAGGACCATAAAGCTCGTGGGGCCCGTGATGAACGCCATCGCCCCCGACAACAGGCCCCAGGTGATCATGATGCGGCAGATCCACATGCGGGCGCCGACGCGGTCCATGATGATGTTGCTCGGCACCTCGAACAGGAAATAGCCCCAAAAGAAGATGCCGGCGCCCCAGCCGAACAAGGTCGGCGTGAGCCCGATATCCTTGTTCATCTGCAAGGCCGCGAAACCGATATTGATGCGGTCGATGTAGCAGATCAGGTAGAGCAGCGAGGTGTAGGGCACGAGCCGCAGAAACACCTTGCGAATCGTAACGCGTTCAACGGCAGTCGGGGCGTCGGGCACGGCGGCTCCTCCACAGGTGCTTGTCTGTTTTGCCGCGATGCTAGCCGGGTCGTCGCGCCGGCACAAACAGCCATGCGGTGGATGCAGGAATCGAATCGGGCACGATGAGGCGCCGCCGTGCTAGGCTCGCCCCAACAGCTCGGTCCCATGGAGACGGCGATGGCGAAAGCTTATTGGGTAGCGACGTATCGTTCGATTTCCGACCCCGACGCATTGGCGGCCTATGCCAAACTGGCCGGGCCGGCAATCCAGGCGGCGGGCGGCAAGTTTCTGGCGCGCGGCAATGCCGCCAAGGCCTACGAATCCGGCATTCTGCAGCGCGTCGTGATCATAGAGTTTGACAGCGTCGATTCCGCGACCAAAGCGCATGACAGCGCAGGTTACCAGGAAGCGCTGAAGGCGCTCGGCAAAGGCGCCGATCGCGATCTGCGCATCGTCGACGGCGTCTGAACCCGCCTCACCTTATCCACAGGAGCAATCCCATGCCGCGTCTAGGCTTTGGCGCCTTTCTCGCGCCGCATCATCCGGTCGGCGAGCACCCGATGCTGCAATTCCGCCGCGATCTCGACCTGGTCGAGCATCTCGACAAGCTCGGCTATGACGAATTCTGGTGTGGCGAGCACCATTCAAGCGGCTGGGAGATGATCGCCTCGCCCGAGATGTTCCTCGCCGCGGCGGCCGAGCGCTCAAAGCGCATCAAACTCGCCACCGGCGTCATCTCGCTGCCGTATCACCACCCGTTCAATGTGGCGCAGCGCATGGTCCAGCTCGACCATATGTGCGGCGGCCGCGCGATCTTCGGCTCAGGCCCCGGCGCCCTGGCGTCGGACGCGCACACGCTGGCGATCGACCCGATGACCCAGCGCGACCGGCAGGACGAGGCGATCGGCATCATCCGCCGCCTCTTCAACGGCGAGCGTGTTACCCATAAGAGCGAGTGGTTCACCTTGCAGGATGCCGCCTTGCAGCTGTTGCCGCTGCAGGAGGACATGCCGTTCGCGACCGCGTCGCAGATCAGCCCGTCGGGCATGACCCTCGCTGGCAAGCACGGCATCGGCGTCATCTCGATCGGCTCGCTGGCGGAAGAAGGTCTAAACGCATTGCCGACGCAATGGGGCTTTGCCGAAAGCGCCGCTAAGAAGCACGGCAAGACGGTCAGCCGGCGGGATTGGCGCGTGCTCCTCAACTGGCACATCGCCGAGACCAAGGACAAGGCGATCGACGAGGCACGCCACGGGCTGATGCGGCACCACAACGAGTACATCGTCGGCACCTTGCAGCGGCCGGGCGCCACCGAGTTCAAAAACCCGAACGAGGCGATCGAGAAGACCGCGTTTGGCGCCGCCGCCGCCGCGACGATCGGCACACCCGACGAGATGGTGGCAAAGCTCAAGGAAGTCGTCGAGATGAGCGGTGGATTTGGCACCGTCGTCGGCTTTGTGCATGACTGGGCCAACCCGGAAAACACCTTCCGCAGCTGGGACATGGTCGCCCGTTACGTGATCCCCGAGATCAACGGCCATATCCGCAAGCTCCGGGAATCGCGCGAGTTCGTCGCCACCAATCGCGGCGTCTTCGACCGCGCCAAAGAGGCGATCATGGCCAAGATCCAGGAAAACCCGGATGCCGTCGCGGCGATGGCCGTGACCCGCGGCTCGCGACTCGGCAATGTCGCCTCGGGCAGCAACATGCCAGACTTCGAAAAGGCGCGCGGCAAGGAGGCTGCCGAATAAAATCGAACAGACCGGCACCTGGAATGCGGAGTCGACGATGGCAAACTTCATCGATGCAGTGCGGCTCCGCACCTATATGGGTGAGAACGATATGCGCGGCGCACAGCCGCTTTTTCGTGCGATCGTCGCCGCTGCGCGTGACGCGCAGTTGAGCGGCGTTACGGTAACGCGCGGCATTGTCGGTTTCGGCCGCTCGGCGCATGTGCACGAAGTGTTTCGCGGCTTTTCCAACGACCTCCCTGTTATCGTCGAGATTGTCGATCGCGAAAGCCGCGTTATGGAATTCCTGCCGATCCTCGATGCGCTGCTCAATGGCGAGCCGGTGACGATCGAACCCCTCAAGCTTCTCGACCGCGCCGCGACGCCGGACTGCTAGCAACTACCGGCGACGCGCAAACCAGTCCGGCGGCGGCGCCTCGCAGCCGCAGACATCGGGGATCGACCCGACTGGCAGTAGCGGTTCGCCCTGCATCTCATACCAGAAGAGAACGTCGCGCCAGATCTCGGGCGCGCTTTCCGCAAACCAGAACAGTTCGCGATCTTCCGGGTCGATCGTGCCTTCCTCGACCAGGAAATCGGCATCGAACACACGCCGCCAATACGCCTCGCCAACCAGGATCACCCGGCACCGGCGCCATCTTCCTCGTCTGCACGAGGGTCAGCACCTCGAACAATTCGTCGAGCGTGCCATACCCGCCGGGAAACGCCACCAGCGCCCGCGCGCGCAACAGGAAATGAAGTTTGCGCATCGCGAAGTAATGAAAACTGAAACACAGATCGGGGCTGATATACGGGTTGGGGTACTGTTCATGCGGCAATGTGATGTTGAGGCCGATCGATTTGGCGCCGGCATCGTGAGCTCCGCGATTGGCCGCCTCCATGATCCCCGGGCCGCCGCCGGTCATCGTCATCACCCGGCCGCCGATCGCCTTTTCGCCGCAGATCCCGACCAGGCGGCCGAATTCGCGGGCAATGTCATAGAAGCGACTCTTCGCCATCACCCGCTCGGCGGCGGTCAGCAAACGGCCGGCCTCGGCGTCGCCGGGACGCGCCGCTAGGGCGTCGTGCGCCGCCGCCAACCGGCGCCGCGCCTCCGCCGGTTCGACGATGCGCGTACCTCCGAATACGACAATGGTATGCGCGACGTCGTGCTCGTGCAGCAAGGTCTGAGGCTTCAGATAATCCAGCATCAGCCGCACCCCACGCATGTCCGGGCGCTGCAGGAAATCGAGGTCGCGATCGGCCGCGCGGTAATCCGGACTGTCGATCAGACGCTGCACCTTCTTTGGAGCCGCAGGATCGTCGGCGCCGGATTTCGGCCGCTCGTGCGGCAATCGCTGGCGGCGCGGTTGGTGTTTCGACGGGATGGGCATGGCCGCAGGATACAAGGCCAGGGCCACGCTGTCCCTTGGGTCGCGTCTCCGCACCCGCCTGACATGCCGTTCAGCATGATGAACGACATTCAGCTACCCGTCGAATACCGGCTGCGCTAAGATGTCTCACAGCCAATCAAAATCGGGAGGGAGTGCTCATGAGCCGCACGTACAACGTCGTCGACGCCGACGGCCATATCCTCGAGCCGCTCGATCTGTGGTCGAACTACATGGACCCCGGCTTTCGAGATCGCGCCCCACGCATTCTCAAGGACGATGAGAGCGGCAAGGAGCGTCTCGTCATCGAGGAGCATCAGGTCGGCGACAGCCGGCTCGGCATCGGGCGTATCGGTGCAGTCGGCGCCCGCCAGGGCGTCGTCGCCGCCGACACGATGGAATACAAGGACGGCAAGCCCGGCGGGTTCGACCCGCACGCGCGCATCCCTGATATGGACGCGGACGGCATCGACGCCGCGTTCCTCTACCCCAGCCTGGGCCTGTTCTCCGGTGCCATCCAAGACCCTGAACTCGCCGCCGCGGTATGCCGCGCCTACAACCGCTGGCTCGCCGATTACTGCGCGCCCTATCCCGACCGCCTGTTCGGCGTCGCGATGCTGCCGATGCAGTCGGTCGATCTCGCGGTCGCCGAGATGCGCTATGCGCGAAAGGATCTCGGTATGAAAGGCGGCTTCATCCGACCCAATCCCTATAACAACAAGATGATCAACCATCCGGATTACGAGCCGTTCTGGGCTGCCGCCGAAGATCTCGACTTCGCGGTCGGGTTCCACGAAGGCGCCTCGGCTGGGATGCCGCAGGTCGGCATTGACCGGTTCGAGGGCCGCGGCGCCCGTCACATCATCACCCACACGATGGAGATGATGCTGGCCTGCCTCGCTGTGATCTGGGGCGGAGTGTGCGAGAAGCATCCGAACATCCGGATCGGCTTTCTCGAAAGCGGCGGCGGCTGGATCGCGCCGTGGCTTGATCGCATGGACCGCCACTTTGACGACAAGGGCTTCAACGATTCCGAGCTGACAACCCGCCCGAGCGAAATCTTCCAACGCAATTGCTGGATCTCGTTTGAGCCGGTGGAGGGCAGCCTCAAGGTGCTCGCGGACTATGTCGGGTCCCACAAGATCATGTGGGCGACCGATTACCCGCACCCGGACGGCTTCTTCCCCGGCGCACCGGAGATGGTGCGCAAGCAGATCGCCGGCCTGTCGCCGGAGACGCAGCACAATGTCATGGCGGGCGGTGCGATGGGCTTTTATGGGCTAAAATAAGGGTGATCGTTACCATCGTTTAGGAGTCAGATGCCTGTACCGGAAGGCCTGCCCGAGCCGGTACGGGCCGCTTTAGCCGGCTTCAGTGCGGCGGCGGAGCGCTGCTTTGGCGTTGACCTCGTCGCGCTGACGCTGTTCGGCTCCGCCGCGGAAGGACGCCTGCGGCCAACTTCCGACGTTAACCTGATCGTCGTTCTGACCCGGTGCGACGCGGCTCGGCTGGCGGCGATCGGCGACGCCTATCGCCTAGCCCAGACGGCGATACGCCTATCGGCAATGTTCATCGCGGAGAGCGAAATCGCCGCCGCCAGCGAGGCCTTCGCCGTCAAGTTCTCCGATATCGCCGCGCGGCATACGACCATTTACGGGCGTGATGTTTTCGCCGCGATCGAATTATCGCGCGAGGCACGGCTGAACCGGCTGCGGCAGGTGGTGCTAAACCTGATGCTGCGGCTGCGCGAGCGCTATGCGGCGCAGGCCGGCTTTCCCGAGCGGCTCGCCTATGCCGCCGCCGATGCGGTCGGGCCGCTGCGCGCTTCCGCCGCGACATTGCTGCTTCTGCGCGACGGTAGCGAGATACCGCCGCGCGAAGCCTTGCAGCGGATCGCCGCCGAAACGGGATGCGATATGGCATTGGCAACGATCCGCGAGGCGCGCGATACCGGCGCCGAGCCGGAAGCGGGAGCGCCCGCGGCTGCCGAGGCCGCAATCGCCTTGGCCGAAGCCATGCATGTGGCCGCGAGCCGGCTCGCCTAAAATCGGACGGTACGCGAACTCCAATCAGGCACTGCGATACGTCGCCGATGAATGTCTTCGACCTGCCGGGTCCCGAATTTCTCGACTTCTATATTCCATTTGTCGCGATCGTCGCGGGGCTGGCGCTTGCGGTGCTGTCGTTAACGGCACGCGACCGGCGGCTCGGCCCGTCGCTTCTCGCCGACCCCTATCAGATCGCGTATCTGCGCGGCGGTGTTGGCGAGATGATCCGGCTGGCCCTGGTGGCGCTTGCCGATCGCGGTCAGGTCGAGCTGCCGCGTGTCGGCACCGTCGCCCCGAGCGATCGCCCGATGCCACGCTCGGTACACCCGATCGAGCGCGCCATCTTCGCCCATTGCCCACGCCCGACCGGACATATCAACGCGCTTCTGCGGATGAATGCGGTGCGCGACGCCTGCACCAAAGCGACGGCGCCACTGATCGAGATGGGATTGGTGCCGACCCCGGCAGAAAATGGCCGACGCACCGCTGTCACGATCGGCGCGTGGCTGCTCATCATGGTGGTCGGATTGGCCAAGCTGGAGCTCGCCGTTGAACGAGGGCGACCCAATATCGGCTTTCTGATCCTTACGATGATTGCTGCGACCATTTTCTTCCTGATCCTGGCCCTGCTGCGAAACCGCACCGCGGAAGGACGGCGGATGCTGAACGAGTTGCGCAGTCTGCTCGCTGCCCGGCGAGACGCACCGCGCCCGGGATCGGATATGAGCGAAGCCCTGCTGCTCGCCGCGGTGTACGGCAGTGCCGGCCTCACCGGCTTCACCGACACGCGCGCGCTCTATAAGCGGGCCGGCTGGAACAGCAGCAACAACTCATGCAGCAGTGGCGGTGGGAGCAGCTGTGGCGCTGGCAGCGGTTGCGGCGGCGGCGGAGGCTGCGGTGGCTGTGGCAGCAGTTAGCATCGCGCCTCCGGGCTCGATGCCGGTCGATCGTTTCGGTCTAGGCTGGCGGCCCGAGCTGGCCCCAGGCATCCTGTCGCATCTGGACCAGATCGACGCGCTTGAAATTATTGCCGAAGATCATTTCGAGGCTTCGCGCACGGCACTGCGGTCCCTGCGCCGGCTGGCGGCGCAGCTTCCCGTGGTCTGGCACGGCGTCTCGCTCGGCCTCGCCTCGATGAGCCCGGTGGCTGAGGCGCGCCTCGATCGCATCGCCCGCTTGCTGGACGCAACGGGTGCCGAAGGATGGTCGGAGCATCTCGCCTTTGTCCGCGCCGGTGGCATTGAGATCGGCCACCTCGCGGCGCCGCCGCGCAGCCCGGAGTCGCTCGACGGCGCCTGCGCCAACCTCACCCGCGCGCGCCGCATCACCGGCTCCATGCCACAGGTCGAGAATATCGCGACATTGATCGAGCCGCCGGCGAGCCCGCTCGGCGAGCCCGAATGGGTCAGCGGCATCGTTGAGGGGGTGGGCGCGGCGCCGCTCTTGCTCGACCTGCACAACCTCTATGCCAACGCGGTCAATGCCGGCATCGAGCCGTTCGCCTTTCTGCGCCGCTTCCCCCTCAATCGTGTGCGCTCGGTGCATCTCGCGGGTGGGCGCTGGATCCACGGCCCAAACGGCACGGCACGGCTGCTCGACGATCATCTGCATGCGGTGCCGCCAATAGTCTTCGCCCTGCTCACAGAACTCGGGCGGCTGGCGCCGCAACCGCTCACCGTGATCGTCGAACGCGACGGCGCCTACCCACCGATCGCGGCCTTGCTCGCAGAACTCGCGACCGCGCGCCGGGCTCTCGCGGCGGGGCGGCGCCTGGCCGCCACCGCGGCACAGGCAGCGGCATGAGCTCTCCAGCCTTGGAAGCCTTCCTGGCGCGCCTTTACACCGATGCGGCGCTGCTGGCCGAGTTTCTAGAGCGGCCGCAGCAAACCGCCATCGCCTCCAATCTGGATGCAGGGTCGGTCGCCGCTTTATTGCAGGTCGATCGCGACGCCTTGATCATTGCGGCACGCAGCTTTGCCGCGAAGCGCGCGGCGCAGCTGCCGCCAGGGGCGCAGCGGCGAACATCCTGGCTGGCGCGATGGTTCGCCCGCTACAGCCCCGCGCCACCGGGATGAGCCCATCGTTGACTCAGGGGCCAGATGTGCACGCTCCCGCCCGCATCGAAAAATCGGTGCACCTGATCCCGCGCGACGCGGCGGTTAAGCGTCTGTGCTTTGACGAGACCAGCCGCATGCTGCGGCCGAATCTCGTATTGGTCGATCGCGATGGCGCGGTCCTGTTCGAGATCAACGAGTTGGGGCTGAAGGGCGCGTCCCGGGATCCGTCTCGCAAACTGGCCATTGTCTGGGGCGACTCCGTCGTCTTCGGCATCGGCTGGAGCTGGCCGCAACAAATCGACCATCTGGCGCCGGGCTACCAGTTTCTTAACGGCGGGATCGAGGCCGATCCGTACGACAACATCCTGCGGCGCGCCGTCAGCTTCAACGAACAGCACGCGGTGGCGCTCAATGTCGTCATGCTGGGGTGGCACCCGATACCGCAGCCGCCGCAATCGGCACCACCGCGCAGAGGCCTGGCGCAGCTGTATACAATCCTCAGGCGGCGTCCGAGCCTGCGACCGGACGGTCCGATCGAAGACCCAACCGAGCGCGATGCGCGTAACCGCCGGTTTCACGACACCTTGATGAAGGCGCTCGATCACATCCCTAAAGTTGTGCTGGCTACGATGCCGACGGCTCTCAACCCCCGCATCGTCGATACCGATCTGTCATCCTGTTTCCGCGGCGGCGGCCGTGAGGTCGCATTCACCTTCGCCGGCGACGTCGTCTATTCGGTGGCGCGGCAGCGCTTCATGTTCGACTACATCATGCAGCGAAACGAGGTTGTGCGGCAGGTCGCGCTCGCAAAGGGGATCACGTTGATCGATCTGGCGGTGGCGTTCGACACCGAACACAAAGCGGATTTCCGCGACGACTTCCACGACATGCTGCATCTGCGCCCGAGCGCCTACCAGAAGACCGCCGCGATCGTGCATCGCGGGATCGCTGCGTTACTTCGGACTTAGACGAAGGCTCAGAGAAATACGAGTGGAGCCGCTTGGCCGTCGGCGTTGCAAACCCACCGTGGCCCTGCATCGCAGGTGGGCGCCATGTATCGAAGCCACGACTTCGACAGGGACAGCTCCCAAACGGTAGATATCGGCCCCGGGGTATAAGCGGCCTAACGCACCGCGCAGCCCCACTCGCTGTCTGTTAGCTAAGGTGTCTCGAACCGCGCCGCAATGGACTCGATGCGCTGTGCCGCAGTGCGCACCCCGGCCGCCGCCGCCTCTGCCGCGTCGCCACCGACCGGGCGGGTGCGGTTGCGCTCCTGCTGCAGCGCTTCATTGGCGTCCGACAATTCGTCGGCGATCACCAGCGCGGCGAGAAGGATTAGCCGCGCCTCGCCGACCTGCCCGAGGCTCTTGGCGAACTCGCCGATTTTGTAGTCGACATACTGCGCCAGCCGGCGGATCCGTGCCTCCTGGCCATCGACGCAGCTGAGCGGAAATTCGCGGCCATTCACCTTGACGACGACCTGGCCCATCTCAGTCCTCCCGTTCGAGCAATTGCCCGAGCTTGGCGAGCGCCACATCGACCCGGTCGGCGGCACTCGCGGCAATGGCTTTTACGCTTGCTTCCGCGGCGGTGTGCTTGCCAGCATTGCAGGCCGCCTCGAGCCGCGCAACGGCGCGGTCGAGACGAGCCAATGCCTCCTCGACCTCAGTCAAACCGCTTCCCTCAATGTACCCGCTCGTATTTCTGCAACGAGCGGATATACGCGGGGCGGGGCGTATCCGGATAGAATTGCGGCCATTGCGTCCACGACACCTCGCCGACATAGAGGTCGCCGCGCGAATCGACCGTAAGCCCGTGCGGCCCCAGGAACGCGGTCGGCGCCGTGCCGGCATGCTTGTCGCCAAAGCGCGACAGCAACTTGCCCTTGTTATCGACAATGCTGACACGTGGCCCGAGATTGGGCACATCGCGATTGACCGGCTGCACCGGGCCGAGTTCGCCGATATAGCAGATCGGGCTGTGCGTATGCGGCATGAAGATGCCGCACGGGCGGTGCAGATTGTTCCACTGCGCCTCGTACTTGCCATTGCCGTCGAACACCTGGATGCGGTGGTTTTCGCGGTCCGCGACATAGACCCAGCCATCCGGGTCGCACGAGATGTTGTGCACGATGTTGAACTGACCCGGATCGGCACCCGGCTCGCCCCAGGTCTTCAATAATTTGCCGTCTGGCGAGAATTTGTGGACCGCGGCATTGCCATAGCCGTCCGACACATAGAGGTCGCCGTTCGGGGCCAGCGCGGTATGAGTGCAGCGGTGAAACGGCTCGTTGCTCATGTAGGGTGCCGGCTTGCCGGGAATGCCGAGCTCGAGCAGCACCTTGCCGTCTTCGAGCCGGCATTTGCGGACGAAATGCCCGCCATCGTCGGTCAGGTATATCGAATCATCGGGCCCCATATGGACGCCGTGCGCCCGGGGATACTGGCCCTCACCCCAGGAGCGCAGGAAATTGCCCTCGCGGTCGAACACCATCATCGGGTGCTCGCCGCGATTAAAGACATAGACATTGTCGTTCTTGTCGGTGCCAACCGCCCCGACCTCCTTGAACGACCAGCCGTCAGGCAATTTCGCCCAGTTCTCGACGATGCGATACCGGTAATCCCCGGTCCCGACGATGATCGACATGCGGCGTCTCCGTTCTTCTGCCCGTTATTCCGTCAGACGAACGTTATCGGAGCGCCGGGCGGGAAACAATCGCCTCTGGCGCTCGCACCTTGAACCTCCCCGCAAAAGGAACTAGCGGCGGAAATCGGCGCCCTTCTTCTCGACCGTGCGGACCATTCCCTGCCAATCCATCAGGCCATAGGTCTCGTTATCGCGGATCGATTGCATGCGTTCGGCGGCCGCGTGCACGACGTAAGGCTCGATCATGACCGGCTCGGTATTCATCTGGCGCGCGATCAGCTCCAGCTCGCAGGCGCGCTCCATGTTGTAGAGCCGCATATACGCCCCCTGCACGGTCGGAGCGTAGGTCAGCAGTCCGTGGTTCATCAGCACGACGCAGCTGCCCTCCTGGCAGGTGCGGCCGAGCGACTCGCATTCCTCGACCGTCGCCGGGACGCCGTACGGGTGGTAGGCGATATCGTCGAAAATTTGCAACGCATCCTGACTGATCGGACGGATGCCCTTCGCGATCATCGAGACGCCGGCGCCGGTGCGGGTATGCGTGTGCGTGACGCAATTCGCCTCGGGCCGGGCCTTGTAGACACCGCTATGGATCGTGAACCCGGCATTGTTGAAGTTGCCCTGCTCGCCGATCAGATTACCGTCGAAATCCATCTTGATCAGGCTCGACGCGGTGATCTCGTCGAACATCTCGCCATAGCGGTTGATCAGGAATTTGTCGGGCTCGCCCGGCACTCGCATCGAGAAGTGCGTGTTGATGCCATCGGTCCAGCCCATGTAGTCGACGACGTGGTAAAGCGCCGCGAGGTCGCAGCGCGCCTCCCATTCGGCATCGCTCATTTCGGTGTTTCGCAGCTGTGTCACCACGGCCATAAGTGCATCCTTTCACTAAAACCGGTCAGCAATCCTGTCGCAGCGGACGCTGCACCGCAACATACAGCAACGCGGATCAGGCCGCCGCAACGCAAGATTGAGTCCAGTCTGGCGGTTTATGGCGGCGGTCTACGAGGCCAGGCGGACCAGCTCGGAATAAGCCAGCAACCGCGTATCAGCCGTGTAGAGATAAGCAACCTCGGTCATCGCCTGCGCCACAAGCACGCGATCAAATGGGTCACGATGGTGAAACGGCAATTCTGCGACGGAACAGGCCGAGCGGATACTGACCGGCAGCACCGTGAAGCCGATCGTGCGAGCCTCCTCTTCCACGACAACCGGACTGATCGAGAAATCGCTTCGCCGCAGCGAAAACTTGATCGCGATCTCCCAGATACTCGCGGGACTGAAGAAGACCTCGTTCGCCTCGTCCTCCAGTTCACCGCGCACTGACGGCCTGAGACGCGTACTGTTTCCGATCGTCCAGAGCAGAACCTGCGTATCCAGCAGGAAACGCATCAGCGCCCCTCGAACATCTCGATGATTTCTTCTGCGCACATCGTATCGAAGTCATCGGGAATCTCGTACTTCCCGTTCAACGCTCCCAGCCGGCGCTTCCCAGGACGCGCCTCGAGCGGCACCAAACGCGCAAGCGGCTTGCCTGCCTTGGCGATGACGATCTCCTCGCCTGCGGCGGCGTCTTCGACGAGAAGAGACAGATGGGTTTTGGCGGCGTGGATGTTTATCGTACGCAAAGTAATCTCCGCTAAACTCACTTAGTCCAACGCTCCATCTCCGACAAGACAACGGCCGAACGAGTTCAGGGAGAACACTGATGCCCAATTACCAATATTGTATCGTTGAAGATGAGGGCCGCATTCGCATCGTCACGCTAAACCGGCCCTCGGTGCTGAATGCGATGCACAGCGAGGCGCATTGGGAGCTTGACGGCGTCTGGAACGAGTTTGCCGCCAACCCCGATCTCTGGGTCGGTATCATCACCGGCGCCGGCGAGCGCGCCTTTTCCGCCGGCAATGACCTCAAGGTGCAGGCGGCGGGGCGCCGCACGCCACGGCCGGCTACAGGGTTCGCCGGGCTATCGCACCGCTTTGACCTGGAAAAGCCGCTGATCGCCGCGGTCAATGGGATCGCCATGGGCGGTGGCTTCGAAACGGCACTGGCCTGCGACATCATCATCGCCGCGGAGAACGCGGTGTTCGCGCTGCCCGAGCCGCGCGTCGGCCTGATCGCGGGGAGCGGGGTGCACCGCCTGCCCCGCATGCTCCCGCAAAAGCACGCGCTCGGCATGCTATTGACCGGCCGCCGCGTCTCCGCCGAGGAAGGCCAGCGGCTCGGCTTCGTCAACGAAGTGGTGCCGGCCGGCGAGGCCCTCGCTGCTGCCAAACGCTGGGCCGCCCAGATCCTCGAATGCTCACCGATGGCGATCCGCGCCACCAAGCAATCGGTCTATCGCAGCCTCGACGAACCCACCCTGCAACAGGCGATGACCACCACCTACCCGGCGGTACAGGCCAACCTCGACAGCGAAGACTACATCGAAGGCCCCCGCGCCTTCTCCGAAAAGCGCAGGCCGGATTGGAAGAACCGGTAGCGTCGCGGGCGTGCCGATCCTACTTTGCTGCGATGAAGAGTGGCCAGGCCATCACGCTTTTGCGGGCCCATGAAGCCGAATTGAGGGCTGTGGGCGTCGAAAAACTATCCATCTTCGGGTCAGTGGCGCGCGACGCCGCCGGCGCTCAATCCGATATTGATGTCGTCGTGCGGCTCAGCCCCGAAGCAAGACGAGGCGGCTTCGCGTATATCGCCCGCCTGGATGCTCTGAATATCAGATTGCAGGACATCCTCGGCTGCCGCATCGATTTGATGGCCGAGCCGATCCGCAGGGACAGCTTGCGCCGTAATATTGAACGCGAGGCGCTGCTTGCTTTCTGACAAGCGGTTGCGCGCACTGCACGACATTCTCGACAACATCGTCCGAATTGAACGTTTCATCGGCAATGCAGATTTTGCGTTGTTCTCCTCGGACGAGCGGCTGAGCTTTGCAGTGCTGCATGCTTTGCTGATCATCAGTGAGGCGGGACGGCGCTTGGGGCCGCACGCGGAATCAGTAGTTCCAGGGCAGCCATGGTCAGCGATCCGAGCGCTCGGTAATATTCTGCGGCACGAGTATGAAGGCGTTGATCTCGGGACGGTGTGGAGCATCATCATCGATGACCTTCCCACCCTGAAGGCAGCCGTGGCTGAAGCAATCGAGATAGGGCCAAGCTGACCTGCCACTGTCTCAGTGTCAGGGGTCCGAGGACACAAGGGAACGCAAATGCCAACGCACATGATCACGACGGCGGTGGGGACGGGGGAGAAGGGGTTTGCCGGGGATGGCGGGCCGGCGGCGAAGGCGCTGCTGAACGGGCCGTTTGATGTGGTGTTCGATGCGGCCGGCAATCTGTTTTTCTCGGACACGTTCAACAACCGCATCCGGAAGGTTGACGCGGGGAGCGGCGTCATCACCACCGTCGCGGGAAGTGGCGAGAAGGGGTATTCCGGCGATGGCGGGCCGGCGACACGGGCGGCGCTGAACGAGCCGTACGGGGTCGTCGTCGATCGCGCCGGCAATCTCTATATCGCGGATCGGCTGAACCGGCGGGTGCGCCGCATCGATGCCGCCAGCGGCGTCATCACCACGGTCGCGGGCAACGGCGAGGCGGCGTATGGGGGCGATGGCGGGCCGGCCGCGCGGGAGGGGCTGGCGGAACCGAACGGGCTCGCCTTCGGCCCCGGCGAGCGGCTCCTCTACATAACAGATGTCGCGGATAACCGGGTGCGCGTGGTCGATCTCGCGACCAGCAAGATCATGACCTTCGCCGGCACCGGCGCGGCCGAGCACAGCGGCGACGGCGGCCCCGCGACCAAAGCCGGCACATTTGGCGCGCGTGCGGTCAAGGTCGGGCCCGACGGCACGGTCTACATTCTCGAACGCCAGGGCAGCCGCCTGCGCGCCGTCGATCCCGTCACCGGCATCATCGCCACGATCGCGGGCACCACCGCGCGCGGTTATGGCGGCGATGGCGGGCCAGCCCTCGCAGCGGTGTTCGATGCACCCAAGGAAATGGCGATCGATCGCGACGGCAATCTGCTGATCGTCGATACCGAGAACCATGCGATCCGCCACATAGACCGCACCACCGGCATCGTCAGCAATATCGCCGGCGGCCAACATGGGCCGGGCGGCGATGGCGGCGCCGCGACCGCGGCGGGGCTCGACCGCCCGCATGGCGCGGTCGTGGGTCCGGATGGCGCCATCTATATCGGCGACACCAACAACCACCGCATCCGGAAGGTCGTGCGGTAGCGCCCGCCGCGACTGCGTCAGGCGCGGGCGATCTTGACCGGCTGTCGCGTCGCCGAAGAGCGCACGATCGCCTCGAAAGCGGCGACCACGTGCAGCACCTGGTCGGGCGGGATCGGATAGGGCGCGCCACCGCCGATCGCATCGGCGAACGCCTCCAATTCGGCCTTTAACGCGTTGAAATGGCGGCTCTGGATGATCTCCGGCTCGGGCTGGGCGTGGCGACCCGTCGGCATGCCGGCCGGTGTCGGGGTGAAGCGGAATTCGAG
>JAFAYW010000063.1 GCA_019240125.1 Alphaproteobacteria bacterium
TTTGGCCTCGTGGCATGGCACGTACAATAAAGAGGAGACCTCAGTAGACCTCTAAACCTTTGTATCGGCACCCACAACCTCGATATGGGCCGGCTTTCCATTCGTACAATGGAACAGTCGGTTCCGGTGCTTTAGCGTTGCCCCAGATGAGCACGGGGGGACGGCATGACCGAAGGTGAAATCAATTTAACATCGTCAAGCCACCGTTACGGCGCAACCGGGCTGGCGCCTCCTGCGTTCGGCAAGGCGATGAACCTTTCCCCGCGTTATCGCGACTAACCGACTAAGATTCCAACTTCGGGAGGCAGCAATGTCACGTCATCTCCTCTCTACCGCCGCGGGCGTTTTGGCCCTAGTGTTCACCGTCGGTATTGCCACAACCACCACGTGGTCGGCGATTGCTACTCCGGCCGGTTCCGTCGTCATGACCTACGTCGATTTCGATCGCAGTTTCGCCGATGCCGCCGCCGCGGCGCGTCCTGCGCAGGCGGTATTCGCGCGAGCGGATTTCGATCGCACATTCGTTGGGGCGGGGGCCGCAACGCCATCCGCGCAAGCCGTCATGTCCAGGGCGAATTTCGATCGCATCGTTACCGATGCCGCTGCCGCGGCGCGACCGGCCGCAGCCGGCAGGTCAAAAGCGGATTTCGACCGCATCTTTGCCGATGCCACCGGCGCAGCCGGACCCGCCTACGCTACGGGTGTCGAGCGTGAGGAACTCCGCCGCCTTGGCCGCAAGCTCCTGCGCGCCGCCGAACAGACCGTCGCGGCGAAATAGTAAAAGCGATCTCTCGGAGCCAAGAACGCCGGCCTGAGAATCCGAAACCTCTTCGGACGGTAGCCCACACGCATAGAAATCCGAGATCTCCCTCGCCGATGTCCCAAAGGAAGCAGCGGGGAAACGCCCCAAACGATCCGGGATGGACGAATTGCGTCTTCTGCGGAAAGCCAGTCCGCAAGGCTGCGCGATCGCGCGAACACGTGTTGCCTATGTGGATGCTGCGCGCGACCGGCGATCCTAACCGGGTCATCAAGATCGAAAGTGATCGGGACACGGCGGCAAGCTGGGCACCAGACAATGTGCCGAAAAAAGCTCACGCCGAATCTTAAAGGGCATCAGTGTGGCGCTATTCGCGTCGAGCTCGCGACCCACCGGCTGCCAGAACAACAAGTGCTCGGCGCCTGCACCCAACGCCCGCAGATAGCGGATCGGCCGCCCCGGGGCTCGATGCCCTCGGCGGCGGCGACGATCCCATTGGTGTCGATGCCATAATGCCGGCAGAGATCGCGGATCGACCCGGTCTGGCCGAAATGTTCGACTCCGAGTGACCGCACCCGATACCGCCGCCTGCGAGGCAACCAGCTCGGCAGGCAGGAAAAAAAGTCCGGCGGTACTTCGGTCGTTGCGTCGCGCTCGTGAACCTTTTTCCGGCATTTGGGCACTAAAGGAACAAAGCAAAAATCATTCTTGGGGTGGCGTAAATGTCGCAAAATATGATCGCGCGCTCGGAAGGGCTTGGCCGTTTCCTCGGGTTGGATGTGGTCGATTGGTCCCTGCTACTCGGCAGCGTGGTGCTGATGGGGCTGATGCTTGCGCTGTTGGCCTGAGCCGTTTGGTCCGTTCGGCAGCCTGCCGCGAACAACCGTGGCGCCGTCCGTCTCGATGGCGCGAATGGATTATTGGTAACACACGCGGAACGTCGCCGGCAACACGCGTTCGAGTACCGCGCCCGGTAGCGACAACGTAAGCGAGGCGTCGGGTGAGGGGCCCGAGCCGTACTACATCGAAGAAACCGACACGTCCTTCGCCATCGACTGGAAGGGGCACTACCGCATCGAAGGCGCAGCCTTCGTCTACACCGACCGCGGCACCCGCCGAACCACCACCATCCTGGGCTACCCGACCGACAAGCTTGCTCAGGCAGATAGACTTCAAATCGGTCGTCGAGCTGCCTCCATGATCATGTCGGCTGCCTTGGGGGTGATCTGCGAACCGGGTGACCAACTCCCATGCGAACTCTAACGCGCGCTTCCGCATGTCCACCTG
>JAFAYW010000278.1 GCA_019240125.1 Alphaproteobacteria bacterium
CGCGGCGTTTTCGGCGCAGGCCTATAGCCGTCTCAGGCAAAAGCCCGGCGTGTGCATGGCTGCCTCAGGCCCCGCGGCGATCAATCTGTCGACCGGTCTCGCCAACGCGTTGATCGATTGCTGCCCGGTGATCGGGTTTGGCGGCGCCAGCCCGATCGGCCAGTTTGGCCGCCAGGTGTTTCAGGAAATCGACCAGATGGCGATCATGCGCGGCTGCGTGAAATACGCCGATCGCATCCACAACGTGAAGCGCATCCCGCAGCAGATCAACTTCGCCTTTCAGAAGGCGATGACCGGCAAGCCCGGCCCTGTCTATCTCGATTGGCCGGGGGACATCCTCTACCAGAAGGTCGAGGAGAGCGAAGTCGATTGGAGCTATGCCGGCCGCAAGATTGTCGGCGCCCGCCCCTATGCCGAGCCCAAGGCGATCAACGCCCTGGTCGATGCGATCAACTCGGCGCAACGGCCGATCATCGCGTCGGGCGGCGGGGTGATCTGGTCACAGGCGTGGGACGAGATGCGCCAGTTTGTCGAAAAGGCCGGCATCCCGTTCTACACCACCCCGCAGGGCCGCGGCGTGGTGCCGGATGACCACCCCTACTCATATCTGACGATGCGCTCGACCGCGTTCCGCGACGCCGATCTGATCATCGTGCTCGGCACCCGGATGAACTACATCATCGGCCACGCCGCGCCGCCGCGTTTTGGCGCCAATGCCAAGATCGCGCGCATCGAGATCGACGCCGAGGAACTCGGCATGTCGGCGCGTGGTGTGGACATCCCGATCGTCGGCGATTGCAAATCGGTGTTGCAGCAGCTGATCGACGCGATCGGTCCCAAAACCGCCGATCGTTTCGCCGGCTGGCGCCAGAAGCTGGCCGATGGCGAGGCCGCCAAGCGCTCCGGCCCCGGCGCCAACTACCCGACCGACGGCGACATTCATCCGATCCGCCTGCTCGAAGAGGTCAAGAACTTCATGAACCGCGACGCCATCCTGGTCGTCGACGGGCAGGAGACCTTGAACTTCGGGCGCCAGACGATGCCGACCTTCTCGCCGGGTCATCGTCTCAATTCCGGGCCGTTTGGCACGATGGGTGTGGGCCTGCCGTTCGCGGTCGGCGCCAAGGTGGCGAAGCCGAATACCCAGGTGATCTGCTGCCACGGCGACGGCTCGTTCGGGCTTAACGCGATGGAGCTCGACACCGCGGTGCGCCACAAGATCCCCATCCTCGTGGTGATCAGCCTCAACGGCGGCTGGACCGCCGACCCGGACCGCAACAAGCCGGGCCGCGACCTAGGCTACACGCGCTACGACAGGATGGCCGAGGGCCTCGGTTGCTACGGCGAATATGTCGAGCAGCCCGAGGATATCCGTCCGGCATTGGAACGCGCGCAGAAAAAGGTCGATGAGGGGATGGTGGCCTTGGTCAACGTCAAGACCGATTACCGCGCCCGCGCCGGCACGGTGCAGTTCTCCGACTACTCGACCTGATCTCCGGCAGCGGGATCGAGACGGGGGGCGGCTTCGGCCGCCCTTCTGTTGTCATGGAGCAGCGAGTGGGGGCGCGAACCGGACGCGGCTGGGCGTTTATAGAGCTTGCGGCGCTCGGGGAGAATTCCTGGTCGCGTTATGCGATGGCGCTTACTGCAATTGCTCTCGTGCCCTCGATTGTCGCGACGCTTCTGGTTTTCATTGCCGGTGGCGGACCGGCGGGCGGCGTTCTGCAGCAATATGCGCCGATTGCCCTTGCCGGTGCTGTCGCCATTTGGGCCGCGCGGCGGCTGCATCGCCGACCGTGGCAATCGCTGATCTCAACCGGCCTCGTGATCGACGGGCGGCGATTGGCGATTGGCGCGGTGGTGCAACTGGCCATTATGGGCGGGCAGCTGGTCCTGGCTGATGCTTTGACAGGCTGGCAGCTCGACCTGTCGCTCCGGCTATCCTGGGCGGTGGCGATTCTCGCCCTTCTGCTGATCCCGCTGCAGGCGGCAAGCGAGGAGATCCTGTTTCGGGGCTATGCCACTCAGGCGCTGGGTCGCGTTCTCGGCAGCCGCCTGCTCATCGCGCTCCTGGTCGGGTTGCTGTTCGGCGGCCTGCATTTCAACACGCATGGCGGGCTGACCGTGCCGTATTTCCTGGTGCTGTCGCTGGTGTTCTCGCTGGTGTCGCTACGCGATGAAGGCCTGGAGCTGACGATCGGCGGCCATGCCGCGATGAACCTGTTTGCATTTGGCGCGGCGCATACCGCGCTGGTTGCCCCGGGCGCAATCGGCGAGTCGCCGACCATGACCCCATTCACGGCATCGGCCATCGCCGCGATGGCGGTCGATGGCGTGATATTCTACGGACTTACTCGCGGGTTCGTGAGGCTGTTCTGCCGCCCGCGGCTTGTCGCGCACGGTCGGGTTGGCCATGATCGCGCAACCCTCGACCGCAGCGGAGCGATAGATGCAGACGAGTGAGAATGCCGCGGCCCTGGTGGGACGCTTGCTGCTGTCGCTGCTGTTCATTCATGGCGGCTGGGGGAAACTGCTGGCGGCATCGGCGACACAGGCCGGATTCGCCAAACAGGGCCTGCCGATGGTCGAGCTCGCCTGGGTGATTGCCGTCGCGGTCGAGCTCGCGGGCGGTGTGGTGTTTCTGCTTGGCCTGTTCACCCGCCCCGTCGCGCTGGTCCTCGGCTTTTGGAGTATCGTCACGGCGCTGATCGCGCACACCAACTTCGCCGACCGCATGCAGGAGATCAATTTCTACAAGAACATGGGCCTAGCGGGCGGCTTCCTCTACGTCGCCGCGTTCGGGGCCGGGGCCTGGAGTCTTGACGCCTGGTTGCGGGGGCGCCGCCGGGTGATGCCGGCGGAATAGGCGGGCAGCTGCCTGCGTGATGGGCGAGAAAGTTCGCATCGCCGGGCTGGAATGCTGCCACTGGCGCTGCAGCAGCGTTGTTCGCACCTGCGAAGTGCGGTAATTTCATCAAGTCGTAACCATCTATAGATCGCGGCCGGGAGCCTCGTTTCACATGGCATCCAGCCGCGATTTTCTTGTCAGCTGCTCGTAGAACCAAGCCTTGGCCGTTACGTCCTCGCCTACCACTCCCCCGCCCGCCGGGCCTGATATCTCCTCGGTCACGATCGAAGAGGAGATGCGGCGTTCGTACCTCGATTACGCGATGAGCGTGATCGTGGCCCGCGCGCTGCCTGACGTGCGCGATGGGCTGAAGCCGGTGCATCGACGCATCCTCTATTCGATGCAGACCAACGGCAATGTGTGGAATCGCGGCTACCGCAAATCGGCGCGCATCGTCGGCGATGTCATCGGCAAATATCACCCGCACGGCGAGTCGGCGATCTACGACGCGATGGTTCGGATGGCGCAGGATTTCTCGATGCGCCTGCCGCTGGTCGACGGCCAGGGCAATTTCGGCTCGATGGATGGCGATGCCGCCGCCGCATACCGGTATACCGAGGCTCGCCTGGCACGCGTCGCCGAGGCCTTGCTGAGCGACCTCGACAATGACACAGTCGATTTCCAGCCCAATTACGACGAGACCGAGCAGGAGCCCAAGGTCCTGCCGGCCGGCTTCCCGAACCTGCTGGTCAATGGCGCGCAGGGCATCGCCGTTGGCATGGCGACCAACATCCCGCCGCACAATCTCGGCGAGGTGATCGACGCCTGCTGTGCCTATCTCGACGACAACGCCATCACCGTCGAGGGGCTGATGGAGTACGTGCCGGCGCCGGATTTCCCGACCGGCGGCATCATCATCGGCCGCGCCGGTACGCACGCCGCATTTCGCACCGGCCGCGGCGCCGTGGTGTTGCGGGCCAAGCATCACGTCGAGGAAATCCGCAAGGATCGCGACGCGCTCGTCTTCACCGAGATGCCGTATCAGGTGAACAAGGCGCGCCTGCAGGAGCGCATCGCCGAGTGCGTGCGCGAGAAATTGGTCGAGGGCATCGCCGAACTGCGCGACGAGAGCGACCGCGACGGCGTGCGGCTCGTTGTCGAGCTGAAGCGCGATGCCGATCCCGACATCGTGCTGAACCAGCTGTTCCGCTACACCGCGCTGCAGACCAGCTTTGGCGTCAACATGCTGGCGCTGAACGGCGGCCGCCCGGAACAGATGAACCTGCGCGAGATCATCGCCGCGTTTGTCCAGTTCCGCGAAGAGGTCATCACCCGCCGCACGACCTACCTGCTGAATAAGGCGCGCCAGCGGGCGCATATCCTGGTCGGCCTGCTGGTGGCGGTCGCCAATATCGACGAGATCATCGCGCTGATCCGGGCCGCGCCCGACCCGGCGGCGGCGCGCGCCGGGTTGATCGGGCGGCGCTGGCCGGCGGGCGATATCGGCCCGCTTGTCGCGATGGTCGGCGAGATCGGCGGTGCGTTGGCGGAGGATGGTACCTACCAGCTCTCCGACGAACAGGCCCGCGCCATTCTCGATCTGCGCCTGCAGCGCCTGACCGGTCTCGAACGCGAGAAAATCTCGGACGAACTCAAGGAATTGGTGGCCGAGATCGCCGGTCACCTGGAAATCCTGCGGTCGCGCGTCCGGTTGATCGAGGTGCTGCGCGAGGAACTGCTCAAGATCAAGGAGCAGTTCGCCAACCCGCGCCGCACGGCGATAGAGGATGTCGAGTTCGAGGCCGATGTCGAAGCGTTGATCCAACGCGAGGACATGGTCATCACGGTCAGCCACGGCGGCTATATCAAGCGCGTGCCGCTCTCGACCTATCGGGCGCAGCGGCGCGGCGGTCGTGGGCGCGCCGGCATGGCGGTGCGCGAGGAGGATTTCCTCAACCAGGTGTTTGTCGCCTCGACGCTCGACCCGGTGCTGTTCTTTACCTCGCTGGGGCGCGTCTACAAGCTCAAGGTCTACCGTTTGCCGCTCGGCACGCCGCAGGCACGCGGGCGGCCGATGATCAACCTGCTGCCGTTGGCCGAAGGCGAGACGATCTCGACCGTCATGCCGCTGCCCGAGGACGAGAAGACCTGGGCTGATCTGACCGTGATGTTCGCGACAGCCGCGGGGTATGTCCGCCGCAATGGGCTCAGCGATTTCAGCGATATCCGCGCCAACGGCAAGATCGCGATGAAATTCGAGGGCGAGGATGCCGACGACCGGCTGATCAATGTCGCCACCTGTACCGATAACGACGACGTTCTGCTCGCCTCGCGCAACGGCAAGGCGATCCGCTTCCCGATCGCCGAGGTCCGCGTGTTCACTGGCCGCAGTTCGGTCGGGGTACGCGGTATCAGGCTGCTCGGTGACGATCAGGTGATCTCGATGTCGATCCTGCGGCATGAGGAAGTCGGTCCCGAAATCCGCAACGCCTACCTGAAGCTCGCCAATGAGCGGCGCCGCCAGATGGGCGAGGAAACCGAGGCCGCCGAGCAGGTGCCCGAACCGGTTGTCGAAAGCGACGACGAAACGGAGGCAGAGGCTGAGGCCGGCGAGGCTGCGATCTCGGAGGAAATGTTCAATGATCTGGCGGCGCGCGAGGAATTCCTCCTGAGCCTGACAGAGAAGGGTTTTGGAGTACGCAGCTCGGCCTACAATTATCGCATCACCCGGCGCGGCGGGCAGGGCATCAACAACATGGATTTAACCCGCCGCAGCGATGCGGTGATCGCGGTCTTCCCGGTCGGGCACAACGATCAGATTATGCTGGTCACTGATGCCGGCATGGTGATTCGCTGCCCGGTGCATGATATTCGCATCGCGCGGCGCGGCAGCCAGGGCGTCGGGGTGTTCCGCGTCAGCAATGGCGAACGGGTTGTTTCGGTAGCGCGGCTGCCCGAAGTAGCCGACGAAAATGGCAATAGTGCCGATACCGACGAATTGCCCGACGGACCAGACGGCGAAGCCCAGGAAGGCGAGGGGGATCAGGAATGAGCACGCGCATCGGGATCTACCCGGGCACCTTCGATCCGATCACCAATGGCCACTCCGATATCATCCGGCGGGCCTTGAATATCGTCGATCAACTGGTGATCGGGGTGGCCCGTAACGACGCGAAGGGACCACTTTTCTCGACCGACGAGCGGGTCGAGATCGTGCGCGATGAGATGAAGCATCTGCAGAATGGCGGCCCCAACCGCATTGAGGTGCGCCCCTTCGAGAGCCTGCTGATGCATTTTGCCGAGTCGGTGGATGCGTGCGTCATTGTGCGTGGTCTGCGGGCGGTGTCAGATTTCGAGTACGAGTTTCAGATGGCCGGGATGAATGCGCGGCTTAACCCGAATATCGAGACGGTGTTTCTGATGGCGTCAGACCGCTTTCAGTTCATCTCGTCGCGGTTCGTCAAGGAGATCGGCGCGCTTGGCGGTGACATCACGCATTTCGTCAGCCCGCGTGTCGCCGAACGACTGATGCACCGTTTCGCCGGAACCCGCGTCAAAGCAAAAGCATAAGCCCGCCGAACAGCGATAATCCTTGACCGGACTCAGTCCGGTCTTTCACGTCTTGCGCGTACAACCCCTTGCCTGACGAGGCGGGCCAATGGCCGTCGCGCTGAGCGTCGCGACCTTTTTCATGACCATGCTGGGCGGCCTCGTGGCGCTGCGCCTGCACGACCGGCTGCACCTGATCCTCGGCTTCAGCGCCGGAGCGGTTGTAGCTGTGTCGTTCTTCGACTTGATGCCCGAGGCGCTCGAACTGGCCGGCCCCAGCCAGGGCAACGAGCGCATCCTGTCTTTGGTGGCGATCGGGTTTGTCGGCTACATGATCCTCGATCGCACCGTGGCGCCTTACGGGCACAAGGGCGAGCGGGCCGATAGAATGTGGCAGCGCGGTGCGCTCGGCGCGGGCAGTCTCGCGGTGCACAGCCTGTTCGACGGATTGGCGATTGGGCTCGCGTTCAAAGTGTCGTCCTCGGTGGGAGCGGTGGTCGCCGCGGCAGTGCTGGCCCACGATTTCTCGGATGGCATCAACACGGTCGGCTTGGTGCTCGGCAAGAGCGGCGGGCAACGCTCGGCCCTGGGTTGGCTCGTTGTCGACGCGGTGGCACCGGTAATCGGCGCCGCTTCAACGCTGTTGATGGAGCCCAACAGCACGGCACTCGGCATCTGCCTTGCGCTGATCGCGGGATTCTTCATCTACATCTCGGCAAGCGACCTGCTCCCCGAGAGCTTTCACGATCACCCCACCGGCGGCACGACCGTGGCAACCATACTCGGGATCGTCTGCGTCTATGTCGCGGTTCGCCTGGCTTCGATCTAAGGGGCCAAACCTCGAAGGACAATGTGCCGGCGGAAGCGTAATCTTTAATTGCAACCCTTTTCGGAGCCGCCGTGCGCCGACGCTTGATGTTGCTGCTGACTGCCGTGCTCCTGCCGATTGGGCTGGCGGGGATCACCAATGAAGTGAGACTTCGCGAGGAACGTGTTGGTGAGGTGCGGGCGGACGCGCTGCGCACCGCGCAGCTGGTAAACGCTGATGTCATCAGCCTCTTGCAGGGTACCCGCAACCTGCTCGTTGCCATCGCGGTGATACCGGCGATCCGGGACCTCGACGGAACCGCGTGCAGTGAAAGTCTCACGGAGTTGCGCAACAAATTCGATCGTTATGCCTCTGTGGTGCTGACAGGTTGGGACGGCATGATCGTCTGCGCTAGCGGCAAGCCCATGCCCGCCGACTTGATCAGGGACCGCCAGTACATCACGGAGGCTCGCGAGCAAGGACGGTTTATTGTTGGCCGCTATACCGAGACGCGGGAATCGCATCGGCCCGTCCTGCCGCTGTCACTGCCCTTTCGCGCGGCGGATGGCACCTGGAAAGGTGTTCTCGTCGTCACGCTTGATCTGAAGTGGCTGTCGGAGCACCTCGCCAATTTACCAAATACGGCGCACGCGATTATCGGGGTGACCGGCGGCGACGGCATCATGCTCGCTCGTAACGTCGACCCCGAGCATTTCATCGGCAAACCGCTACCGGAAAGCGGCCGAGCTCTGATCGACACTAAGGAGGCGGGCGCCCTCGAGGCGACCGGCGTCGATGGCGTCGCACGCATCTTCGGATTCGTCCCGGCAGGGGCGAACATGGACGGCATCTTCGTTGCCGCCGGCTTCGAGCGCCGTGCAGCGCTCGGAGCGATCGATATGGAGACATCGGTGGAGGCGCTGTGCATCGTCGCGGCGATCACCGTGGCGCTGTTTGCGGCCTGGGTCGGGCTGGGCCGGTTTGCTGTGCTGCAGGAGCGCATGGCGGCGCGGACCGTGGAACTCGCCAATGAGCGGGAGCGTCGCAGCGAAGTCGAGGCCGTTCTAGCGCAGAGCCAGAAGCTGGAGGCTGTGGGTCAGCTCACTGCCGGTCTGGCGCATGATTTCAACAACCTGCTGTCGGTCGTGCTCGGCAACATCGAACTGGCGCGGTTGCGGCTGCGCGGCGATAACGACACGGACCGACTCCTTGAACGCGCGATGGGTGCGGCCGATCGGGGCGCCGGATTGACGCGACAGCTGCTCGCCTTTGCCCGCAACCAGAAACTCGCGATCCAGCCCGCCGATGCCAACCAGTTGATCGAGGGCGTACGGGAATTACTGGAACGTTCTGCCGGGCCGGCGGTGCGGCTGCGCTTTGATCTTGCGCCTGATCTGCCGCCCATCCTGGTGGATCGCGGCCAGCTCGAGGTGGCGTTGCTCAATCTGGTGCTCAACGCACGCGATGCGATGCCTTTAGGCGGCGGCATCACGATCTCAACGCGGGCCAGCGATCCGCAGCAGCTACCGGCCGATCTGTCCGTCGGCGATTACCTGCAGATACGCGTCCAGGATAGTGGTCCCGGAATGCCGCCCGAAATCAGGCAACGTGCCTTCGAACCTTTCTTCACGACTAAGGAAGTCGGCAAGGGCAGCGGCCTCGGCCTGGCGCAGGTGTTTGGGATCGCGCGGCAAAGCGGTGGTACCGTCGCGCTCGACAGCGAGTTGGGCCAGGGAACGGCCGTTACGATCTATCTGCCGCGCAGCGCGGTCGCGCCCGCCACCGCCGCGGCCGATGCAGACCGCACCGGCGGAACGGCATCGTTACGCGGTCTGCGCGTCCTGCTGGTCGATGATGATGGCGAGGTGCGGCATACCTTGGCCAGCGTTTTGGGATCGCTTGGCATCACGGTGGAGGCGTTCAACTCCGGCGTCGCGGCTCTTGACCATCTCTCCATCGACCCGGCCTTCGACGTGTTGATCAGCGATTTTGCGATGCCGGAGATGACCGGGGCCGTATTGGCCGAACGTGCGGTAGCGCTGGTGCCGCGATTGAAGGTCCTGATCGTCACCGGCTTCGCACTTGGCGGGGCTGAAGACGAACTGCCGTGGCCGTTATTGAAAAAACCGTTCATGCTGGGCGAGATCGAAGCGATCCTGCGTGATCTCACACCGAGCAGTAACGTATTACCGTTGCCGCCGCTGCGGGGCCGCGGCGGAACTCCCTAAGGCCACGGGTTGCCGAGCGCCCCCAGGCACTTACTCGAGTTCAAGTTACTGCATGTGTCGCATCAATCGTCGATGTGAATTTCGTGGGTATATTGAACTGAGTCGTCCAAAACAGCTCCGCCCCAGGCTCCATGCAGTCGGTTGAAATATCGGTAATCGAACGATAACGCCCCGAGGATGAAGTTCACGGTGACTTCATCGTTCGATAATGGCAGGTAGACCCGGTTCGCCATCAAGGCGCTGGGATTGTCTTGCATGACGTATTTGTTGCGGGAAAAGAGCGGACGCTTGGTCTCGTGGACGCGACGGTAAACCTGCTCGATAAAATCCGCCCGGGCGGGGCTGAGGACTTCTTCAGGGTAGGTGCCGCTGTAATCGCTGCCAAAGGCCTCGACCAGCGCCGTGCCGATCAGGCGATAACGGAACCGTCTGCCGTCCTCCAGAACCTCGATGATCTGGAGATACGGCAAGATCTCCGCGGGCATATCGATGGGATCGATGTCGCGGCGAGCGGGCATTGTTCGCGCGCCGCGCTTGCGCCGCCAGTACTCTAGCGCGGCGCTCAGCACGGGATCCCCTCGGAAGTCGAAGTCCATCGCCTCCCAGCCTGAGTTTTCGCTATCGCGAATGTTTCACGATAAGGTCGCAATAATACATGTCAGGACTAAACGAATACGGCTCCTCAACCGCTGATATTCCCGCGCCGCCCGGATGAATATAGTGGATGATCGGCGCTTTATCGATTTATTTGCTAAAATGCCGTGATTTAGCTGGGTCGTGTTGCGGCGGCGGATGGCAGCACTCATGTCCGCACGGCGAGTGGATGCGTGTCGCGCATCAGTGCCGCGCCTTTATCAGGCTCAGACGTCCTTGGCGCTATCCCCGCCTGTCACCTCGTATTCGGCCCCTGTCACCATGGCGGCCGCATCCGAGGCAAGAAACACCGCGGCCGGCGAGATATCCTCCGGCTCAAGCCAGCCGACCTGTAAAGGTACTGTTGGAGCACGCGAGTCCCAGGCTTGCTGCGGGCTTGGATTTTCGGGGGGTTTGTTGCCGGTCTCCGCGATAGCGTTTTTGTAGCGGGCCTGATAGCGGGTGAGTTCCGTATCGACCAGGCCGGGGATCAGCGCGTTGACAGTGACGTTGTATTCGCCGAGTTCGAGAGCCGCCGATTTCATCAGCCCCATTATGCCCCATTTCGAGGCAGAGTAGGACGAGGCGTTCTTTGTGCCGTGCTTTCCCTGCATCGATGACAGCAGGATGAAACGACCATATTTGCGCGCCACCATCTTTGGCGCAAAGGCGCGGACGGTATTCGCCGTGCCGTTCAGGTTGTTGTCGATGACATCGCGCCAGTCGCTGTCTTGCATTTCGAGGAGCGGCATCCACCGCTGGATGGCGGCGTCGGCCACGACAATGTCGATCTTGCCGAAGTCGCGCTCGATCTGATCGGCGGCCTGTCGCAACGCACCGATGTCGCGGATGTCGGCGTGTATCTCATTGCAACGGCGGCCATAGGAGCGCACCCGTTTCGCTGTCTCCGCCAGGTCGGCTGGCTCCGCGGGTTTAGCGTTCGATGCGGGGCTGACGGGTCCCACGATGTCGAGCACCACGACATCGGCACCATTGGCGGCGAACTCGACGGCAATCGCGCGCCCGATACCACGCGCCGCACCGGTTACCACCGCCACCTTGTCCTGCAACATGGAGCCGCGCGCTGGTTTGATAGCGCCCGCGCCCTTTGGTGGCGGGGCTACTTCCGATCCCGGTGTCGGCATCGTGCCGATCGCCTGCGCTTGGGCCGACCCGGCGCTCGCCAGTGTCGCACCGATCAGCGCGCCGCCGATCAGGATCTCGCGCCGATGGTGCCGCGCGCCTTTGCCGTTGTTCTCGTCCTGCATTCTCGCCTCATCTAGCAATGAGGAAAACAACGCGAGGACAGTGCACTCGTTCGGGCCACGCCTTAAATGAGGTGCAGCCCGTCTCCTCCTTGCTTATCTGGCGAGAACAAGACTGGTCTATCCGTGATCTCGTTAGATCACGCCCTCCTTCTTGAGCCCCGAAACATCGTTTTCGCTCATGCCGAGCCAACTCCCGAAGACCTCCTGAGTGTGCTCTCCGAGCAGCGGGGCCGGAGCGATCTTGGGCGGCTTGCCGTCAAAGCGGACCGGAAAAGTGGGCATTCGCAGTTCGCCGGAAGGGTGTGTCTGCGTCTGGATGATGCCGCGTGTCGCGAAGGTCGGCTCGGCCAGAAGATCGCCAGTGTCGAGCACCGCACCGGCCGGGATGCCGGCGGCGCCAAGTAGCCGCATCGCCTCCTGCTTGTCGTGCTGTTGCGTCCAGGTAGCCACCATCTCGTTGACCTCGGCGGCATGCGCCATTCGCTTTTCGCGGTCGAGGTAATCGGGATTCTCGGCCAGATCGGTCCGGCTGATGACGCCGCACAACCGGCGCCAATGCTCCGGGTTGTTGTGGCTGTTAAAGACATAGACCCAGTCGTTCGGGCCGCCGCCTTTGCACGGGAAGATGTCGTTCGGCGGCACCGGCGGACCAAAGCCGGACTGGCCGCGTTCCTGCGGCTTGCCCATTCGTGCATGGTTGATGAAAGCGCCGCGCGTGTAGTTGAGCTGCGCGTCCTGCATCGCGACCTGCAGCCGGCGGCCTTGCCCGGTGGTATTGCGCTGAAACAGGGTGGCGAGGATCGAGATTGCCATCAGCATGCCGGTCCCGGTATCGCCCAATGTCGGGCCGGGGCGGATCGGCTTGCGGCCGGCTTCGCCAGTGATCGCCATCGTGCCGCCGCAGGCTTGCGCGATCATGTCGAAGGCGAGGTTGTGTTCGTAGGGGCTGCCTTCGCCAAAGCCCTTAACCTGGGCATAGATCAGGCGCGGGTTCAGCTTGTGCAGTTCATCCCAGCCGAGCCCCAATTTCTCGATCGTGCCCGGCGCCATGTTCTCGATAAACACATCGGCTGATTTCGCCATCTCCTTGACGAGCGCGACACCGCGCGGTGACTTCAGATTGACCGTCACCGATTTTTTGTTGGCGTTGTAGATCATGAAATAATAGGCGTCGGCGCCCGCCTTCGGGCCGGTGCCGAGGATGCGGCCGGGCTCGCCGCCTTTCGGGTTTTCGACCTTGACGACTTCGGCGCCGAGCTGCGCCAGCACCTCGGTACAGGTAGGCCCTGCCTCGAATTGCGACAGATCGAGAACACGCACTCCGGCCAGACAATTCGGTGCGACGGCGGCGTCATCCATGGGGCTCTCCCAGCGAGGTGATGGCTGAAAATAGCGCTTTGCGCCGAGCCCCGCCACGGATACGCAGGGACAGCGCCGCAAGGGAGACTGCCATGGCCGCGGAATATCGGCTCCGCCTGTTCGAGAATTACCGCTTTGTGCTGTACGCGCCGTTCTACGCGGCGCATGCGCTCGGCGCCTATGCCGAGGAGGGGCTCGACGTACAGCTCCTGCCGTCGCCCGGCCCGGGCCGGGCCGAGGCGGCTCTTGTCGCGGGTGAGGTCGAGGTCGGCTGGATGGGTCCGATCCGGCTGATGAAGCAGCACGACGAAGACCCGAACTCGCCGCTTGTCGCGTTCACCGAGGTGATCTGCCGCGATCCCTTCAGCCTCGTGGGGGCACATCCCAACCCGAATTTCCGCCTCGCCGAATTGCCGGGGCTGCGCTTCGCCAGCACCAGCGAGGTGCCGACGCCCTGGCTGTGCTTCGAGCAGGATTTGCGCGAGGCCGGGATCGATCCGGCGCGCGTCGACCGCCTGATCGGCCGCACGATGCCTGAGAACGTCGCCGCGCTCGCCGATGGCAGCCTCGATGTCGCGCAGATGTTCGAGCCGTTTGTCGAGCAGGCGGTCGCGGCCGGCGCGCATGTCTGGCTGCCGGCAAGCGCGCGCGGCCGCACCAGCTACACCGTGTTTGTCACCCGCCGCGACCGCCTCGCCGCCGATCCCGAGCCGTTCCGCCGTATGGCGCGGGCGATGTACCGCACACAGCGCTGGCTCGCGGCGCAGCCGCCGGAAGCAATCGCCGACACGATCAAAGATTACTTCCCCGATCTCGACCACGGCGTCTTCAGCCGCGCCCTGGCCCGCTATCAAGGGCAGGGAGTGTGGAGCACCGACCCGATCGTCTCGGAAGAAGGGATTGCGCGCCTCCGCCGGGCATTGCTCGGCTGCGGCTTCCTCAAGCGGGACGTGCCCTTCACGGAATGCGTCGACAACACCTTCGCCGAGGCTGCCGTCAAGGGCTAGACCTCTCTCGATCCGACCCGATCGTCTATCCGGCTGCCGGATCGCGCAAACGGCGGCAACTTCTCAGTTGTCGTCCCTGCGGAAAGCAAGGACCCACGGGCGGGCCGAGGAGTTGTTGCACGGTGGGTCCCTGCCTGCGCAGGACGACAAAAATCTGTTGTTTGGAGGCTAGCTCTGCGGCATCACCGTGAGGTGGTAATTCTGGCCGGCCCAACCGCCGTCGGCGGCGCGTTGCCAGGTGAAGTCGATATGGCTTTGCGGGTGGAGGTTTTCGGTTGCCAGCGCCGCGACATGGAAGCCCAGCCCGCTATCGACGGTGACGACGTCGGCGACCGATTGCCATCCCTCGCGACCCCAATGCACGATCGACGGCTCCGGGAGCGCCACCGCAAGCCTGGACCCCGGTGTGATCCCACCGATCGGTGCGTGCGGAAACCAGAACGCGTATTCGGCGGTCGGGCGCTTGCCGCGATAGCGCTGCCACGTGGCCCGCGGCCGGTCGTAGGGGTGCTCAATCTGGCGCGACATCAGCAGCTTAATGAATTCGGCATGCGCCCACACCAGCGGCATCGCGGAGCCGCTGGCCTGCCCAGGGAACAAGCGCCGAGCCGGAATGGCCTCGGTATCCCACACCTGCTCAGGGATCATCCCGCCGGGGCTGGCCATCGCCGCCATCGCCGCGAGGTAGGGCAGGGGGTCTTTCCCGGCACAGAGCTCGAAATGGCCTCGCTCGCCGGTCAAGAGCGGCCAGCCACGACCCACGCCGGTGCCGTCAAAGGCGCGGCCGTCTTCGTGCTCGCCATAACCGTCGTCGCGATAGCGGTGCCATACCGGGCCGTTTGGCGTATCGGTGCGCAGCAGGGCGTCGGCCAACACCACCGAGCCCTGGATCAGCGGATCGTCGGCGCTGCGCAAGCCAAAGCGGACCAGCTGCTGAAATTCGTTGCCGATCTGCTCGTCGCCGCGCAATCCGCCGCCGGCATCGCTGCGGTTGCGGATCGGGACGACGGCGCTGGTCGCGCCGGTTTCCATGAGCACGCTGAGAGGCGCGACCCGCACGTAATATCCGGGGATGCGGTGCTGTTCGGCCAGCGGCGTGCCGCTCACCGTCATCCAGGTCTCGAGATGCGCGTTCCAGAAATCGGCGAGCGCGACGGCCCATTCCTGCGCCGGACCGTGCAATAGTGCACCACCGGCCACCAGCGCCGCGATCAGGACCGCCATCGTGAATGGGTTGAGGCCCTCGTTTTCCTCCCAGCGATCCTGCTGCGTCGAGGGACCGGTGCGCGCGATATAGCCGAGCGCGCGCCGCACCGTGTCCTCGACGGCGATGCCGCGCAGCGCGTCGCGATCGTCGAGCGCCGCGGCGAGCAATACCGGAAACGCGGCCTCGTCGAGCTGAATGCCCTGCCAGTACGGCGTGCCGCCCAGCCACTGGTTCTGGTACCAGTGCCCGTCCTCGGTCTGTGTCGCGATCAGATAGCGCAGCGTGTCGCGCGCCTCGGGCTGCGCTCCCAAGGCCAGCAGGGCCGTCGCGCATTGCACGAGATCGCGCGGCCATACGAGGTGATAGCCACCACGCTCGTCGCCAGTATCGCCCCACGGCACGCTGAGGCTGGCGACCATCGCTCCCGGATAGGTCTTGTCGAGATGCGCCCGCAAGACAATCGGCGACACCAGCGCCTGATCGCGCACCGGCCCCGGCAGGTCGAGCGTCGGCGCGCCGCGCTCGCTGCACCGCGCCTGCCAGCCCTCCCAATCGGCGATATGTTGCTGCAAGACGTTGTCGAAGGGCTGCACGAGGCTCGACAGCGCCAGTGTCGCCGCGGCATCGGCGCCGCTGCCAAAGCCCAGCGCCAGCACGGCGCGTGGCGGCAATTCGCCGGTCAGCGCGACATTGCCCGGCCCGGCATGCCGGTATTGCCACCTCATCCGGCCGTTGCGCGAAAAATCCTGCCAGCCGTCGCTGCTGCCGACATACCCGGCGCTGGTCAGCCCGAATGCCGGCCGCTGATGGTCGTCGACCGCCGCAAGCGCCATGCCGAACGGACCCTGCTCGGCGCAGAGCACCCGACGGCCGCCCTGGCGGTCGATGAACGCGTTGTTGTGGAAGCCGGTGGCCCCGAGATGCGGCGCGGCGAGGACATAAAGCTTGAACCCAGCCTCCGCGTCCAGCCGGCATTCGATCAGCAACACGTCGCGGCGCGGGTCCGGCACGACGCGCAGCCGCAATTTGAAACGGTCGTGTACGTGCACCACTTCGACCGCCGGTACGCCGGGTGCCAGAAGCTGAAGGTGATAGTTCTGATTGCGCTTGATCTCGCTCCAGAACCCGTCGGGCCCGGCG
>JAFAYW010000045.1 GCA_019240125.1 Alphaproteobacteria bacterium
CAGCCATACCGGCGGCTCCTTGACGAAGAAGCGCACATAGACGATCGCCAAAGCCGGCAGCACGCCGATCCACAAAAGGCCGCGCCAGCCGATCGAATTATACAACAATCCATAGGTTATGCCCGACAGCATAAAGCCGATGCCCCACGAAACCGCGGTCACCGCCGTGAGCGGGACATTAAACTCCTGGGAGATCGGCACCATGATGAGGAGGAAAATCGTAAAATCAAACGCATCCAGCGTCCAGCCGAGCCAGGATGCCACAAAGGCAAACCACTGATCTCTCGTGGGTTCCTTCCACCATGGGATGGGTCTTGCTGATTGGACAATTGTCGCCATGACTGTTTCCTGCCCGTATGCATTTTTATTGGAATTGATGCTATCGCAGCAAAACCTGCGGTCACAACACCGCTCTTGGCCGTATGGTGAGATGCCGCCGCCGAAATGAGGCAGACCCGCCGGACGCGCCCGCTCCGACGAGGGCCGTCGAGGGTCGATAAGCGACATGAGGGGCTAGGTGAGCGCGGTGATCTATATGATAATATCCGAGGGCGCGGTGAGCTCGCGTGTTGCCGATTCGATTCAGGTCGAGACGTGCAGCGGCTGGATATCGGCGATCGACGGCACGCCGATCGCGGCGCACCTGGCGAGGAAATTCCTCAGCGGCGCGGTAGTAAGCCCGCCGCGGGTGCGAGTTGCGGATGTTCGCGGCGAAGAATTCGAGGAAGCGGATAGAGGCGCCCTCGCCGGCGTCGGCGACGAGCGTCGGCAGTGAGGGTGAGCCTATCGGGACGAGCGCTGTCACAGATGCGCCATGACGTTGGCAATTTTGCCGTTGGGATCGCGGACGAAGAAAGCGACGCACGCCCCAAGGTTCTTCGGTTAGCGGGTAGACGCCGTCGTAGCCGGCCAGCCAGGGCCCGCAGGTGGCAGGCTTCCAGATCGGTGACCGTTCCGTTCACCAAAGCCTGGTCTTTCGCCGCCGGCGATACCGCGTCAGGCCCGCAATTTCGCACCTGAGTTTTTCGCGCTTAAAAAACGCAATAAATAGGACCAATTCCGCTCAATGGAGGTGTTAAATAAAGCGGCCGCTGGCTGAGAGCAAATCGCAATGAAGAACATCAGGAACAGCATGGTATTGGGAGTAGCTATCAGCGGGTTGATATTGCTTAGTTTGGGAGTTGCCATCGTATTCGGAGTACATAGAACCCGCAATCTTGCGGAACAGCAAGAATTAATCAGCAGTGAAATGTTCGGTGCGCGAGAATTATTTGAGACACTCTTGAGTATGGAGAGCAGTCAACGCGGATACCTTTTTACTCATGATCCGTCCTATCTCGATCCCTATATCCAGAACAGCCAGAAACTTGACGCTGTTACCAATTCATTTGAACGATTGGTGGGTCATGATGACGTAAATCGCGACACGGCCGCGGAAATTCGTGAACTCTCTCGCACTAAGACGGCAGAACTTGCCGAGACAGTCGCACTCGCAAAGGAGGGCCGATGGGGGGACGCTCTGACCGTCGTGAAGGGAAATGTCGGCCAGCACGCGATGACCTTGTTGCGTGGCAATCTCGCCTTTCTAATCGCGCAAACGCGCACCGAGCGCACTGCTCTTGCGACTGAGGAAGCACGGACATTCTCGCTGCTTTACGTGCTGGGCGGCATCGTCATTCTGATGATTTTAGTCACGGTCGGCGTCGTCATCTGGGTCCTCTTGCTTTCGATAGCACAGCTCGACGCTGCGAGGACGGCGGAAGAGCGAAATGCCATGCACGACCCGCTCACGGGCCTCCCCAACCGCCGTTACCTGAGCGAATGGCTGACCACGGCGATAGCTGGCGCTAGCCGAGCCGCGCGGGAGCTGCACGTTCTCTATTTCGATCTTGACGGGTTCAAGGCGGTCAACGACCGGTTTGGACATGAAGCAGGCGACCGCGTATTGCAGGCGACCGCGACACGGCTGCGCGAAACTCTACGAAGCTCCGATTTTGTCGCCAGGCTGGGCGGCGACGAATTCGTCGCTGCATTACCAGACACAGGCGGCACCGCGACAATCGACGCGCTGCTCGCGAGGATCGAACAGCAGCTCAGCGCCTCGCTTATCCCGGAACTCAAGGATGGTGAAGTGTCGGCGAGCATCGGCAAGGCACGGTTTCCCCGCGACGGCAACAATGTTGAGGCATTGCTAATGGCGGCCGATCACGCGATGTATGAGATCAAGGAGAAATGGCACGCGGCTTCGCACAATAAGAAAGTGTCTATCGAAATTGCGGCTTCAGTGAATTGAAAGGCGGCCGGTTAGGCTCTACTTTTGCCGTACGTAATATTCGTTCTAGACCACATGTCCGCCTGAGCACGGGGCGACCCGTCTCACAGTATGCAGGTAACGAGGGTTGCGCCGGGTGAGCCGGTACCGAGCCTCATGCATAGGAGACGGGTCATGGCGGATCGTATCAGCTACGTCGGTCTTGATGTTCA
>JAFAYW010000052.1 GCA_019240125.1 Alphaproteobacteria bacterium
CAGCCATACCGGCGGCTCCTTGACGAAGAAGCGCACATAGACGATCGCCAAAGCCGGCAGCACGCCGATCCACAAAAGGCCGCGCCAGCCGATCGAATTATACAACAATCCATAGGTTATGCCCGACAGCATAAAGCCGATGCCCCAAGATCCCTGCAGAACGGCGGCCATAAAGCCGCGCGAACGGATGGGCCAGGATTCCATCGACAACGCCGCGCCGGCCGGCCACTCGGCGCCCATGCCGATGCCAAGCAATGCACGAAATAAGAACAAAAACCAGAATGTCGGCGAAAAGCCAGCGATGAAATTGCAGGCCGAATACCAGCCGATCGAGATCATCAGCGGCGTCTTGCGACCGATCCGATCGCACAACCAACCCGAGGCCGTCGCGCCCACTAGGCGCATCCATAAGGTGATCGTAAAAACCGCGGTCACCGCCGTGAGCAGGACATTAAACTCCTGGGAGATCGGCACCATGATGAGGAGGAAAATCGTAAAATCAAACGCATCCAGCGTCCAGCCGAGCCAGGATGCCACAAAGGCAAACCACTGATCTCTCGTGGGTTCCTTCCACCATGCGATGGGTCTTGCTGACTCGACAATTGTCGCCATGACTGCTTCCTGCCCGCATGCATTTTATTGGAATTGATGCTCGCAGCAAAACCTGCGGTCACAACACCGCTCTTGGCCGTATGTGAGCCCAACATTGCCGGTCGTCGTCACCGCCGCCGGCGAGCGCGCCTCGATCCGCTTTCTTGAATTCTTCGCGGCCAACATCCGCAATCCGCCCACGCGGCGCGCCTACTACCGCGCAGCCGAGGAATTTCTCACCTGTGCCAAGGAGCCGCTATTCCGCACGATTGGCCGCGGCACCGGCTCGCTGACGCGCATCCGTGCTGCCGCAGGCGAACGCCTACGCGATGATCCGCCGACGTGCAGCCGCGGCCGGCATCGAAGCCAAGCTCGGCAATCACAGCTTCCGAGCAACGGGGATCACCGCTATCTCAAGAATGGCGGCACGCTTGAAAAGGCTGCGGCGATGGCGAACCACGCCTCAACGCGCACGACTCAGCTTTACGATCATCGGCGCGATGAAGTCAGCCTCGATGAAGTCGAGCGGATCATGATTTAACTCCCTAATTGTGGAGAGGTCCGGGTCATGAAGCGAGCCGAAGTCGCGCGGTATTGGGAAGAGAACGCCGAGACCTGGACGCGGCACGCCCGCGCCGGTTACGACATCTATCGGGATGGCCAAAACACCCCGGCATTTCTAGACATGCTCCCACCGGTGAGCGGTCTCAGCGGCCTCGACATCGGTTGCGGGGAGGGATCGAACACGCGCGAGCTTGCGCGGCGTGGCGCCAGGGCATGCGATTGATATCGCGCCGACCTTTATCCGGCACGCGATTGAGGCGGAGAGCGCCGAACCGCTCGGCACCGCCTATCTTGTCGCGGATGCAACCGATTTGCAGTTCAGCGCCGGCTCGTTCGATTTTGTAACGGCGTTCATGTCAATGATGGATATGGCCGATCATGGCCGTGCGCTGTGTGAGGCGGCGCGGGTCTTGAGACCGGGCGGCTTTCTTCAATTCTCGATCTTGCATCCGTGTTTCGTTCCACCGCATCGACGCGTTTTGCGGAACCCGGACCGCACAACACGGGCGATTGAGGTCGCCGGCTATTTCGACGCGATCGACGGACGGATCGATACCTTTTGGTTTGAAACCGTGCCCCAGGAAGAACGCGAAAAGACCGAGCCATTTCGGATTCCCCGGTTCCACAGAACCCTTAGCGGATGGGTTGATCTTATCGTCGACGCTGGGCTGATCATCGACCGCTTTCGCGAACCGAGTGCAAGCGTGGAACTTGCCAAGGCGGAGCCAGCATTGGAGGACACGCTTTTCTGCATATCCGGGCGATCAAGCCTAAGACGCTGATTTCGTGAACCTGTCTACGCGATAAACCGGATTACGTAGACGAGGCCTCGACCGGGCCGCGCGGGGTGAATCGACAGGCGAGGGGCAGGCTGCGTCTCGCAGAAGGATTGCGAAGATAAGCGAACTAACCAAGTCTGCCGTTATGGAGCTACCCGCCTATGCCAACAGGCCGCAGCACGAGAAGGCTGGCTGGTATTCGCCAGCAGCCGAGGCCTATGTGCGCGCGCGCCCGAAATATCCATCCTCACTTATCACGGCCGTCAGCGCTGTTGCCGGAATAGGGGCAAATACTCGCCTACTTGAAATCGGCAGCGGTCCGGGGACAGCCACGCGGGCATTTGCGCCATCAGGCGCAAGCATTGTGTGCGTCGAGCCGAATGTGGATTTCGTCGCGATTGCCCGGCGTGATCTCGCCAACTACCCACAAATGTCATTCGTCGTGAGCAGCTTTGAGGATGCCGTAGTTCCAGGGTCATTCGATGTGATGCTCGCTGCTACATCCTTTCACTGGATTAATCCTGAGCGTGGCGTTGCAAGGATCAAGGCACTTTTAAATGAGGGTGGCTGTGTGCTGCTCCTCTGGAACAAGGAACCGCAGCCGATACCTGAACAAATTGAAACCATCAAAGACGCTTTTCGGCGCGCCGAGTTTCCATTATTAGCCAAGCCGGTCAGCAAGGTTGGAGCCGTGGACGGTCTATCCCGTTTAGCTGACCCCTTGCGGCAGCATGGGTTCAAGGAGCGCATCCTCTGCTACACGGAGACGCACCTCTCTTATGACGTTGAGACGTTTGTCTGCCTGCATCAGAGCCTGTCGCCGTATTTGGCGCTCTCCAGAGCAGAGCAAGAGCGCGCAACCAAGGTTCTTGGCCAGTGCCTCACGGACTTGCCGGGAGGGACAATCTATACCTCCCATGTCTCGGTAGGGCAGGTGTTCCAGGTAAACTGAATGCCGTGGGGCGCCCGCTCCGAGCGGTGACCCGCGCGACGAAGCTCCGCAGTAGCGGAGAATTGGGCCAGATGATTGCAAGGGCTGCTATAGGAGCGGCCTCGAATAATTGAGGCCTTCTAGGAAATCAGCCGACACGGCGCGGAGCGGTAAAAGGCAGACCATGACGGCGAGATATCAATTCGGGATCGAGGAAGAACTTTTCTTGGGACGCACGATCGCGGGGTGCGCCGAGAAGGGTGAAGCAATTCCACGACGACATTCACGATCGCATGCCCGAAGTCGAGCGCGAACTTCTCGCCGCGCAGGTCGAGATCATGACGCCGCCTTGTACTGACTTCGCAGCAGCGCGCGCTTCCCTTTCAAACTTGCGCAAAGGGTTGGCCGAGATTGGCCACGAGCATGGAATTCTGATATTCGGCGGAGGCACCAATCCAACCGCCATGTGGAAACGGCAGAGTCGCACCCATAAAGAAACGCTACGACGCTATCGCGGGCGACATGCAGATGCTGGCCCAGCGTGATGTCATCTGCGGCATGCATGTCCACGTCGAGATACCGCAGCCGGAGCACCGCGTCGACCTCATGAACCGCCTGCTGCCGTTCACACCGACGCTACTCGCGCTCTCGGCATCTTCTCCCTTCTGGCAGAGGCAAGAAACTGGGCTGCACGCCTACCGGCTTTCGGTCTGGGGTGAAATGCCCCGTACAGGCTTGCCGGAGCTTTTTGCCGATACCGAAGACTACGACCGGTTCGTTGCGGCGATGGTGCGATCCGGAGCGATTGCGGACGCAAGCTTTCTCTGGTGGACGCTGCGTCCGTCGATTCACTTCCCGATGCTCGAGCTTCGGGTTGCCGACAGCTGCACCCGGCTGGAGGACACGCTGACCAT
>JAFAYW010000057.1 GCA_019240125.1 Alphaproteobacteria bacterium
ATGCCGGCCGAGAATATCGGCCGCGCTTTGTGCTATCTTGCCCCCCCGACTCCGGCAGCGGTTTGCCAGACCGGTCTTATTTGCGCCTCGTCGGTCTGAGGCGAAGCCTCGTTAGATACTACCGTGCGTACGGCAAGGTAGAGGCCGCATGCGAGCACTCTTCATCGGCCAAACCTACATTGACGTTACCTTCTTGACCGACCGATTGCCGACCGGGGACGAGAAGCACGTCGCGTCAGCTTACGCGGTCTCATTCGGCGGTAATGCCGTCACGGCGGCGTTCTGCTGCGCCAAGCTTTCGATTATTCCGGACCTTATGACGTCCGTTGCCGACGATTGGCTCGGCAAAATGTTCCAGGAGATGGCAGCCAAGTATGCAATTCCACTCCATCGCCGAAGGGTTGGCTCGTCTTCGCTGTCCTTTATTATGCCCAAAGGCCAGGAACGCGCGATCGTGCGCTGCCGCGACGACAACTACCTCAATCCATTTCCAGTGCTCGATCTCGCTGGCTGTCGCGCACTTCATCTGGACGGCCATCAGCCCGATGCTGCGCTTTATTACGCCGAACGCTGCCGAGCAGCTGGTATCCTGACTTCGCTTGACGGTGGAGGAGTTCGGTCGAATACACACGAGCTGCTTACCCTAATCGATGTTGCTGTCGTCGCCGACCGGCTTTGCGAGCAGATGCGCCTCGCGCCTGCCGAGATGCTCAACTACCTTAAAGCGCGCGGCTGCCGCATTGGCGGTGTTACCTCTGGGGAGCGTGGCTTGCTGTGGTACGACGAGACGGGAGACATTCGAAAAATGGGGGCGCTTACGGTTCCGGCGCATCGGGTCCTTGATACCAGCGGCGCCGGAGACGTGTTTCACGGAGCGTACGTGTATTCCTATCTCGCAAATCCGGCGAAGCCCTGGGATGAACACTTCAGGTTTGCTCGTGCTGCAGCTGCACACAAAATCCAGCACCTCGGGAATGAGGCTGGATTGCCCACACCCGAGGAAATCGCTGCTACGCGGAGGGAGTTTGGAGAGCCGCCTTCATGAGCGGGTCGGAAACTACGATCGACCTCAGCCCAAGGAAAGTAGCCCAGGGATGCATGATTACCTGCGTCGGGACGGATTCGAGATAGCGGCAAAACCGCCCCTTCTGCTCGAACCGCGATCGAAACTGGGAAGCAATCAGGCAATCGACAATGCGTGGCGCGATCCCGCCAGCGATATAGATGCCGCCCTGAGCGCCGAAGGTGAGCGCCACGTTTCCGGCAAATCCCCCAAGCATGGCGCAAAACATGTCGAGGGCGGCACGAGCCGTCGGGCACGTTCCTTCCAAGGCGGACCTGGTGATCTCAGACGCATTGCGTCGCGGCGCGTCGATGTCATCGACGCCGGCGATCGCATCGTATAGATTTTCCAGACCCGGCCCCGAAAGTACCCGCTCCGCCGAAACGTGGGTGTACCGCTGACGCAAATAATCAAGCACCATGTCTTCGCGATTCGAATTCGCCGATAAAGTTGCGTGGCCGCCTTCGCTTGGAACGACCAACCAGCGTCCCCTGTCGGGAACGAGGCCGGCCACACCGAGGCCTGATCCGGGACCAAGAACAGCCATCGGAGCGCTCAGCCGTAGACCTTTTGTGCCGAGGGAGCGCACATCCTCTTTCCCCAAGTGAGGCAGGGAGTGCGCGGCCGCCTCAAAATCGTTGACAATCCGAGCGCTTGCAAAATTGAACCGCTCGCAAATATCCCGAGCATCGATAACCCATGACAGATTAGTCAGCGCGCATCGATCCCCTTCCACTGGTCCCGCGACTGCGATCAGCGCTCGCGAGATGCAGGCATCCCGAAACTGTTGATCCAGCAGATCGGCAACCGCGTCCGCAAAGTGAGCGTAGCGAGCTACCTCTATTCGAGTAATTGGCCCGACCGCACCTTCCGACAGCAGTGCAAATCTTGCGTTTGTCGCGCCAATGTCACCGAGCAGGAAAACTTCAATGGAACCAGCCATCAGAAGCTGCCCTTCAGTGTCCGCTAGCGGTGGGCTGGTTCGGCATACGTCTTGCGGAGCAACGGCGCTGCTTCGGGTGAAACCATGAACCTGATCATCGCGCGTGCCGCTTCCGGCTCTTTCGAGACCGTCAACAGGGCGACGCTTGACGGGCAGGGATCGTTTAGGAAATCGGGCAGCGGGCCGACATACTCGGTCCCAGGCGCGCCCACCATGATGTTGGTCTGCTGGATGCCGAGGTCAAAATCTCCTTTCGCGAGATATTCAACGACCGGTCCATTCTCGGCTAACACCGTCTTGGGTTTGAGCTGCTCGGCGATACCGAGCTTCGCAATCCCCTCCGCGGCATGCGTGCCGCTGCAGCCACGCGAATAGCCGATTAACCTCGCCGCCAGCAAGGTCGCCTTATAGGCTTCGACGGTGCTGATGTCCGGCTTTGGCAGCCCGAGTCGCACAGATAGACCGAGGCCGGCAATCGCGAACGGAGCCGCGGTGCCGACAACCGCCTTGCCTTCTTTGACCAAGCGATCCATCTGCTCGGGATTGCCGGCGACAAGATCCGCGGGGCCCAAATCGAGCCGTTGTTCAAGGGCCGGGGAGCGCGAATCCGCCAGCGCCAGTCCACTATCTTGGATGACTGAGACTTTATGCCCGGTCATGCGCTCGAAAGCGGCAGCGAGTTCCATCACGCCTGGCGTCGCGCCCTGATTGCTCACGATGATGAGCTCGGCCGCTCCGACCGTTCCTCGCGATAACAATCCCAGAGCCGCCAAAATGCAAACTGCGGTGAATTTCATGTACCCCGCCATTGATTCCCCCCGCCGTGTTTCTGCACCAAATCCAACCTCGGCTCGCCAATCCGACAAAAGTTTACGCCGCCCGGCACCTGATGGCTACGCTTTGGTGGAGATGACCGATCTGTCCGCTGACGAAATATTCATGCCAAATACCTTGCCGGCGCGCCAAGCGCGCGCGCGTCGACCGCTCCATACGGCTCGCCCGCAACACCGCCACATGGTCCCGTACGCGATAGTCGCTACGCCGCCTTTGCCTCAGCGAGTAGGCTTTGCAGGTTCAACGGTTCGGTTTCATATTGACGTTTCCGTCGGCATTGCGCGGCCATTGCGCCTCGGGCCGGTCCCAATAGAGTTCGACGCCATTCTGATCCGGATCGCGCAGGAACAAGGCTTCGCTCACGCCGTGATCGCTGGCGCCATCGAGCGGAACCCCGGCGGCGATCAGCCGCTGCAACGCGTCGGCGAGATCGGCGCGTGTGGGGTAGACGATCGCAAGGTGATAAAGTCCGGTGGC
>JAFAYW010000175.1 GCA_019240125.1 Alphaproteobacteria bacterium
GATGCCGATGCCACAGGGGCCGAACCAGCGCTGGTCGCTCGACTTTGTACACGACCAGATGACTGACGGTCGGCGCTTTCGCATCCTGGGAGTGGTCGACGACTGCACGCGCGAATGCTTGGCGCTGATGCCGGACACCTCGATCTCGGGAGCGCGGGTGGCGCGTGAACTCGACAAGCTCGTCGCCCTGCGCGGCCGGCCGGACAGCATTATCTCGGACAACGGCACCGAACTGACCTCAACGGCGATCCTGGCCTGGTCGGACCGGCAGAAGGTCAGCTGGCACTATATCGCCCCGGGCAAGCCGACCCAGAACGCCTTCGTCGAAAGCTTCAACGGGCGGCTGCGTGACGAATTGCTCAACGAGACGCTGTTCCGCTCCTTGCCGCATGCCCGAATCGTGCTCGAAACCTGGCGCCGCGATTACAACGCGGAGCGCCCACATTCGAGCTTGGCCTGGCAGACGCCGTTGACATTCGCAGCAAGCTGGCCGGGTCCGTGCGCGCAACGGGACGGGGCGCTCTCGCTATCTGGTGGCTTCGCACCCCGCCCCGTTGCGTCGGGCGCTGAAAACAACTTCAATCACCAGAAGACTCTGGCTCCCACTGGCTGAACATCGGGGAGCACGTCAGGGGCGGCTTTCTCGTTTTAGGGGCGGCGCCCCCGATATGTCGGGGCGCATCTCACGCCGCCTCCGACGTGGAGTGCAGTGTCGGCAGACCGGCCAGATACGCGACTACGGCAGAATGTCGATATCTTACCTGCCGACCTACGCGAATGAACGGGATTCCCCCTCCAGTCACGCGATCTTTTTGAAGCGTAGATCGGGCGCGCCCAGTGATCTTTTCTACGTCGCGATCGCTGAGAAGCGGGTCAATATCGTTTCTTGAATGCTCGGACATCTCCAACTCCTGAGGCATCGCCCGACTGGCGTGTCGCAAAAGTTGGCAAAGACTGAATGCCCGATATAGACGCCCAATTTACGCCCTATATTATTTGTTTTGGGCGGTTCTCGGGTCACTCTCCAGCGCATCGAGAAGCAGTGACAGGTGATTGGTTAGCGTCTTCTGCATCGCGCCTTCTTTGAGTACGATTCCCCCCCTAGACTTGAACCACTTAATCAATTCTCGCGCCCAGGCAGATCTGTTTTCCTTCCCCGCCGTCCCGGGGTGCCGCTCCCCAGCCGCAAAACGTGCCCGGCACTCTGGCTCGATGGCATCCCAGATGGAGGGGCGGCCGGGTTTACCTGTGCGGGTAATTTGCGCCGGACTATCCGGACTTTCGTGGTCTGCATCACATGCCCCAGCAGACAAGTGCTCGATGATCTCATCACGTCTAAAACCGATATCAAAATAACCGATCGTTATTTCGCGGGCTTTCATAAAATCGTCGATCGTAATGCCCGGCTTTGCCTCGATCCGCCCGGTCCAGGTGATCGCTGCGTAGTCTAAGGTATGCGAAGAAATCGGGGCACGTGACCTACCTGTATCTCCTTCGCGGCAGCCGCTGGGTGTGATTAGTCCATCCCGGATTTTTTCACCTAGTTTGTCTGCGGCAACCGTCAGCTCTGAGAGGAAGTCAATTTCCCGTTTCTGATCGGGCGGCATTGCGCGTCCCGTTGACGGAACTAAAGCCAGATCGACCTCGCACTCCCTATCAGCCGCTCCTTGTTCATACCCGCGGACAAAGTCCGGCCAAGCATTAGAGGGGCACCTCTCACCTGGGGCGGCGTTCCATCCGGCGTCCTCTCCAAGCTTGTAGGTATCGTGGGGCGACCATACCCACGCGAGAGAGTCCCATATCGACGGCTCCGAGGTAGCGAGGCAATCGGGACCGGGGTCGACCGTATCCAGCTGCCGCAATTCCTGTGCTTGATTCTCGCGAGCAACTCGGAGAAGCCAAGCACGATCCGCTTTACTCATAAACGGGTGCCGATAATCGCCTGCCGCCGCCACGACGCGCGCTCTGATCTGCTCCTCCGTCCAGCACTTACCCCATGCGATCCATGAGAGAGTCTCAGCTGCGGTGACAAAGACACGATCGATCTGTTCGAGAGTGGGTTTAGTCATCTCCGGCCCCGCAGCGGCTCTACCTTCGCTTGCTTACCGGAAGAGGTCATTGCGGCCGCAATCTTCGCTGCCACCGCTGCAGCGGCGTCCTTGACGGGGTCAGCCGCCAAATGGGCGTACCTATGCGTGGTCGCGGGCTGAGAGTGACCCAACATCTTACCGATGATAGGCAAGCCCATGCCGCTTGATGCCGCGACACTGGCAAAAGCATGACGGAGATCGTGAAGCCGAACATCATCAAGTTCGGCAACTTTGCGAATGGCTCGCCACGGCTTCTCCAGATTGACCATCGCGGCACCAGGCTTGTGCCCAACAATCACAAAGGCATTGCCGTCCTGCCGCTCCAATCCAGCGAGCACTTCAAGCGCTGGGGGCGGCAGGTGCAGCGTTTTTGCTCCCGATTTGGAATCGGGCAGCCGGGCTTCGCCACGCTCGAAATCGACCCATTCCCACCGCATCCCGAGGACCTCGCCAAGTCGGGCGCCGGTGAAGACCAGCAGTTTGATTGCCGCGACGGGGAAAGGCGAACCGCAGTGCGCCGCCAGCGCATCACCGAGCCGCCCCAATTCGGCGGGTGAGAGCATCCGCTCGCGCTTACGCTCGGCGAATTTCTCGATGTGTCGGCATGGGTTTGAGGCGTCCGATCTCAGTCCCCACCGCTCGGCCAGGTTGAACATCTTGCTTAGGACGGCGAGCACTCGATTCGCCTGGTAGGGCGTTGCACGGTTCGCGTGATGCAACTTGGCGATGTCAGCGCGAGCGATATCCGCCACCTTGCGCTTGCCGAGGACGGGCAAAATGACCTTGCTAAGCAATCGGCGGTATTCCGTCGCGGTGCTGGTCTTACGTTTAGCCTCGACGTGTTCAGCGAGAAACCGCTCAGCGATGTCGGTCACCGTTGGTGCGTCGCGTCGCGCGCTTTTATCAGACGCGGGGTCTGCTCCTTCCTCAATGCGGCCCAGCAGCTTTTTCGCTTCGGCCCGAGCGCTATCGGGCGTCCATGGGCTGCCATGCCGGCCGATTGTCAGCTTTCGGAGCGGCGCGCCGCGCCCACTGCCGACGCGATAATGAAGGATGTACGACTTCACATTCCCGCGCTGAACGCGGCAGCCAAACCCCTTGAGTTCGGCATCCCATAAAACGGCCTCGCGTCCATCCGCCGTAGGCGTCAGCGCATTGACCGCTCGCTTCGTAATCTTTTCGCGCATGGTGAGCCTGTGGGTCTCGGTGATACCTAGACACTGGCATAGGTATCACGCGAAATCCACGTCCACGAAACGTTCCGCAACTATATGAAGTGTGCTCCGCCGTGAATCCGGCTATTTGGCAACAATCGGCAAAGGACGGAAAAGCGGGATTTCAAACTCTTAATCAGCGGGTCCAAGGTTCGAGTCCTTGTGCACCCACCAGCGATCTCAGACTATTTCGAGACGGTCGGTCGACTTATCAACGAGGCGTATTTCACAGCCTTGCTGCCGATCAGCCCCAGTCTGCTCGTTGCCGGCGGCGGCAGCGAGACCCGTTCCTTACGTCAATGGAAGGCTCAGGAGCCCACCAAACCCAGTTGTGGGCTGGACGGTTCGGCGAAGCTGCGTTTGGGGATGCGGCCGGCGAGCCGGGCCAGCCGGCCGCCATCCACGGCGGAGCGCATCGCTGCCGCCATGCGGCGCGGATCGTGCGATTTTGAGATAGCGGTGTTGAGCAATACCGCGTCGCAACCGAGTTCCATCGCGAAGGCGGCGTCGGAAGCGGTGCCGATGCCGGCATCGAGCACCACCGGCACCGGGCTGCGAGCGCAGATCAGCTCGATCGCGGTCGGGTTGGCGATGCCCATGCCCGACCCGATCAGCGAGCCCAGGGGCATCACGGTGGCGCAGCCGACATCGGCCAATTTCTGGCAGGTCACCGGATCGTCGTTGCAATACGGCAAGACCGTAAACCCCTTGCGCACCAGCTCGTCGGCGGCATGCACCAATTGCTCGACATCGGGGTAGAGGGTTTCGCGATCGCCGATCAGTTCGAGCTTGACCCAATTGGTGTCGAGCGCCTCGCGCGCCAGTTCGGCGGTGAGGATCGCGTCCCTCGCGGTGACGCAGCCCGACGTGTTGGGCAGGAGCCGGTAGCGGCCGCCCAGCAGGTCGACGATGCTTTCGGCATAGCCTTCGAGGCTGATGCGGCGGATCGAGACGGTGACCAGTTCGGCGCCGCTCGCCTCCAGCGAGTCGAGCATGACCTGCTGGTTTGGATATCCGGCGGTACCGGCAAACAACCGCGATTTCAGCTTGGTACCGGCAATGATCAGCGGGTCGTCCATGTTCCTGTTCCTGCCTTCCCTAACCATTGCCGCGATGCCCACCTTGGGGCCGCGGCTCAACCGCCCTGCAGCGGCCGCACGATCTCGACATCGTCGCCGGCCGACAATACCGCATCCGGCCATTCGGCGCGCCGCACCACGCTGCCATTAACGGCAACCGCGAGAAACCGCGCGGTCGGATCGATGCCGCGCTCGGCCAGCAATTCAGTGATCGTCGCGACCGCCAGCTCGGCTTCGACCCCGTTGATGCGCAGCCGGGTCATTGTGCCGCCAGCTCACGTCCAGCCGCGGCGGCAAAGCGCTCGGGTGAGAACGGCCGCGCCGCCTCCGGCAGGCGATTCTGCAAAATATAGGTGCTGATCACCGCGGCGGTGACCGGGGTCAGCAGGATACCGTTGCGGTGATGGCCGCTGGCGATGACGAGCCCGTCGATCCCGCTCGGCCCGAGCATCGGCGCATCGTCGCGAGATCCCGGGCGAAACCCCACCCAGGTCTCGACCACCGGCAATTCCTCGATGGTCGGCACCGCGCGCCACGCGCTTTCGATCAGCGCGAGCAATCCGCCGGCGGTGATCCTGGTGTCGAAGCCGCGCTCCTCGACGGTGCCACCGATAATCAGCCTTCCGTCGTTGCGCGGCACCAGATAGCCGCCGCGCGGCAGCCATACGACATGGCGCAACAGCGGCGCCGCCGGGTCCATCCCGACTGCCAGCATCTGCCCCTTGATCGGGCGCACCGGCGGTTGCCGCGCTGCCGGGATCCCGCCGATGTCCCGCGACCAGGCGCCGGCAGCCAATACCACGACATCGGCCGCCGTGCGCCCGTGCCGGGTGACCACGCCGCTAGCGCGGCCGCCGCTCATCTCAATCTCTGACACCGCGCAATGCTCGACCAGCTCGACACCGGCACGGCGCACGGCCACGGCCAAAGCAAGCGCGAGCTGACGGTTCTCGACCTGGTGGTCGCGCGGGCTCCACACAGCACCGGCGAGCCCTGGCTTCAGGTGCGGCTCGCGCTCGCGGGCCTGCGGGCCATTCAGCCATTCCAGCTCAAGGCCGAGCCCCTTCTGGAACTCATAGGAATGGCGCAACTGCACGGCGTCATCGCGGTTGAGCGCGACAACGAGCGTGCCTTCGCCGCGATACTCCATCGAGAGGCCCGAGGCTGCTTCCAGCTCGGCCGCAAAATCCGGCCACAATCGCTGGCTCTCCAGCGTCAACTTCAGCAGCGGTTCTTCGCCCGGCTCGGTCTCGACACCGGCCGCGAGCATGCCGGCAGCCGCCCAGCTGGCGCCGTGACCGGCCTCGCCGCGATCGTAAACTGTTACCGCGCAACCTGTCTGAGCCAGGCGCCAGGCGATCCCGAGACCGATTACACCCGCACCGATGACAACAGTCTTCGGGCGCGGCGATGAATTAGAATTTCTTGTGCTAATGACGGACTCCCTTCACCGGGCATGCCCGGCCAGGTTCAGTGGGTCTGCTCTCAGCTGCCACGGACGCATCGCGTCGGCGAGACAGCACCCCAGCCTCGGCAATAATGTCGAGCCGAGCCCAGGCGGATGCAAGGTTTTTCTGCGCGCCCGCCACTGCGGGCAATTCGCTAACAACATGTCCTCGGACGAACCGGCGGGTCAGCCGATTTGTCACATCCGGGCCCTAAGATGCCCGGCGGACGGAGCGTGTCGTCCCTCCGTCTCCCCCAAACTTCTGGCCGCCTTAAGGGCGGCCTTTTTCTGCGGACACTTCGCCGCGTATTGTGGGGAAAGGGTTTTGCCGCGAGGACGCAGATGCGGTTCAGGGGACAAGTGAGCTGGGTTGCCTTTTGCCTTTGCTGGTGCGGCGGTATGCCCGCACTTGCCGCGGATAACGAGCTGAAGGGCGAGATCGACGGACTGATCCACAGGCTGGAGGATGCCTCGAAGGGCGTCTTCAAATGGGATGGCGCCGAGAAGATGGATTATCGGCAGGACGGCAACACTGCGATCGCGGACATCGCGAATGCGCGGATCGTCATCGACGAGAACGCAATCGACAGGAAGACGGGTGGCCCCGGCAAGCCGCAAGGTCCCAAGCCGTCGGGTCCCAAGCCGCCAGCCGCCAAGGAGCCAGCCGCCAGGGAGCCAGGGGCCAACGAGCCGGTGACACGCATCGTCCTCGACAAGATCGAGATACGCCGCACACCACAAGCCGACGGTACGATCTCCTTTGGGCTCGATCTGCCAAGCCGCGTCGAGATCCGTCATGGCGACGTCGCCGTTCCGGTGATGTTCAAGGATGCCATGGCCAACGCTCTGGTCGAGGGAAGCTCGGAACGGGTGCGTGAGCTGCAGGTCGGGTTCTCTCAGGCAAAGGTTGAGATCGCACCGGGCGACGCGGCGGCGAAAGACGGGTTTAACCTGACACTGGGGCCGCTCAGCGCAATCAGCAAGTTGATGCCGGCGAGCGACGGCAGCTGGAAAGCACCGGGGACGTTCGAGCTCAAGAACATCCAGTTCGACGCCGACAATGGCACGGCGACCGGCAGCATCGACCGCATCGGCGCCACGGGCGAGGCCGACGGACCGGATATCGCAGGGCTGACCCGATTGCGCGATCGCCTCGACGCGGCCCAGCAATCCGACCTGCCACCCGACGAGCGCGGCAAGATCGTACTATCGATCCTTCCGGACATGCTGCAGCTCTACAGCGTCGCGCGGACCGAATTCACGGTGGAGGGCGTAAAGCTGGCGCAAGACAAATTGCCGCTGGTGACGCTCGGCAAAGCCGGGTTCGGCTTGGCGGTGACTGGCTTGACCGGCAATGCGGCCGCGCTGCGGATCACCTTCAACCATGACAATCTCAGTGTCGGGGCGTCGGTGCCGAACAGCGAATGGGTGCCGCGAAAAGGCGATCTCGATATCGGCCTCGAAGAGATCAACTCGGCAGGGTTGCGCACCATTCTCGACGGCGCCAGCAAGATGACGCAGGACGGTGACGCCAAGCAGCAGGGTATTGCCAAGATGATGGGTGCCGCCGCCACCTTGGCACCGGTGCTGCGCCTGCATGATCTGGCGATCGACCTGGCGGATGTCGGGGTGAAGGCCACCGGCGAGGCGCGCGACTCGCTGCTGTCGCCGATGAACTATCATGCCGAGGGAGACGTGATGATCCGCGGGCTGACCGCTCTGCCGCACCTGCTTGGCGACGATGCGCCCCTGACAGCCTTCGTGCCATTGCTGACCGAGTTGGCGAGGCCAGCGGCGGATAGCAGCAATGCGAGCGATTTCAAGCTGGCCTCGGCACCACCGCAATGGCTCCAGATCAATGGCCAAGATGTCGGCAAATGGTTCGCTGCCCAGCCGAAGGATGGGCCGCGCCTGCTGCGGATCGAGCAGCCACCCTTAACCGGCGACGATGTGCGGGCGGTGCAGCGTGCCCTCGCCGAAAAGAAGGTTCCAGGCGCCGAGGCCGCACCCTACTCAGGCGCCTATGGCGGCACCACCGCGGCAGCGGTCGCGCGCTTCCAAAAGGATTCCGGCCTCAACGAAGACGGCGTCGTTGATGCGATGACGCGCGCCAAGCTGGGGATTATCGCATCGGCGGCACCCGGGGTCGTGCGGCCGGCGCCGGATGCCTCACCGGTCAAGCCTGGTACGGCAACACCGCCGGGGATGGTACGCCCCGCGCCGAACGCCACGCCGGTCAAGCCGCGCTGATACGCGATAGCCGCGCGTCAGGCGACGCGCGATGCCGCAAAATCGATAGCCTCCGGAGCGACGCCCCTCAGTTCGACGGCGACGTCGCGGTCATCGAAGGCCTTGGCTCGCTGCAGCAGAAAGGCCGCCGGGTCGCTGTGCTGATAGGCGAGATAGCGCCAGTCGGGCGCCTTGCCGCGCCATGGCCGGGCCAGCAGAACGCGGGCATTGCGGTTGATATCGGCGCTCGTTAGCGTGATCGGCGGCAGGCTCTCCTGCGCCTCCTGGTCGCACGCCGCGGCGAAAAAGTTGAGGCCGACAAACCCCGGCATATACATCGAGAACCAGAACCGCGGATTGCACTCGACAAGATGGGCGAGGCCGGTTGCGTCCTCGAGAATGGCATCGAAATGCGCTGGCCCGTCGAGCCGCGCGGCGCTCACCACGCGCTCTGCATTGGCCAACAGATCCGGGCTGTCGAATAGCGTGAACCGGCGATGGTCGTACCATTGCGCGGCATGCATCAGGATACGACCGTCGCGGCACATCACCGATAAGCCGATCGTCTTGCCGGCGATAAAGCGCTGCGCCAGCACAGGCGCATAAAACACGCTCTCGAGCTGAGCCAGCTCGTCCCGATCACGGATGTGCATGACACCGACACCGCCGGAACGGTTGGTCGGCTTCACCGTCAGCGGTAATGACAGAGCGCCTGAGCGCAGGTCGCGTTTGAGATCGGACAAGGTTGCGTAGAGCCGTGTCTCCGGAACGCGCGCCCCCTGGTCGCGCGCAAACCGGCAGAAGCTGTCTTTGTTGTTCAGCAGGTCAAAGGTCGCGACATCCGGCAACAGCGTGGTGCGCACCGGCAGGCGCGAGCGGATCGCCGCCAGCAATCGTGTCGAGACATCGTCGGACGGAAAGATCAATTCGATGCGGTGCCGACGCACGAGAGCACTGATGTCCGCCAGCACTCTCTCGGCGTCCTGTGGCCCGTTTCCGTCGACCCCGGAATTGCGATAGGACGCACAGTAACGTGAAGCGCGCAGCCCCTTGGACGGCCCGCTGCCAAGAACATGCACCGTGACCCCGGCGGCCGTCGCGGTACGAAGAACGTGATATGGCAGCGAGAAGGCAAAGGCGAGCATCAGCCCGTTCACCGGGCGGCCGCGCGCGAACTTTCCGAGCTTCAGGCGCATTCAGCGGCCCGGGGCCAGAGCCGTCCGTGGCACCGCGACGGCGCCGCGGCCGGCACCCCGCGCCAGGTGGCGCGCCAGCGGTGGGATCGTCGATTTCGCGCCATACACAAAGCGCAGCACCGGACCGAAGCTGAACGCCGCGGCCGGTCCGACGACATAAAGCCCCGGCACCGAGGTTTCCGATTGACGCGACAACACAGGCGCCTGTTCCACCACCTTGATCTGGGCCCTCAGGTTCTCGCTGAGAAAGCGGATCGCGTTAACGTCGATCCGATATCCAGTCGCGGCGATAACGTGGTCTGCCGTGACGGTCTGCTTGCCACTCGGCCCCGCGAGATCGAGCGCGATGCGGCCGTCGCGCAGTTCCGCATGGCACGGCGTCACCCCGGTCGCGATCGGGAAGCGACCGATCACGCGGTCGCGCATAAACCAGCCGCCGGCCGGACCGAGTGTGCCCCGCACGATGCGAAACCGCTTGTCTTCCGGCAGGTGCCAGAACAGATGCGGCGCCTTTGTATAGAAGACGTGACGCCAACCGGGGCCGATGCCGGTCTTGGGATTGCGCAATTGCTCGATCGTGTTGGAGACCAAGCCGCGATCCTCAGTGGGGCTGTGAAAGCGCACCTCGGAGCGGCGCGCCAGCAGCCGCACGGACGCACCGTTCTCATGCAACAGCGCGGCGATATCGGTAGCCGATGAACCGCTGCCGACCACCGCGACCTCTCGCCCGCGAAACACATCGAGCTGGCCGTGATGCGACGCATGAGTCACACGGTCTCGCGAAAACCCGCTCAGTTCCGGCGGCATATAGGCAAAGTCGCTGACGCCGATCGCGATGACCACCCGCGGGGCACTGACGATCTCGCCATCCTCCAGCTTGACGGCAAAGCCGTCGCTGCTTCGGTCAAGACCGATGACCATGCGCCGATCAAGATCCGGGACGAAGCGCTGCTGAAAGGCGGTGCCGTAGGCGATGAAATTCTCGGCTGGGACGGGTATGCCGTCATCGGCGTAGGCAAGCCCGCGGGTTCGGCTGAATTCCTTTAAGGTCAACGCCGAACCGGGGTCTTCAATATTGGAGGCGAATCCGTCCGATTTCAGCAACATGCCGTGCGGCATCTTGCTACGCCAATTCTCCATGACGCGACCGAAAACGCGGCATCCCACGCCCCGCCCACGCAGATGCGCGGCCAGAGACAGGCCATACGGCCCCGCGCCGATAATGATGATCTCGCTCAAGCTACCCTCATCGGCGAAATGCCCCTGCCGAAATGCCCCTGCCGAAACGACCGTGCCGAAACGACTTGCTGGGTGAGCCCGTCCAGGACCAGGCCCTTTCCGGCCTCGTCCGGGGTCGGCGGAAGTTACGCAGCATCGCCGACGATGGTTTCAAAATTGGAAACATGGGTGGCCTTATTGCCACCACGCCGTTTTAACCGAAGCGGCGGCTGAACACAGCCACCGCGGCACACCCGATCGTGGGTGGCCGTTAAGCGATCAGCGCAGTTCGGGAAAATCCTCCTCCCAGAATTCACTCTCACCGCGCTTCCCACCGCCCCGCTGCCGCGCCTCGCCGGTGCGCAGTTCGACGCGGCGGATCTTGCCCGAGATGGTCTTGGGCAAATCGGCGAATTCGAGCCGCCGAATGCGTTTGAAGGGCGCGAGGGTGGCGCGCACATGCCGGAAGATTTCGAGCGCGGTCTCGCGATTCGGGATGTGGTTGCCGGCGAGCGCGACAAACGCCTTAGGCACCGCAAGACGCAGCGGATCGGGCGACGGTACCACGGCAGCCTCGGCGATCGCCGGGTGCTCGATCAAGGCGCTCTCCAATTCGAATGGACTGATGCGGTAATCGGAGGCTTTGAACACGTCATCGGCGCGGCCGACATACGTAAAAACACCGTCGGCATCGCGCATCGCGACGTCGCCAGTGCGATAGGCGGAGCCGGTCACCGGCACCACCGTACCGTCATCGCCCTGATAGCCCTCCATGAGGCCGAGTGGCGGCGGGTCGAGCGCGAGGCATATCTCCGCTTCGTCTTGCTCCTGGCCGTCAACATCCAGCAACTGCACGCGATAGCCCGGCGCCGGCTTGCCGACGGCGCCCGGCTTGACCGGCTGCCCCGGAAAATTCGCCAGCTGCAGCGTCGTTTCGGTCTGGCCGTAGCCGTCGCGGATCGTCAGACCCCAGGCGGCCCGCACCTGTTCGATGATCTCGGGGTTGAGCGGTTCGCCGGCGCCGACCACCTCGCGCAACGCTACCTTCCAGGCCTTGAGGTCCTCCTGGATCAGCATGCGCCACACCGTCGGCGGCGCGCAGAAGGTGGTGACCCCGCACCTGGCAATCGTGTCGAGCAGCGCCTTGGCGTTGAACCGCGGCTGGTTGAGCATGAACACCGTGCTTTCCGCGTCCCACGGCGTGAAGAAGCAGCTCCAAGCGTGCTTGGCCCAGCCAGGCGAGGAGATGTTGAGATGCACATCGCCGGGCTGCAGCCCGATCCAGTACATCGTCGATAGCGATCCGACCGGATAGCTCTGGTGGCTGTGGAGCACGAGCTTGGGTTTGGCGGTCGTGCCCGAGGTGAAATACAGCAGGAGCGGGTCGCTGGCCCTTGTCTCGCCCTCCGGACTGAACCCGGTGGGGGCGTCATAGGCTGCCTCGTAAGGCTGCCAGCCCGCCGCCGGGCCGGCAACTGAGATACGGGTATAATCGCCGGGGATATCCGCGAACTTGCCGGTGTTCTCGACGCCGGTGATGACGTGCCGGGCGCGGCCGCGATCGAAGCGGTCGAGAAGGTCGTCGCGGGTCAAGAGGGTGGTGGCGGGGATCGTCACGGCGCCCAATTTCATCGCGGCCAGCATCACCTCCCACAGCGGCACGACATTGCCGAGCATCAAGAGGATTCGGTCGCCGCGCCGCACGCCGAGGCCACGCAGGTGATTGGCGACCTGGTTCGATCGCCGGCTCATCTCGGCGAAGCTCAGCTTGTGCTCGCCGCCGCCCTCGTTGACGATCCACAGCGCCGACCGCTGGTTGCCGTCCGCCATGGGGTCGAAATAGTCGAGGGCCCAATTGAAGCGGTCGAGTACCGGCCAGCGGAACTCGCGATAGGCGCTGATGTAATCCGTTCGGTGCGCAATCAGAAAATCACGCGCCGCGAGAAACCCGGTGGCCGACATTGCCTCCTCCCGTTCCCCGCTTCACCCAGCAATGCTTGCCGGGCGGGGGATTGCAGGATTGTATACCCCGGGTCGCGATCAACCGCGAGGCCAGGAGCGTATGACGGAACAGACGCCGCAACTGCTTGGGGGTGACGATCCTGAGCCGGTTCGCGTGTTGCGGCCCGAAGGCACCTCGGATTTTCTGCTGACGGCGGATCACGCCGGGCGGTTGATTCCACAGTCGCTCGGCGACCTTGGTGTCTCGGCCAGCGAATTGCAGCGCCACATCGCCTGGGATATCGGGATCGCCGCCACCACCGAATTGCTGTCGCAGCACCTCGATGCCCCGGCAGTCCTACAGGTCTATTCGCGGCTGGTCATCGACTGCAATCGCGACCCGAGCTGGCCCAGCGCTGTGCCGGTCATCAGCGAACACACCCCGATCTCCGGCAATCAGCGGTTGTCGGCGTCGCAACGGGACGCGCGTCGGCGCGAAATCTTCGCGCCTTACCACAACCGGATCGACGCGTTGCTGCGCGACCGAATGGAGCGGCCCACCGTGCTGGTGGCGATGCACAGCTTTACGCCGGTCTACAAGGGCGTTGCGCGCGCCGTAGAGGTCGGCGTGCTGTACAACCCGAACGACCGCGATACGCGGCTGCCGCACATCATGCTGGAATTGCTGCGGGCGGAGGGTGATGTCGCGGTCGGCGACAACGAGCCCTATTCGATCACCGATGCCAGCGACTACACCGTGCCGGTACATGGCGAAGCCAAGGGGGTGCCGCATGTCGAGATCGAGATCAGACAGGACCTGATCGCCGAGCCGGCGGGTCAGGCGGCGTGGGCCGCGCGTCTCGCCCGACTGTTGCCGCGGGCCGACGCCGCGCTTAGCCGCTGATCGCCTCAATCCGCCGCGCGCCACTGCGTCATGACATGGTTTGGCCTTCCGTTTCGGCGGCGACCGCGGCTTTACCTGGCGCTGCTGGCTGGGCTGGTCGCCAGCGTGCTGACGCCGCGGGGATGGCACGCCTCGTCGCGCCTGGTGGTCGGGTGGGATTGCCTGGCGCTGGTGTACCTCGGGCTAATGCTCCAGATGGCCTGGCTCGGCACCCAGGATACGCTGCGACAGCGGGCGGGGATAGAAGATCCGACACGCTGGCTGTTTCTCGCGCTGATGTCAGGAGCCGCGTTGTTCAGCATGTTCGCGGTGCTCGGCGTGATGCACGAGGCCAAGGCGGCCGGGGGCACCGAGGGTGTGCTCTTGATCATCCTGGCCGCCGGCACGGTATTGCTGTCGTGGCTGTTGGCGCACGGCGTCTTCGCGGTGCATTATGCGCATGAATACTACAAGGACCTGTTGCGCGGTCGCGACCGCGGCCTCGATTTTCCCGGCGATCACGACGACCCCGACTATTGGGATTTTCTCTACTTCTCCTTTGTGATCGGCATGACCGCACAGGTCTCGGATGTGCAAGTGCGGACCAAATCCTGGCGCCGTCTCGTCCTGGCGCACGGGCTGATGTCGTTCCTGTTCAACACCGTAGTGTTGGCCCTGTCGATCAACCTGCTCGCCAGCCTGTTTTAGAGCAGCGCCGCCGACCCTAATGCGACATCAGTACGGGCACTGTCATGTGCTGGAAGATGCCGCGGCTGACGCCGCCCATCACGAACTCGCGCAGCCGCGAGTGGCCATAGCCACCCATCACCAGCAGATCAACGCCGCGATCGGCGGCCCGCGACAGCAGCAGGTCGTCGACCGAGATGTCGCCCGCGGTTTCGGTCTCGGCCGTCGCCGCGATGCCGCGGGCGCTGAGCCCGGCAGCCACATCCTCGGCGGTGAGGCGCACCACGCCGGCAATCGAGCCCGGCGGATCGACCTCGATCACCGTCACCCCCTCGGCCCTTTCGAGGAGCGGCATCGCATCGTGCAACGCCCGCGCCGCTTCGCGTGTCGCGTTCCACGCGACCAGCACTCGCTTACCGATCTCGACGAAATTGCCGGCATAAGGCACCACCAGCACGGGTCGGCCACAGCCCAATACGACCTGCTCCGGCTGCAACCCGACGAGATCGCCGGTCGATGCTTCCGGATCGGGTTGCCCCATCACGACGATATCGTACTGCGCGGCCAGCGCTGTCGTGGCGAGGGTCGCGTCATCCTCGCGATAAAGCCAGTCGCCGCCGCGATGGCGGGTCGCCAATTCCTGGCGGAAGGCGGCTTCGGCGGTCGTGCCCTCATTGCGCTGCGCGGTCATGTAGGCATCGACGAGTTGGGTCCAGCCGGCGAGATCGCCATAGCTGGTCGACAGCGGATAGCCGGTAGCGTACAGCCCAACGATCCGCGCGTCGGTATCGCCCGCCACCAGGGCGGCCGCGGCCGCGATCCTCGGCGCGACATTTTCGGTGTTTTCGATAACGACGAGGACGTCTCGCAGAGGCATCTTGGTTCTCCTTCTGGGGCGCCGGGGAGCTCCCGCCTAGAGGTCGATCACCGCTTCACGGCACACGCCAACGCGCCGCTTGCCCTTAGCCGTGTAGAACAGCGGCACTTCCGGAGGGGCTGTCCCCTCGCGGACGGCGATGGCGCGCGCCAGCATGAACTGAGTGACATCGCGGAATGGCGCAAGCTCTCGCTGGCCGATCGGATGCCAGGCGACATCCTCCAATTCATCGCTGGCCGCCGGGTCGCCAAACACCGCCTCGGCATCGGCCAGAAAGAACCGCGTATTGAAACGTCGGAAGACGCGGGTCGGGGTGATTGCGCGGCCGATATAGGTCAGCACATCAAACGCCGCGACAACGCCGCGTTCGGCATAGGCGCGCTCGACGGGGGTGTGGCCGGCTGCCGGCGTTGCCGCGCCGCCGCCAGGGCGGCGGCCGACCAGCACTCCCACCTCTTCCCAGGTCTCGCGCAATGCGGCACGGGCGCTGCGCGCCAGCCGCGGCGGCAGATGCGCCGCACTTGCCTCACCGTGCCACGGCCGCGCATCTTCAGGGTCGATCGCGCCACCGGGGAAGACATATACCCCTGGCATGAACTTGACATGGCCGGGACGCCGCCCGGCGAGCAATTCGAGATCGCGCCCATGGCCGCGCAGCAGGATCAGCGAGGCCGCGTCGCGCGGCCTGACGATCGCCGGCTGCGTCCGCGCTGCTTCGGTAACATCATTCATGATCGCAGCACTATGCGCGATAGCGGGCGGAGTGAATACCGGAAGAATGTCAGGCTGTTGACGTGCGTCGGCGAATTCGGGAGCGTGGCCATATGACACAATCTCGCAATAGCCGGAGCCACGGCCTGCTTTATCTGTCGCGCGCCGATGTCACGGCCGCGCTGCCGCCGCCGCTCGACCTGATCGCGGCGGTCGAGCGCGCCTTTGCCGCCTATGGCAGCGGTGCGGCCAGGATCGGCGACAAGGCACGGGTGCCGGTGCGTGTCGGACATTTCTTCCAGACCATGCTCGGGCGACTGGAAGCGCCGCCTGTCGCCGGCATGAAATGGTTTGGCGTGGTACCCGAAAACCCGGCACGCGGCCTGCCGAATGTCAGCGGCATCATCGTGCTGAGCGATGTCGAGACGGCGCAGCCGATCGCGGTGCTCGACGGCTGTCATCACTGGCGCGCGCACCGCGGCGATGAGCGCGGTTGCTGCCAAGCGGCTGGCCCCGCCCGATGCCGCGACGATCGCGTTTATCGGCTGCGGTACCCAGGCGCGAAGCCATGCCCTTTATCTGCGCGCGGTGCGCCCCAGCCTGCGGCACGCGGTCGTGTTCGGCCGTGGCGCGGCCAGTCGCGACAGCTTTGCCAGCGATCTGCGCGATGCCGGCTGGGTCGTCGACATGGCCGCCGACCCGAATGCCACCGTTGCCGCCGCCGACATCGCGGTAACGACGGTGCCTGAATATCCCGGCTTTGCGGCGTTTCTCGACCCGGCACGGCTGCGGCCGGGCGGGCTTGCCGTCGGAGTCGATCTCGGCCGTAGCTGGTTACCCGCGGGTCTCGGTCATTTTGCCACGGTGGCAACCGACGATGCCGCGCAGAGCGCGCATCTCGTCGAGGAAGGTCGCCTCAACGCGCCGGCGACGTTTGACGCCGACCTAGCGGCGCTGACAACCGGGGCAGGCGTTACCCATACCGCCGATAAGCGCGCCTTTTTTGTCTTCGCCGGGCATGTCCTCGGCGACCTTGCGGCCGCCGCGGCCGTATATCAGCGCGCCTGCGATAGCGGCATCGGTACTCGCCTGCCGCTGTAGCGCAGCCGGCTCATGCTTCCTTGCCGGTCTCCGCAACGGCGGCGGAAGACGGCGACATCACGTCCGAGACACCGTAGTTCAACCCATCCTCGCCGCGTACCACGAGGTTCGGGCAGGCAAACATCGCCGGCCATGCGGTGTGTTCGGTCAGCGCGGCACCTGCCCGCGACATCAGGCGGTCGCGGATCGCCTCCGAGAGACGAGTGTCGATCGAGATGCCGGTTTCGCCGCTGACATCGATGCGCGGATAGTGTGCCGCCTCGCCGGCACTCATTGCGAAATCGACGATAAAGCTCGCGAGTTGCACGACCGCGGCGAGGATACGGCGCCCACCCGAGGCGCCGACGCCAAACCGGGCCCGGCCGTCACGCGCGCCGACCACCGGGCACATGTTGGTCAGAGCCCGTTTGCCGGCACCGATCGAGTTGGGCTGGCCGGGCCGCGGGTCGAACCACATGATTCCGTTATTCATCAGGATGCCGGTTTGCGGCAGCACATAACGGCTGCCAAAGCTCGACAGCAAGGTCGTAGTCAGCGCCGCGATGCCGCCGTCGCGATCGATCGCGGTGATGTGGGTAGTGCAGCTTTCGCCCGGCGGGCTGGTATCGCCCAACCCTTCGAGCCGCGTATGATAGGCCTGCTGCAAGGCGCCGATCAGCGTCTCGAAATAGGTGGCGTCGGGCGCCGAGCCGAACCGCCGGCTCGACATCCGGTCGATTACGTCCGCCAGGGTAGGCGCGGCGCTGAGACCGCGCGCCGCGTGCAATGAGTAATCGCGATACGGAATCTCCAGTGACGGCACGATGCGGGCACGGCACCGCGCCAGATCCTCGGCCGACAGACAGCCCCCACCATCGCGAGCATCAGCGGCGATCGCCCGGGCGATCTCGCCCTGATAAAAATCGTCGGGACCATATTCGGCCAGCCGCGCCAATGTGTCGCCCAGCCGACCCAGCGCCAGCGGCCTCGCCCCGCCGCCGGGAGGCACCGCCGGCGGCAAGTCGTTGGGCAGCCAGACGCGGCGGCTTTCGTCATAAAGCCGCAAATCCGCGGCCGAATTGGCCGTTTTGACGGTGACCCACCAATCTACCGGCAGCCCGTGCCGCGCCAGTTCCACCGCCGGCGCAACCAGATCGCGCCACGGCAGGCGACCAAACCGTTCGATCGCGGTGGCGTAGCCGCGCACCGCGCTGGGCACCGCGAACGAGGCTGGGCCATGCATGTTGCGATCGTCTACAACTCGCGGCCAGGTGAACAATTCGGTCGCCGTCTCGCCGGTCAGCGCGTAATCGGCGGGGTTGAGCCCGGCCGGCGACATCGGGCCGAAATCGATGACTTCGGCGCGCCCGCCACCCGGCGGATGCACCACCATAAAGCCGATGCCGCCGAGGCCGCTGTTCCACGGCTCGCGCACGCTGAGCGCGAAAGCGGCCGCCACAACCGCATCAACCGCGCTGCCGCCCGCCGCCAGGATGTCGGCGCCAACCTTGGCGGCGGTGCCGTTCTGCGACGCGATTACACCGCCGCGCGAGGCGGCGACCGGCTTGCGAACGATCCAATTCTGAATTGGCATCGACCCATCGGGCATCGACATGTCAGCTCACCTCGATCGCATCCACACGGTTCGGATAGAAGGCATAGTGGCCGGTCAGGCCGAGCGCCTCGTCATACGGAGCGCGATAACCCCAAACGGCGTTTTCGGCCTGCTTATTCCCGCCGACATCGATCGTCCAATACGAGCAATCGCCCTTGAACGGACAGTAGGTCTTGTGATCGGTGGCGTGCAGCAATTCCATCCGCACATCCTTCTCGGGCAGATAGTACACCGGGCCGTGACCAGTCTCCTCGCAGCGAATTGCCGCCTTGGTGTCGGCGATCACAGTGCCCCCGAACGTGACGCGAATGTGCTTGCTCTCGGGCAGCAGATCGACGCGGTGTTCCGGCTTTTTGGCGTAGCCGGGCGCTGAATTGGTCATCGTATGCCTCCTCAGTGAAGTGTTTCGGACGGCGGCGCCTTGCGCCAGTTCTTCGCCCGTTTCGGCTCGTTGCAGTCGAACGAGGCGACGCAGCTCTGGTGCAATTGCGGGTCGGTCACCGGGCCGCATTCCTGCGCGATCCGCTTGGCGCGAAAGCCCGGATTGCTGCAGACCAGCGATTCGTATTGCTGGCTCTCCCGCACATTCTGCTCGGCCGTATCGCTGGGGCGGGACTGAGCCCACGCCGTCCCGCAGACCAGCAGCGTGACGCCGACCACTCCGGCAAATCTATACACCCGCATATGTTTCTCCCTGAAGGTTGCTACCCGACCATCGTCAGCCCGCCGCTGACGCTGAGAACCTGGCCGGTAATGTAGTCGGAGCGTCGCCCGAGGAAAAACAGCGCCGCCTCGGCGATCTCCTCCGGCTGCGCGACGCGGCGGAACGGGATGGCCCGGGTCAACGCCTCCTGCATGCGCTCGGGCTGATTGCGGAACAGCGGCGTATCGGTCGGGCCCGGACAGACGCAATTCACATTGATCTGATAGCGCGCCATCTCGCGTGCCAGCGATTTGGTAAAGGCGATGATGCCGCCCTTCGCGGCGGCATAAACGGTTTCGCCGGTGCTGCCGACCCGGCCGGCGTCGCTCGAAATATTGACGATCTTGCCATGCCGGTCAGCGACCATGCGGGTCAGCACCGCGCGGGTCAGCCGGATGGCGCCAAGCAGATTGATCGACAACAGCTGTTCCCAGAATTCAGGCGGATTCTCGAGAAACGGCTGAATACGGTCCCAACCGGCGCCGTTGACCAGCCCGTCAACACGCTCGACGCGGCTCTCAATCGTGGCGACAAAGGATGCGACAGTCTTGGGCTCGGTCAGGTCGAGCGGCACGAATTCGACGGCCAACCCCTCGCCACGCGCCGTCTCAACCGTGGCGTCGCCGCCGGCCGCATCGCGGTCGCCGACGAACACCCGCGCGCCTTCCCGCGCCAGCAACAGCGCTGTCGCCCGACCGATGCCCGAGGCGCCGCCAGTGACGATAACGGTGCGGTCCTGCATCTCCATGACGCTCTCCGTGCGGTACCGTCCAGCGGCAACCGCGACTCTCCGCGCTGCCGCCCGGCGCTGTCAATCGGGCCGATCTTCCTCGGGTCACTTGACCCGCGCCGGGAGTACTTGCCGTTGCGTCGCTTAGGCGCGGTCCGCGACGCGGGGGAGACAAGCGGACGGCACCGGGCAACTACGATTGCACGCTCCAGAACCGACTGACGGCGAGCAAACGCTCGACTTCCTTGTGTAGGCGCGGTTCGAGGTCGGCGATGCGCTGCTCGTGCCAATCGAGCATGGCCTCGCCGATCGTCACAAGCTCTGGATTGCGGCGACGCGCGGCGAGTTCGTGCACGATCTCGTGCGCCACGCGAATGTCATTGGCGTCGCCGAGATGGCTTTGCAGCCGTTTCAGGCGTTTGGTGAAGCGATCCACATCTGCGTCGGCATACAGCGCGGCCAGGAGCTCGGTGGAATACCGCAGCTTTTTAAGCGCGATGCGCAATTTGTGTCGATCGGCCGGGGACTGATCCGCGAGGTTGCGGCTGCAACGCTTTGCCGCGCGCCGCCGCCGATCCAATACGGTGGCAGCGAGGTCTGCGATCGGCTGCTCTAACTCCGGGGAGGCCCCCTGCTCCCGCCACTCACACGCCTCAAACCAGCGGAACTGTTGCAGTAATAATCGGGTGAACCGGGTTGAACGCACCGCGCGGCCGGATTTGGCGAAGGCCTCGCGGCGATCCGCCCCGGCTGCGGCCGTCAGCGCTTCCAGACCGGCCTCATCGCCAAGCGCCTTTTGCGCCGGCGGCAGCAATGATGTCTCGAAGGCATCCAGATTGCGCGCCGCCCCCATGGCATCAGCCAGCCAACGCAACTCCCCCGAGACGGCGCGCCGCGCCTCGGCGGGCAGGTATTTGCCGAACGCCGATAATATGGCGCGCAGGCGCCGCACCGCGACGCGCATCTGGTGGATACCCTCGCCCAGTCCCGCCAGGACGGCCGGCTCGTTCTGCGCCATCTGCATGAGACAGGCGATGCCGATCCGCCGCAGGGCTTCGTTGCCGCTGATCGTCGGATCGATGGTCAATTCCGGCGAATGCACCGCCTCGATCGGTGTCGTCTCGTTGGCGGCCAGCAGGTAACCGCGCTCGCCCTTGCTGACCAGCGACAGGCGCAGCGGCGCTTCGGCCAGAAGATCAAGCGCGACATCGTAAAGGAGGTTTGCCGAGCCCGATTTCAGTTCCAGTTCGACCTCGCTGATCGGCTCCTTGGCGTCACGCACGATCGAGTGGATAAAACCGCGATCGATTGCCGCCTCGATTTGCGTGTCGGATTCGGCGGCGAGATCGACCTTGCGCCGCTCGACCTCGGTGCGGAATACCGGGATCAGGCGTCCAACCAGCGCGGCATCGATATAGCGGCCGCTGTTCGGGGCCGTAGCATCGGGTCCATTGCCGGCAACCGCATCCTCCCATTCGCCGCGCGCGAAAGCAGCATCGGTATCGGATGCCTGAGCACGCCCCGACTTGACAGTTTGTATGAAACCGCCATCCGCCTCGCGGATGCGCAGGACCATGCCGCGCGATTTAAGGTCATGATCGGCAGTGTCGAAATAGGTGCTCACGAGCCGGGACACCCGGGCTGCGGTGCCGCCGCGCGCCTCAAGCACACGCTGCAGCTTTGCCAGGTTGCGCGAATGCGTCGCGAGCTTAAGCTCGATTTCGGCTGAGATGGCCTACTCCGTGATGCTGAAGAAGCTGCCCCCTCAAAAGGGCTGCGAGCCTATTACGGTCGTGCGGTGCATCAGGCGACGATCGGGCAATGCGTAATCGCAGACCGCCAGATGCATCGCGGTCGCGTTGTCCCACATTACGAGATCGCCGGCCCGCCAGCTGTGGCGATAGCAGAATTCCGGTCTGATACAATGTGCGTCGAGCTCGTCGATCAAGGCGAGGGCCTCGTCCTCCGGCATGCCTTCGATGCCGATGCACTCGCCGGCGGTAATATAGAGTGCCTTCCGGCCGGTATACGGGTGGGTGCGAACGATCGGGTGCGCGATGTCGGGCGTCTCCGCAAGCTGTGCCGCCGTCAGCTTCGGCCTCGGGCTGTTGTCGACGCGCCGCCGCATCGAATAGCGGTGGATGGCCGTCAGCCCCTCGATGCGCCGCTTCGTTGCCGCGGACAGGGCCTCGTAGGCGGCAATCGTGTTTGAAAACACTGTATCTCCCAGGGCCTTGCCGTCGCGATACGGCACCTCCTTGGCGTAAAGGAGCGAGCAACGGCTCGGGTTCCTTCGATACGACGTGTCGCTGTGCCAGGTAAAACCAGCATCCGCCAGGCCGATATGCTCGCCAGCCTCGTTTTTGATATTGGAAACCAGCAGAATTTCCGGATAACCGGCCAGCAGGTATTTCTTGACGATGTGAATTTCGAGCTCGCCAAACCGGCGGCTGAACTCTATCTGCTTTTCATTCGACAGATGCTGATTGCGGAAGAACACGACAATATTGTCGTGAAATGCCTGTTCGAGCTCCGCGAAGGTGGCATCGTCGATTGTCTGCGCGAGGTCGAACACGATCTCCGCACCGAGAGCGGCATCGCATTTACGGACCGGGATCGTCATGGGGTGGGGGTGCTCCAGGGCGTCGGGTGCGAGTCTTGCTTTCATTTTTTCTTAAGTCAAATCGCGTTTGATCGGCTTCACGACCCTCCCCCTCCCCCCCTTTTGCCGAGGCTTGCCGATGGCGCGAGTTCTCTTGATCGAACCCAACCGTACGCTCCGCAAGTTCATTGCCGGAATCCTCGCCGATCTGGGCCACGACGTGCAGCAGTGCCGCGATCTGCGCGATTGTCGGGATCTGCTGCAGCGCACTCCATTCGATGTCGTCGCAACCGATCTGCTGCTCGACGCCAAGACCGCTTCCGTCCCGGCCGATGCCGGCAAGACGCATGTGCTGACACTTTCGGGGCAGGCCTTGGCGGCTTGCGTCGAGTCTGGCGATCGTCCGCTGCACGAGCGGCCGTTCCGTTTTGACGATCTGCAGAACCTCGCCAGCGCGGTCGCCACCCTGACCGCTGCGGGTCTCGCTGCTTAACGCGGAACCGGTTGCTTCATTTTCGATGCCACGAAACTAGCTGGCGGGTTCCGCTGTTGATGCTGCAGGCCGCGCAATTTACCGGCGGTCATTCGACCTAGGAGAGCATCATGAAGTGGATGTTGGTTGCGGCCGGTTTATTGGCCGCCACGGCTTTTGTTCCGAGCCAGGCTGAGGCCGGGTGTGTCAGTGGCGCGGTGGTTGGCGGCGTGATCGGACATCTGGCCGGTCATCACGGCATGGCAGGCGCGGCGGCGGGTTGCGCTATCGGCCATCACCGGCGGGTCATGCGCGACCGCGATTACGGGTACAACCGTTACGATCGGCGCTATTAGACCCTGTAATCACTGCGAAATGATTGACGGACCCGGCCCCTGATCGCCGGGTCCGAGGCCTCCCGGCACAGCTATTGCTGCCGGGATCTTCTCCCGCCGCCACAATCCGCTAGACTGCGCATAAGGGCCGGCCCATCCGGTCGGGCGCGGACATCAGGGAGCGGCGGATATGAAGGCGGATTACGTTATCGTTGGAGCCGGGTCAGCCGGATGCGTGCTGGCCAATCGCTTGACCGAAGACCCCCAAATTCGCGTCGTGCTGATCGAGGCTGGCGGTCAGGATTGGAACCCGTACATCCATATCCCGGCCGGTTTCATGAAATTGCTCGACCACAAGACCGTCACCTGGGGCTTCAAGGCGCAGGCCGGTGACGGGCGCGAGATCATCTATCCGCGCGGCAAGGTGCTGGGCGGCTCGTCGTCGATCAACGGGCTGATCTACGTTCGTGGCCAACCCGAGGATTACGACCACTGGGCACAGCTCGGCAATCGGGGCTGGTCGTGGGATGATTGCTATCCGTTCTTCAAGCGGGCGGAGCGCTGGAGCGGCCAGGGTGATGGCGGCGAAGACGACGCGCATGGCAAGGACGGCTATCTCTTCACCTCCGAGATGGAGCGCGAGCCGATCTGCACCAAGGTGATCGAGGCCGGTATGCAGCTCGGTCTCGAATACCGCGAGGACGTCAACAACCTGCCACCCAATGCGCCGCCGAGCATCGGCTGGTGCCAGCAGACTCGTGGCGGCCGCCGCCGCGCCAGCACCGCGCGCAGCTATCTGCGTCCGGCGCTCAAGCGGCAGAACCTTGAGGTCGTCACCAAGGCGCTGGTGCACCGGGTGATCTTCCAGGGCAAGCGGGCCGTCGGCGTCGAATTCTCGCGCGGCGGCCGCACCGAGCGCGCCGACGCCAACCGCGAGGTCATCCTGTCAGCCGGCGCGGTTGGCTCGCCACATCTGCTGCAGATTTCCGGGGTCGGTGATCCCGAATTGCTTGGCAAGATCGGCGTGCCGGTGGTGCACGAACTGCGCGGTGTCGGCCGCAACATGCAGGACCACTACGTGATCCGCTGCACCTACCCGATCTACGGCATGCAGACCGCCAACGAAAAGGCGCGCGGCCTGCCACTGGTTGGCGAGGTCTTGCGCTATCTGACGACGGGCCGCGGCATCCTGACCTACAGCGCGTCGCTGATCGCCGCCTCGGTCAAGATCCTCGAGGAATCCGCGACCCCCGATGTGCAGATCTCGTTCGCCCCGGGCAGCTTCAAGGATGGGCAGATCGGCCAGCTCGAAGAGGAACCCGGCCTGACCGGCGGTCCATGGCAGATGCGGCCGTTGTCGCGCGGCTTTGTCGAGGCTACATCGGCCGACCCACACGTGCAGCCCACGATCAATCCGCGCTACCTGACCGAGGAAAGCGATCGGCGCGCCGTCATCGGGGGCCTAAAACTCGTGCGGCAGATTTTCCACGCCCCGGCCTTGGCGCCGTATATCGGCGAGGAACGCCTGCCCGGCGCCAAGGTGCAGACCGATGACGAGTTGCTCGATTACGCCAAGCGCAACGGCAACACGGTTTATCACGCCAGCTGCACCTGCATGATGGGGCAGCACGCGATGTCGGTCGTCGACGACAATCTGCGGGTGCATGGCATGGAGGGGCTGCGTGTGGTCGATGCCTCGGTGATGCCGGCGGTGACCTCGACCAACACCAACGCGCCGACCATCATGATCGCGGAAAAGGCCGCCTCGCTGATCAAATCAGCGGCACAGCAGCGCCTCGCCGCATAGGATGCGACGCCCTCACCGCGAAGCAGCGCGCGGCAACGACACCTTTGCTTTGTCGTCCCTGCGAAAGCAGGGACCCACGGTAGGGCTGGGGAGTTGTTGCCGGGTGGGTCCCTGCTTTCGCAGGGACGACAACTTTGAGGGGGCGAGGCTATCGTGAGCCTCTACGACGCGCCGCATCTGGCGCGCAACGCGGCGAATTACACCGCGTTGACGCCGCTCAACTACCTGGCCCGCGCGGCCGCGATCTATCCCGACAAAACGGCGGTGATCGATGGCCCGCGGCGCTTCACCTACCGCGAATTCTACGCCCGCTGCCGTCGCTTTGCGGGCGCGCTGCGACGGCGCGGCATCGGCCGGGGCGACACGGTGGCGGTCATGGCGCCCAATGTGCCGGCGCTGCTCGAGGCGCATTACGGGGTCCCGATGGCGGGCGCGGTGCTGAACGCGCTGAACTACCGGCTCGACGCTAGTTCGATCGCCTTCATCCTGAATCATGGCGGCGCCAAATTGCTGATCGCCGACCGCGAATTCGGCGCGACCGTGCGCGATGCGCTGGCCCAGCTCGGGCGCGACCTGCCGGTGGTCGATATCGTCGACGATGCCGGCGCGGCACCGCTCAGCGACATCGAATACGAGGCGTTTCTTGGGGAAGGCGATCCCGACACGGAGTGGACGCCGCCCGATGATGAGTGGAACGCGATCACGCTGAACTACACCTCGGGCACGACCGGCAATCCGAAGGGCGTCGTCTATCACCATCGCGGCGCGTTCCTGAATGCGATGGGCAATGCGATCACCTTCGGGCTCGACCGGCACGCGGTCTATCTGTGGACTCTGCCGATGTTTCACTGCAACGGCTGGACCTATACCTGGGGCGTCACCGCAGTGGCCGGCACGCATGTCTGTCTGCGGCGGGTCGATCCGGCGCTGATCTTCCCGGCCATCGCCGAGCATCGCGTGACGCATCTGTGCGGTGCACCGATCGTGCTGAATCTGTTGGTGCACGCGCCCGATCATGTCAAACGCCGCTTCGACCACATCGTTGAAGCCGCGACCGGCGGCGCGGCGCCGCCCTCGGCGGTGATCGAAGCGATGGAGCGGATGGGGTTCCGCGTCACGCATCTTTATGGGCTGACGGAAAGCTACGGCCCCTCGACCTCCTGTGCCTGGCAGGAAGAGTGGGAGGGCCTGCCGCTGGGCGAGCGTGCCGGCCGTATGGCGCGGCAAGGAGTGCAATACCTGACGCTCGACCGCCAGCGCGTCGCGGATCCCGAAACGATGCGGGACGTACCGGCGGACGGGTTCACGCTCGGCGAATTGATGCTGCGCAGCAATACGCTGATGCGTGGCTATCTGAAGAACGAGGCGGCGAGTGCCGAGGCGTTTGCCGGCGGCTGGTTCCACTCCGGGGACCTCGCGGTGATGCACCCTGACCGGTATGTCGAGATCAAGGACCGCTCGAAAGACATCATTATCTCGGGCGGCGAGAACATCTCGTCGCTGGAAGTGGAAGAAGTGCTGTACCGCCACCCGCAGGTGATGGAAGCGGCTGTGGTCGCGAAGCCCGACGAGAAATGGGGTGAAACCCCGTGCGCCTTCGTGACACTGAAGCCTGATGCGGAAGCGGTCAGCGAAGCCGACATCATCGCCTATTGCCGCACCAACCTCGCGCACTACAAGGCGCCGCGCACGGTCGTATTCGGCCCTCTGCCGAAAACCTCGACCGGCAAAATCCAGAAATACGCTCTACGCGAATCCGCGAAGATGTCCTAGTTGCAGAGCCGGGGCGGCATCGCGCGCAATATCGGAAAGCCAGGTTCCTGCAGCCGGTTGAGTTTTGGCACCTGGACTAGATGGGGCGAAGCAAAGCAAGAGCTTCGGTGGCACTCTGTCAGATGGAGCCCTGTTCGCGCAGCCGTCTTTCCGCCGCGTTCGCGATATCTGTCCACGCCTTCGCCGAAAGTTCGTCACCATTTTCCGATGCCATTTCAGCGCGCTCGCGCAAGTCAGCGACCGCGTCGGATCCTCTAGCCGATATGTATTCGGCCGCGACTTTATCAATGTCCTCGGCATCGTCCATGTACTGCCAACGGGACCTGACAAAGTCAGTTGCGTAAATAAGTGCTGCCGATATTGTAAATATCGTGTATTTCGGGTGACATAACCCCCGTTTTTCATCAATATCCGTAGCAAAACCTGCACTCGACCTTAAAGACATGTAAGCCGCTAAGGCACATCGCTGATGCTGACGCCCCGGTCTCTTCTGAGTGGCATCGTCGGCTCATCGGCTCGATCGGACCTCGCTTGGACCGTTAATCGAGCCGGGTGGCGGGTACGACGCGTTGCTCAGGAATTCGCACAGCCGTTCTGCCGCGACCGCCAGCGAGTAGTGTTGCTCGGCCCGGTGGCGACCGGCCAGACCCATACGATCGCGCAATTCCGGATCGTGGGCCAATCGCTCCAAGGCGGCAGACCATGCCGCCGGCTCCTCGGCGAGAAAGCCGGTCACGCCGGGGAGCACGATGTTGCGGTTGACGCCGACCGGCGACGCGATGACCGGCAGGGCGCTTGCCATGTATTGGATGAGTTTATAGCCGCATTTGCCGCGCTCCCACGGCTCGTCGGGCAAGGGCATGATGCCGACGTCGCACAGCGCCAAATCCTCGGCTTCTCGCTCGAGGGACCAGGCGCGGCGGTCGACCGGCAGCCCGTCGAGAGCCTGCGGGTTGGCACCGCTGAGCAGAATGCGCAGCGGCAATCGCTGTGCGAGTTCCGCAAGCATCGGCCGCAACGGTTCAAGATAGGCGCTGGTCAATGACGAACCGATCCAACCGATCGTGAACGGTCGACCGTCATGCTGTCGCGGCGTGCCGTGGTAGCGATCGACATCAACGACGGTCGGCAATTCGACGACGTCGCGGGCGCCGTGCTTTCTTGCCCATTCGCCGATGTAGGGATTGCCGGAAATGACCCGCCGCGCCGCTGCCATCAGTTTCGCGATCTTACGGCCGAGCATAAGGCGCACCAGGGGGTTTCTGTGCTGGTCATAGGCGTGGAACACGGCGTCGTCGTAATCAAGCACGACCGGGACGCCGGCGAGCTTGAAAAGAGCCAATTCGGGCCAGGCGGGCAGCCAAGGCAGCGCCTCCTTCTCGATCCATACCAGGTCGTAGCGACCTCGAATCCGCAATAGAACGCCAAGGCGACGGAGATACGCCGTTGCGATCCGCGTCAATCTTGGGGAGCGACCGGCGTTCAGACTCACGACATAGTCGTCGCTCAGCAGCGGCGAGACCTCAGCCTGGATCGCGGCTTCCGCCAATAGCGGCAGGAACTGATAGCAGCGTTGCCGGCTGCTCGCGGCGCGCTCGCCATAGCGAGTCAGGAAGAGGACGCGCACAGCCTTTGCTCGCGGTTCCGCGTCAGCGATCCGCCAGCTTGCCTCCGGCCGCGCGCCAAGGAGGTGGCCGGCGGGGTGGGAAGGCGAGGCCGATGGATTTGCTGTGCAGCGACAGGTTCGGATTGTAGTAGGGATCGTTGTCGAGGATGTCGCCCCAGCGCTGCCGCATAAAGGCGTTTTCGGCGGCGAACTCCGCATGCCGTTCCGGCAACAGATCGGGTCCGCGCGAGGCCGACTCGAAGTGGTAAAGCTGCGCCAGCGGCGTCCAGACCAACAACAATCCTTGTTCTCGGATCTTCAAGCAAAGATCGACGTCGTTAAAGGCGACCCGCAGATGGTCGGCATCAAAGCCGCCGACCGCGTCAAAGACCTCGCGCCGCATCGCCAGGCAGGCGGCGGTCAGCGCCGACAGGTTCTGCTGCAACTGGGCGCGGCCGAAATAGCCGCCCTTATCGCGGCTCAAGCCAAGATGGAAATGGCCAGCGACGCCGCCACCGACACCCAGGATCACCCCCCCATGCTGCAATCTGCCATTCGGGTATAGCAGCTTGGCGCCGACCGCGCCGATTTCGGGGCGGATGACATTCGCGATCATGTGGCGCAGCCAATCCGGGTTGATCGCCTCGGTGTCGTTGTTCAAAAACAGCAGGATTGAGCCCGTTGCCTGTTCGGCGGCCCAGTTGTTGATTGCCGAGAAATTGAAGCGGTGCGGATACGGCAGCACGCGGACCCGCGGGTTCACTGCGATGCCTGAGAGGTATTCGAGTGTTGCCGCCTCGCTGCTGAGGTTGTCGACGATCAGAATTTCCAGGTCCTGGTAATCCGTCCGCTCAAGAAGGCTGTTAATGCAGCGGGACAGCAGATCGACCCGGTCCTTTGTCGGTATGATGATGCTGACCCTCGGTTCGCGCGGCAGCGGATAGTGGATTTCGTGAAAGCCGGGCCCTTCGGCCGCAATCACATCGGCCGCGATACCGCGTCGGTACAGATGTTCGGCGACCGCGTCGCATGATGCGACGGCGGCGCGCGGTTTCGTGCCCGACCAGCCGGCCGTCGAGCCGGCGCTGGCCCGCCAATGGTACAAGACGTGCGGGATGTGGCGGATGCGTTCGGCGGTCGCTTGCTCGATCACCCGCAGCGCCAGATCGTAATCCTGGCTTCCGTCCAGTTCCGGCCGCAAGCCGCCCAGCTTGCGGACAAGGGCGGTTCGATACACCCCCAGATGCGAAATCATGTTCTGCGATAGGAACAGGTCCGGGTTCCAATCGCTTTTGAAGTGCGGCTGATAGCGCCGGCCTTGATAATCGATCTTGTCCTCGTCGCTGTAGAGAAGGTCGACTTCCGGGTATTGGTCGATCTCGCGCGCAACGAGGTAAAGAGCGTGCGGCGCCAGTAAATCATCATGATCAAGCAAGGCGATGTAATCGCCGGTTGCCACATCGATTGCGCTGTTGGTGGCCGCGGCAATGCCGCCATTGCTCGCGCGCAGAACGATCCGGATGCGGGCGTCGCGAGCCGCGCAGTCTCGCAGCAGGGGCGCGATATGCGGAGCGGGCGATGCATCATCGGCGAGACACAGCTCCCAATCGGGATAGCACTGGTCTATCACCGAATCGATCGCGGCGCGCAGAACCGCTTCGGGGGTGTTATAGACCGGTACCACGACAGAGATACGGGTGCGCGCCGACATCGTGGCGATTGCGGTGGCGATCGCCGCACGATCGTCGTCTGACAGCGTGTCATAGCGCGCGACCCAGCGCCCGTACGTTCGATTGTTGAGGTCTGGATCGAGACCAAAGGCAAAGCGGGCGTAGCGGACGTAAAGCATAACAACGAGCCGCTGGATCGGGTGCGGCATTGTTGCGTGCGCGCGTTTGAGGAAATTCTTGATGCGGCGTCGAAACGAGATTGGCGCCTGCTCTGCCGCCGAGGCCATACCGTGCCGCTTGCTCCATTCTGCTCTGACGGGCCACTGCCGGACGGGCCCTAGCACGAAAGCGCCGGAACGGCCAATTCCGTGTCGCGACGCGGCACAACGCGGCATCCCCGTGTCCGCATCGTGACCGGTGCTGTCTCAATCGCTACGATGACGCTTATGCCAGCATCCCATGGTCCCGTTTCGCCGCTGGGCGCGTCTGGTTCCGGGCAGACGCCGCTCGCCTCGATCCAGGTCCTGCGGGCGCTCGCCGCGCTTGGGGTGACCGCTGCCCATAGCGTCGAACAGTTCGCCAAGCGCCTCGGCCTGCCGGGCGTTCTGCCCGATTTGAGCCTGGGGATGGCGGGCGTCGATCTCTTCTTCGTGATCTCCGGCTTCATCATGGTCTACGCCTCGGAACCGCTGTTCGCGCAGCCCCGCGCTCCGCTGATCTTCGCGCTGCGGCGCCTGGCGCGCATCGTCCCGCTCTACTGGGCCATTTCGAGCGTCGTGCTGGTCTACGTCCTGCTGCATTACCACGATCTTGCGGCAGCAAATATCTCACCCGCCTGGCTGGCATCGTCTTTTGCCTTTCTCCCTTGGCCGGGAGTGGATGGGACGATGCTGCCGCTCGTCGCGGTCGGCTGGACGCTCAATTACGAAATGTTCTTCTACGCCACTTTCTCGCTGGCGCTTTTGACGAGCCGGCGAAAGGCGGTTGTTCTTTTAACGCTGATCTATTTCGCGATTGTGCTAGCGGGCCGACCCCTCCAACCCCTGCCGTTGATGCTGACATTCTGGAGCGACCCGATCATTCTGGAGTTCGTCTTCGGCATCGTTATCGCCAGCGCGTTTCGAGAAGGGTGGCGGTTGCCGGCTTGGGCCTCCCATGGCCTCTTGCTGGCGGCACTCGCGGCTTTCGCCGTGAGCGGCTTCTGGCAGCGCGGTATCGTGCCTCGTCCCCTAGAGTGGGGTGTTCCGGCCGCAATGGCTGTTGCCGCGCTGGTTCTCGGCCCAGTGAGGCATTGCACCGGGTTCACCTCGCGGCTATTGGGTCGCCTCGGCGATGCGTCCTACGCTCTCTATCTGGTGCACCCTCTTGTTCTGATCTCGCCAAGATGGTTGTTCGCCAGGCTTATAGACCCAAGTTACGCGCCGGGTGTGTATGCCGCCGGGCTGGTCGTGGCGTCGGCCGGGGTGGCGCTGATCGTTCACGCCCTGTTTGAGAAACCCATGACGCGCAGATTGCAGCGGTGGCTACAACGCCATGTCGCGCAGCGAGAGGGACTCGCAAATAACAAGCCCCTTGGGGCGGGCGCCGGCGTTACCGTCGAACCCCACGGCTGAGACCGTAGTCCGGGCGTGATAATCGAGGCGGGCCTCACCCCAAGGCGGCGCAAGGGAAGATTTGATGCGGATTGCATGCGTTAAAGCGGCCCGAGGACGGATGTGAATTGGTACTTCGCTATCAGCGCGGCTTCCCTCGACCGCGCCGATCACGATTGGCGCGGCCTGATCGCCTCGGCGATCGCCTCGGCCAAGCAGCGAACCCGGCTGAAGCCGCACATGCTGTACGATGGCGAGCCGAGCGCCTTCACAGACGACATCCGCGCGCTCGGCGTGACCGTCATCCACCATCGCGTGTCGTTCTACGATGAGCTCGTCGCGTTCTCCCTGGCACGACGGTATCCGGATTGGCTGTCGATCGCCGCGGGTGCGTTTCTGCGGACGGAGATTCCGCTGATCGAGCATGACGAGGATTATGTCCTCTATACCGATTGCGACGTGATGTTCCTGCGTGACGTGCCGCGGTTGCAGTGCCGGAGCGCCCCGTTTGCCGTCGCACCTGAAACCAATCCCCTCACCCGGCGCAATATAAACAGCGGCGTGATGGTCATGAACCTGCCGGCGCTGCGACGGGATTGGCCGCAATTTCGGCAGTTCATGATCGATAATTTTGAGGACCTCATCTCATTCGATCAGACCGCGTACGAGAAATTCTATGCGAAGCGGTGGCGACGACTGAGCCCCAGCTATAACTGGAGGCCCTATTGGGGTTATTACCCATGGGCGCATGTTGTTCATTGGCATGGCCCGAAGCCCACTCTGGTCCGCCGCCTGCTGAACGGCGATACGACGCCGGTGGAGATATGGGACCGGTTTTTTCGGCGGGCGCCAAGGTCCTATGCGCGATACCTCGCTACCTGGGACGACTTCCAGGCGGGAGCAGCGGGCTTTCAACCCAGCGCGGACGTCAGATAGGCTGTCGCCGCGCGAGCCGCAAACCTGATGACCGCACTGCGCAACCGGCGATCCCGCTGGCTACGGCATTCCCCCGCAGACCTGCAAGAGGCTGCCCACCCAATGCGTTCGACGCGGCTCGAACACCTTGATTTCCTGCGCGGAGCGGCCGCCTTGCTCGTGTTGGCGGGGCACCTGCGTTCTTATCTTTTCCAGAACTACGCGGAGCTTGGCCACGCGAATTTGCTGCTCGGCGGCTTCTATCTTGTCACCGGATTGGGTCATCAGGCGGTGATGATTTTCTTTGCGTTAAGCGGCTTCCTGGTCGGCGGCAGAGCGCTCTCGGATAATCTGAACCATCGGTTTTCTTGGGCTCGCTATCTGCTGCGCCGCCTCACCCGCCTGTGGATCGTTATCATCCCGGCGCTGGTGCTGACGCTGTTGTTCGACAGCCTCGGCATCCGACTGACCGATGGCGTCGGCTATGACGGTCGGTTCTGCACGATCTACAGCTCCGGCCCTTGCAGCACCGCCGGGCTTGAGCAGTCGCTGACAACGTTTATTGGCAACCTGTTTTTTCTGCAGACGATCTGGGTTGTGCCCTTTGGCAGCAATGCGCCGATGTGGAGCCTTGCCAGCGAGTTCTGGTATTATGTTGTGTTCCCGCTCGCGCTCTGGCTTGTCTGTGCCCGCATCGGGCTCGTTACGCGAGTAGCGGGGGCACTGGCTTTAATCGCCGTCCTTCGCCTGCTGCCAGATTGGCTGCTTGCTTACGGGCTGATCTGGGTGGCGGGAGCCGCCGCAGCCTGGTGTCATCGTCGACAGTTCCTCGCCGGCTTTATGCGCCACCTGTTGGTGCGGGGCGGGGCGCTGTGCCTGCTCGTCGGGGCGATTGTACTGGCGAAGCTTCGGCTCGGCGAACTTGCCGATCTTGGACTTGGGCTGGTGGTCGCATCGGTCTTGCCGGTCCTCGCCAGTCTGCCGAATCCCGGCTCGAAGTACGGCGCGGTGGCACGAGCGTCATCCGAAATCTCCTACACGCTCTACCTGACCCACTTTCCGCTTCTGACGTTCATCATCCTCACCGGACTGGCGCCGCACCGCATGCAGATGAGCCCGGCCGTCGCGGCGGTCTACGGCGCGCTGTTGCTGGTCTGCATCGGTTGGGCCGCCGCCCTCTGGTGGTGTTTCGAACGCAACACCGATCGCGTCTACGCCGCCCTATCCCGGAACTTGCCGCCAAAGCCTCTACAGACCCCCTCTTTCGGGAATCCGGATTCCGCCTAAAACAGCCCGCTCCAGCTAATAGAAAACGGAAGAGGCAGGAGTCGAACCTACCAGGGACGCCTACGCGCCCCCCAACGGGTTTGAAGCCCGCGCGCCCCACCGGGAACGGTACTCTTCCGCGGCAACAATGTCCGCGCGGCCTTGCGGGGTCAACCGATTGCGATGCGTTAGCGCCGCCAGTCTTCGCGGAGGACCGCGAAGAGGAGATGGTCCTGCCATTTGCCGTCGATCAGCAGATAGTTGCGGGCATAGCCCTCCTGCTGAAAGCCGGTGCGCAACAGCAGCGCGCGGCTGGGCACGTTGGTCGGCAGGCAGGCGGCCTCGACCCGGTGCAGCCGCAACCGGTCAAAGGCGAAATCGAGCACCAGCGGCAGGGCTGCTGTCATGTAGCCCTGGCGGGCATAGGGCTCGCCGACCCAGTAGCCGAGGCTGGCCGTTTCCGCGACACCGCGGCGTAAATTCGACAGGCCGATACCGCCGGCGAGCCGCTCGTCGTTGCGGAAGATGAAGAAATTATAGCCCTGGTCGCCGCGCCAATCCTCGGCATAGCGCGTGACGCGGGCGCGGTAGCTGACCCGGCTCAGCGCGTCAGGAGGCCAGCTCGGCTCCCACGGCGTCAGGAACTCGCGAGAGCGGGCCCGGATCGTCGCCCATTCCTCGTAGTCGCCGCGTTCGGGCGGACGCAGGAAAACCCGCTCGCCGTCGAGCCGGAAGGGCTCCGCCCGAGATAGGAAAAGCCGTGGAAACGTCCTGCGTTGCGGAGCCATGGCGTCGAGTGCCACTCGCGGGGCGGGGCGGCCGCCTAAGCCGCCAGGCGCGCCTCGACGCGCGCGAAATCCTCGAGCGCGCCGACCGGGCCCAACGCCGCCAATGTCGGTGGCGCGTCACGCCAGCGCGACACGACCCGCGCGATCGCGGCGTCATCGACTGCCTCGATGCGCTTTACCATCTCGGGCGGGTCGAATGGGGTACCGTGGATCAGCAGGTACTGCGCCATCTGCTCGCAACGCGCCCCGGTGCTTTCCAGCGACATCAGGAGCCCGGCCTTCATCTGGGCCTTGGCGCGCGCCAATTCGCTTTCGCTGAACCCATCGGCAAGGCGCAAGGTCTCGTCACACAGCACCGGCACCAGTTCGGCCGCTTCCTCTTCTCCGGTGCCGGCATAGATGCCGAACAGGCCCCCATCGCGATAGCTGTGGGTGAAGGAGTTGATCGTGTAGACGAGACCGCGTTTCTCGCGCACCTCCTGGAAGAGACGCGAGGACATGCCGCCGCCAAACGCGGTCGACAATACCGAGGCGGCGTAATAATCGGGGTCATCCAGCGTCAGCCCGCCAAACCCCAGAACGATATGCAGTTGTTCGAGGTCGCGCGCCTGCCGGAACTCGCCGCCGGTGTAGCGTGCCGCCTCGGTGCTGATCGCGCGCTCCGCCGGCATCTCCGATAGCAATCTGTCGGCGAGTTCGACGATGCGTTCGTGCTGGAGATTGCCCGAGGCCGACAGCACCATGCGGCCGGCGCTGTAATGGTCGCGCAGATAGCCGATCACCGCCTCGCGCGACAGCCGCCGGATGATCTCGGGGCTGCCGAGCACGGGCCGGCCCATTGCCTGGTCGGGAAAGGCGCGTTCCTGGAAATGGTCGAAGATGATGTCGTCGGGCGTGTCGTTGGCCTGGCCGATCTCCTGCAGGATGACCTGCCGCTCGCGCTCCATTTCGGCCGGCTCGAAATTCGAGTGCAGCAGAATGTCGGAGAGGATGTCGAGCGCCAGCGTCGTATCCTCTTTCAGCACCTTGGCGTAGTAGGCGGTGCTTTCGCGCGAGGTGTAGGCGTTGAGATGGCCGCCAACCGCCTCGATCTCCTCGGCAATGGCGCGCGCGCTGCGCCGCTCGGTGCCCTTGAAGGCCATGTGTTCGAGAAAATGCGCGACGCCGTTGATCTCGGGCGCCTCGTGCCGCGTGCCGACATCGACCCACAAGCCGAGCGAGACGGTATCGACGGTCGGGATGCGGTCGGTGACGATGCGCAGCCCGTTCGAGAGCGTGGCGAGGCGGGTTGTCATGCGGCCCCCCGGCTGGACCGGATCCGCCGCGCACGCGCACGCACGAAATTCGCCACGGCGGCAACATCGTTGGGCAACACGGCAACCCGTTCGCGCCGGTCCATGATATCAGCGAGCGCAGGCGGCAAGGACGGCCGAATGCCGGTCGCGCGCGCGACTGCGTCGGGAAATTTTGCCGGATGTGCGGTCGCCAGCGCGATCA
>JAFAYW010000208.1 GCA_019240125.1 Alphaproteobacteria bacterium
GACCCGACAACCGGGATATTTACTTCGAAGGGGCGGTCAGCGGCACGTTCTGGAAATTCAAGGCGCCCTATCCCGGCCTGATCGGTCCCGGCGGTATTCGCCGCCCGGCATAATAGGCCCGCAGCTTGTCGTACAGCCAAACCGGTCGGCGCATAAGGATGTCCTACCCACAGGCTTCCCGGGGCGGGACCTCATCGCAGTTCAGCGTCACCGGACACCTCGTCGTGACTTGCGCGCCGTGTCCGAAGCGCGGTTGGGACGAAATGGCCAGCGCACAAGGCGCGTCCGCAGGTCAATCTTAAGGCATGTGACTAACGGAGCTGCGCGCCGAACGCGGCTGGAGCCAAGCGGAGGTGGCCGAGCGTCTCGACGTCTCGCGTCAGATCAAAGCCGAGCTCGCCCCGAGCGATCGGGATCGGAACTCACTTGGAAATTTCGAATAACATTCAGACTCGTTCCATGGCCTGTGGCGGGGGTACGATATCCGGGTTCACAAAACCGCGGAGGGATGCCGATGACCCGCAATTACAACGTGGTCGATGCTGACGGCCACATCCTGGAACCGCTTACACTGTGGGACGAGTACATCGATCCCGCCTTCCGCGACCGCCGGCCGCGCTTTGTTATCGATGAGAACGGCAAGGAACGCCTCACGGTCGAGGGCAAGATGCTTGGCAATCCTCGCGGGATCGGCAGCCTGGGCGCAGTCGGGGTCCGGCAGGGCGACGTTAAGCTCGATAGCCTGAAATATGCCGAGGGCAAGAAAGGCGGGTTTGACCCGCATGCCCGCATTCCCGACATGGACGCCGACGGCATCGATGCCGCTTTCCTTTACCCAAGCCTGGGGTTGTTCACCGGCGCTGTCGAGGCCCCCGACCTCGCGGCCGCGATGTGCCGCGCCTATAACCGCTGGCTGGCGGATTATTGCAAGCCGTATCCCGACCGTCTGTTCGGCGTCGCGATGCTGCCGATGCAGTCGGTGGACCTAGCCATCGAGGAAGTGCGCTACGCACGCGAGGTACTGAGCATGCGAGGCGGGTTTCTGCGCCCTAACCCGTATCACGGCAAGAAGATGATGAGCGACCCGATGTACGAGCCGTTCTGGACCGTCGCCGAGGACCTCGACTTCTCGATCGGCTTTCACGAAGGCTCGACCAACGCGATGCCGACGGTCGGCGTCGATCGTTTCGAGGGGGACAGGGCCGCCCGCCATATGATCTCGCATACAATGGAGATGATGCTGGCGGCGATGGGCGTGATCTGGGGCGGTGTCGTCGATCGCCACCCGCGTCTGCGCGTCGCCTTCCTCGAATCCGGCGGTGGCTGGATCGCGCCGTGGCTCGACCGCATGAACCGGCATTTCGACGATGAGGGGTTCAACGATTCGGCCCCGAAAATGCGTCCCAGCGAACTCTTCCAGCGCAATTGCTGGATATCGTTCGAACCGGTCGAGGACAGCGTCGCCGTACTGGCCGACTATATCGGCCCACACAAGATCATGTGGGCGACCGATTACCCGCATCAGGACGGCTTCTTTCCGGGAGCGCCTCAGATGATGCGCGACCGGCTCGGGCCGTTATCCGCAGAGGCCAAACACCAGGTCATGGCTGGCGGCGCGCTCGGCTTCTACGGTCTCGCATAGCGCGAGACGCTTTCATCGCGAGCGGTCGCAGGGCGATAGTCGGAACGGCTGCTCGCGGCTCACCAATGTCGCGTGCGCCCGCACGGCGGCTGACGGCTCGGCTTCAGGCATCGGAGGGCGCATCCATGACGATCGACGTGGCGACCGGCATTACCCGCATTCTCAAGCAGGAGGGCGTGGGCTGGGTTTCGACGTTTCCGGTCTGCCGGGTGAACAACGCGCTCGGCCGCGAAGGCGTACCGATGTTGATGATGCGCGACGACCGCTATGCCGTGGCGGTCGCCGACGCTTTCTCGCGCATTACTGGCGGCTCTCGTATCGGGGTCTGCACCTTTCAGGGGGGCGTCAATGCTGCCGGCATGCAGTACGCCTATGCCGGGCTGGCGCAGGCATTTGAGGACGGCTCGCCGGTGCTGTGCATTACCGACGGCGTGCCGGCCGGCGCCTCGGGCAACAGCCAGTACGATGTCGCGTCGGCCATGAAGACCGTGTCGAAGTGGTTCGGCTATCTCGACAAGCCTGAGCGCACTCCGGAGCTGATGCGGCGCGCCTTTACCATGCTGCGCAGCGGGCGGCCGGGCCCGGTGATCCTCGCCATCCCCAACGCCACGGCGATCTATGATGAGACCGCCGACCCCTATCGTCCGGTGAAGGGCTGGAAATCGGCGCCGGACCCGGCCGATGTGCGTGAAGCGGTCGACCAACTCCTGAAGGCGCGCAACCCGCTGATCTACGCCGGCGAGGGCGTTATCTACGCCGATGCCTCCGATGAGCTGAAGGCGCTGGCGGAGCTGCTGAATTTGCCTGTGATCACGACCCTCAAGGCAAAGGGCGCATTCCCGGAAGACCATCCGCTGTTTGTCGGCGTGCGCGGCGATCAGATCGCGCACTACCTGAACAAGAGCGACGTGATCCTGGCCATCGGCTCGAGCCTGTCACCAGGCCGTTTCAGCCACGCCATTCCCGACCCGGCGGGAAAGACAATCATTCACTGCAACATCGACGAATTGCACATCAATAAGATGTACCCGACGGCGCATGCGGTGATCGGTGATGCCCGCCTGAGCTTGCAGGCGCTTTGTCGGGAAGTTGCCGGCCGAACATCGGGCGTCGGACGGGCCGCGGGCGATGTGGCGGCGGAAGTGCGGGCGGCGCGAGACGAGGCGCTCGCCCGATACCGGCAGGTCATGAATTCCGACGAGACGCCGATTAACCCGTACCGGGTGTACGGCGACCTGCAGCAGGTGCTGGATCTGCGCAACTCGTTCGTGACGCACGAAAGCGGCAATACCCGCGATCAGTTGAGCACTGTCTTCGACACCTTGATCCCGCGCGGTTTTCTCGGCTGGGGGGAATGTCTCGACTCTCGGCTTCAGTCTCGCTGCCGCCATCGCCGCCAAGAAGGCGTTTCCCGAGCGGGCATCCGTGGCGGTGACGGGCGAGGCCGGGCTCGGCTACATGCTCGGTAACCTCGAGGTTCTGCTGCGAGAGAAACTCGGGATCACCGTCGTGCATATCAGCAATGGTGGCTTTGCCGGCTATGGCCCCGGCTTCTGGGGCGCTGGCCACGATCCCTTTACCCATCAGGTGCTAGGGCCGGACGATGTCGATATGTCGAAGGTGATCGGCGCTCTCGGCTTCCACACCGAGCGGGTGAACAACCCGGCCGCAATAATCCCCGCGCTGCGGCGGGCGCTTGACGTCAATGCGTCCGGTCGTCCCGCCTACATCGAATTCATCTGCTGCCAGTACCCCGTCTATGGCCAATGGGTCGGACGGAGCACGGAATGACACTTCCGCCGATCCGGTACCGAAACATAAATGCTCGGTGCTCCGCCTTGGTGCCGAGTTCGGTCAGAACAAGCCGCCCTGCGCATGCGCCGCCAGAGGGGGCACTTGATCGGCGCCGAGTTGGGTCCTGGTGGTGCTCGCTAATCACGCCGTAGCCGGTTCGATCACGCTCGCGTCAAATCCGAACAGCCATTGCATCGTTTCAGGCGCGCGCTCACGGTTCGCCGCCACCGCCGCATCGCGCGCCTCCTGCTCAGGGCCGTCGGGCATGTGATAACGGAGCTTGTTGGCGCGCGACATCTGCTGCAACCGCGTTACGCGCGGCAGGCGGATCTGCTCATAACGCTGCAGCGCCGCGATAGGATCGCCGCCCAGCGC